>NZ_JFAQ01000001.1 GCF_001304695.1 Xanthomonas axonopodis
TTGATCAGCGTTGCCTTAGTGCGCACGGCGTTGCCGTGCAGGACAGCGTGAGCAGCGCCGTGCAGCAGCAGTTGCACGGGGTCAATGCAGCCATCGAGCAGAACGCGCGCACGGCGACCGAGCACTGGCAGGTGGCCTTGGCCGCGCAGGAACGTACGCAGGCCACGTTGACCGAGCAATTGCAGGGCACGCTGGAACAGATCGACCAACGCAGCGTTGCTATGCAGGACAGCGTCACCCGGGCCGTGCAACAGCAATTGAGCGCACTCAACGATGGCTTTGCCAGCAGCACCGCGGCCAACGCCGCCAACTGGGCCGGCGTGCTTGCCGAACAGCAACGCGCCACCGAAGCGCTCAGCACGCACTTGCACGCCACCCTCGAGCAACTGGCGCAGCAGACCAGCGCCTTGCATGAAGGCGTGCAGCAGGCCGTGCGGCAGCAACTCGACGGGCTGAGTCACGGTTTTGCCGACAGCACCGCCACTGCCGCAGCGACATGGACTGCCGCGGTGGCCGAGCAGCAACGCGCCAATCACGCGCTCACCCAGGAACTGCAAGACACGCTCGCGCACTTTGCCAGCACCTTCGAGGCACGCTCTGCCGCGTTGGTGGAGGCGGTGTCGCAACGCATGGCGCAATCCAGCAGCGACACCGCCAGCGCGTGGAGCGATGCACTCGCGCAGCGACACCGCCAGCGCGTGGAGCGATGCACTCGCGCAGCAACAACAGGCCAGCGCCACGTTGTCCAGCCAGCACCACAGCGCCCTTGCCGCAGCCACCGCCAGTTTCGACGCGCATGCCGCAGCTTTGGTCGGCACCCTGCAGCAATCGCACACCGATCTGCAGGCGGCCCTGGAAGCGCGCGACACCCAGCGCCTGGCGCTGTGGAGCGAGCGCTTCGGCGCGATGAGCACGGCCCTGACCACGCAATGGGAGCAGACCGGCGAACGCGTCGCCCAGCAACAGCAGGCCATCTGCGACACCCTGGCCAGCACCGCCAGCGTGCTGTCCACGCAGGCGCAGGCGCAGGCCAGCGCGACGATCAGCGAAGTGTCGCGCCTGATGCAGATCGCCTCCGAAACGCCCAAGGCCGCGGCCGATGTCGTGGCCGAGCTGCGCCAATCGCTGTCCGAGAGCATGGTGCGCGACACCGCCATGCTGGAAGAACGCAGCAAGCTGCTTGCCACCCTGGACACCTTGCTCAATGCAGTCAATCACGCCTCCACCGAACAACGCGAAGCAGTGGATGCCCTGGTGACCACCTCGGCCGACCTGCTGCAGCGCGTGGGCAGCCAGCTCACCGAACAGATCGGCAGCGAAACCGGCAAGCTCGGCGCAGTGGCCGCGCATGTCAGCGGCAGCGCGGTGGAGGTGGCCAGCCTGGGCGAAGCGTTCGGCATGGCGGTGCAGTTGTTCAGCGGCGCCACCAGCGAGCTCAACGAGCGCCTGCAGCACGTCGCCACGGCACTCGATGCCTCGCTGGCGCGCAGCGACGACCAACTTGCCTACTACGTCGCACAGGCGCGTGAAGTGGTCGACCTCAGCATGCTCTCGCAGAAGCAGATCATCGAAGAACTGCGCCAGCTCGATCGTGGGCGCAGCGAACCCGGCGAAGCAGAAACAGCATGAGCGACGAGATCGAAAGCGACGGCGAATTGGGCACCCCCATCTGGGCGGCATTCAGCGACCTGATGCCGGTGTTGCTGGGCGCGTTCGTGCTGATCCTGGTCGGCGTGATCGGCGTGCAGTTGCAACTGTCCAGCCGCCTGGACGAGAAGGTCAAACAACGCCAGGCCGAAGCGCAACGTCTGCAGACGCTGGAACAGGCACTGGCCGCACCGTTGGCTGCCGGCCGCGTGCCCCTGGTCGATGGCCGTATCGGCATTCGCGGCAATGTGCTGTTTGCGTTCAACTCCGACGAACTGCAGCCGGAAGGGCGCGAGGTATTGAAGTCGCTGGCGAGGCCATTGACGCAATACCTGCGCGCGCGCGACGAGATCCTGATGGTCAGCGGGTTTACCGACGACCGCCCGGTACTGGGCGGCAATCGCCGCTACGCCGACAACTGGGAACTGTCCGCGCAACGCGCGCTCACGGTGACCCGTGCCTTGATCGCCGAAGGCGTGCCGGCGTCATCGGTGTTCGCGGCCGCATTCGGCTCGCAGCAACCAGTGGATTCCAACGCCGATGAAGCCCGCCGTGCGAAGAACCGCCGCGTGGAGATCGCGCCGATCGCGCGCCCGTCATCGTCGCATGCAGCGGCATCGACACAGCCCGCAGCAACCGCCGCACCACGATGAGCAAGCCGGCATTGCCCGCACGCGCGCAACTGCAGCGCTGGCGCAGCCAGGGCGCCGATCGGCTGGATCCGGTGCGCTTCCATCTGATGGAATCCTTGGCCGCGCGCGCCGGCACGCAAGCCGATGCGGTGCGTGAAGTGCTGGAACACAAGCTCGGCGCGATGGTCGATGGCTATGCGACCGCGCTCAAGCAGGCAACCGGTCGCCACGCCGACAGCGCTGCGGCAGCAGCGTCACCCCCTGGGTTGGCTCAGCGCAGCGCATTGGGGGCGCTCACCGCACAGATGGCCGGGCATGCGGCGCTGATGGAAGTGGATAGCCGCAAGACTGCCAGCGCAGATGCCATGCTGTTTCCGGAGCTGCCGGCGCTGGACGATTTCCGCCGCACCTGGACCACCGTGCGCACCGCCAGCCAGGTGCGGCAGTCGCTGCAGGATGCGCCCAAGGATGCCGGCCCGCTCAATTCCAGCGTGCTGGTGCATCGCTGCATCACCCTGATGCGCGATCGCTCGCCGGGCTATCTGCAGCACTTTCTCGGCTATGTGGATGCGCTGTCGTGGCTGGAGCAGCTGCACACCGGCGGCGCCTTGGCCAACGAGGAGGCTGCGCCGTTGGCGCCGGGCAAGAAACGCAACAAGCGTCCGTCGAAGCGAGGCAGTTAGGGAAGGTCTGAACAACGAGACCTGACAGAGCGGAAGGTGGCATCGTTCCGGAGAGTCGCGTTTGGAGCTTCGGGTTTCTCGCCATTTCTGGCGTTTTCCGTGGGAATTTCCCGGGTTACAGGCGCACGCTCCCCATCGCAGGCAGTAATTGCTTTCGCTTCATCCACAGGTTTGACAGCGCAAACAAGGTCAGCACTTGTGCCGTGTTCTTGGCCAGACCGCGATAGCGGACCTTGGTGTCGCCAAACTGGCGCTTGATCACCCGGAACGGATGCTCCACCTTCGCGCGCACGCTGGCCTTGACGTGTTCCCAACGCTGTTCCCGAGCACACTCGCGTGTGTTGCCAATGGCTTGCATCGTCGAGGGCTTGGCGGCGATGAAAAATGCAGCCTCGCAGGTCTGCAGTTCTTGGCCTTTGTCCGCGCCGGTATAGCCGCTGTCGCCGAACACGCTGTCTTCCTTGCCGTGCAGCAATGCGTGCGTCACCGTGACATCGGCCACGTTGGCTGCGGTGCACTGCACGTGGTGTACCAGTCCGGAAAACTCATCCACGCCGATGTGCGCCTTCATCCCGAAATACCACTGATTGCCTTTCTTGGTCTGATGCATCTCAGGGTCGCGCGCGTGATCGGCGTTCTTGGTCGAACTGGGCGCAGCGATCAGCGTTGCATCGACGATCGTGCCCGAGCGCAAGCTCTGACCCTTGCGCGCCAGATGCGCGTTGACGGCCTCCAGCATCCGCGCGGCAAGGTCATGGGTTTCCAGCAGGCGCCGAAAGTTGAGAATCGTGGTCTCGTCAGGAACATTGTCCAAGCCACCGAGCTGGGCAAAACGCCGCAAGGTCGGGATCTCGTGCAGCGCTTCTTCCATCGCCGGATCGCTCAACGCATACCACTGCTGCAACAGATGAATCCGCAACGTCGTCGCCAGTGCGTACGGCTGCCGACCGGGCCGCCCCGATACCGGATAGTGCGGCGCGATCAGACCGAGCAGTTGCTGCCACGGAACGACCTGCTCCATCTCGGCCAGGAAGATCTCCCGGCGGGTCTGCTTACGCTTGCCCAGGCCCTCGGCGTCACCGAACGTCAGTTGCATGGATGAATCCTCACTCCGAAACGATAGTGTCGCGCTTTTTTGGCGCGTTGTTCAGAGGTTCCCTAGTCGTTGAAGGGCTTCGGATGTGTTAACAGACCCTAGCGAATGCTGCTGATTGGTCTGCTGCAGGCGCGGCCATCTTTCTGACACCGGGTGGCAGCTGTTTCGTGCTGCGCCACGGTTCTTCGGTCGGCTACTTCCTGTGCGATTGTAGCCGTGCACAATGGCGCACTTCTATGGCGAATCCCAGAGGTGATGTATGCGACCTGTATCTTGGTCCATAACACGTGGGGGGCGGAGGCCGGAGCAAGAAGGTGCCGCGACTGGAGCCAGTTCGTCTGGATCGGCCAGCGAGCGGCATGCCAACGCGCAACTGGAGGGTCTGCCACGGCGGCCGGTGCGGGAGGCGCAGCTCGTGGAGCCTGGCCTTCCCGTCAGTGTCCGCGTTGCGCAGCACGTTTCACGTATTGCAAGTCTTCCGTTGGGCGCACTCTTCAGCTTTAACAGCATTGCCAGTTCCATAAGCGGAGCATATGGGTATCTGGCAGACGATGAGTACTACAGGAATTATGCAACGCTGTCCGGTAAGGGAGCTTTGGCTAGCGCAGTAGCGATCGCTGGAGTGAACCTGGCAGATTATCTGATCGTCTCCTACCTTCGGGTGCAGAGGCGCGCCCCTGCGGTGCAGAAGGCCGATAGAGCCCGCGAACTCGGAACGACGGTTACTTGTCTTGATGAAGCGGTCGAAATGGTCACCATGCCCGACGCCGGTGGTCCCGGCGATGACCTCACAATGGGTGAGCAGGTCGTGTTGGCCAAGGATCTGCTGAACCTCATTACTGCACAGCGTTCCCGGTTACCCTCGCAACTCTGGAACGCGGCCTTCGGCGTACGCGAAGCCGATGTGCTGGTCAACCGTCTTTTGGCTGCGGCAAGGGATCGGGCAGCAGCCTAAGCGGCAAAGGGGACGGAGGTAATTAGGCGAACCGATCGTACAGGCCCGCGCGGCGATGTCCGATAGCGGGCCTGTATCGCTCCCGCCAGGCAGAGGGCTTCTTCTTGACCAGCAGGCCCCGCCATGCCAAATAACGGGGTCAGGTTCACTTATCAATCGACGGCGCTCGGCTTGCGCGCCGATGCGCGGGCCTGACGCCCGCAAAGCAAAGCGGTGGGTCTTGGCTTCGACCATTGCGCGGAAGGCGTCGTGGCCAAGGGCACGCAGCTGCTGTAGATGAAGACGAATGCTGGCGAGCAGTTCGTCGAGCAGGGCTTTATCGAGCAGAGCGCGGTAGGCGTTGGATCGCTCACTCTGGTCCCTGCCAAGCGCAAGCCAACAGGGGTGTGGCGTCAGTGCGGAGTGCGTGCGCTGGCCTAGGTTGGCGGGGCAACTGGACAAGCGATACGCCGCCGGGTTGTCGGTCAGGCGAGCACGCACCGGATTGAGCTCAATGTAGCGATAGCAGCGAAGCACGTAGTCCGCACTGTCCACGAGGCAGGCTTTGTAGCGTCCCTCTCATATCGTACCGGTGCGCCCGTGGCGGCCATTGAACAACCTGATTAGCCCCATCCCTCAGCCTCCAGTTGCAGGATCTGCGACGCTGCGGTTGGACAATGGCCCCAGCTGAAGGCAACGGAGGTGGGAGATGGGGATCAACATCGTGCAGTTTCAGCCGGGATTGTCGCTGACCGAGCT
>NZ_JFAQ01000010.1 GCF_001304695.1 Xanthomonas axonopodis
CGCACCGTCCGCTACGCGTGGTTGGCAACAACGTTGTTCGACACCATCGAGCAGGTTCAGGACAAAGCCACGCGCTGGCTATGGACGTACAACCATGAACGCCCCAACATGGCGCTCGGCGGCATCACCCCAGCAATGAAATTGGCGATGGCCGCGTAGCTCCACTTTTGGCGAACGCTAAAAGCGGGGGGATTACCCACGGTCATTCCAGGCATGCGTGCGCTCGACGACCCAGCGTTTGGCCAGCACCACGAATCCTTGGGCGTTGGCCTTCACCGTGAACAGGTCCGGTTGCTCTGGGCCAATCCAGCGCCCCACGTTCTTGTTGCCCGGATGGCGCACGATCTGCACCCGAATGTCATGGCATTGCGAGACTGTCTGCGCGCACTGCCCCGCATAGCCACTGTCCGCGTACAAGGCCTGGATGCCTGGATATTTCTCCATCGCCCTTTCCACCACCGGATGAGCACCCTCGCGGTCCTGCACGCTGGCGGCGGTGATGCTCACGGCAAGCAGCAGTCCGAGCGTATCGACCACCAGATGGCGCTTGCGCCCCTTGATCTTCTTGCCGGCGTCATAGCCACTTTCGCCGCCTTGCGGAGAACCCCGTGTGGATTGTGCGTCAATGACCGCGGCGGTGGGCTCGGCGTTCTTGGGTGACCGGGTAGATCAGGTCCTGGTACGCCGAGATCGGCTGATCGTAGCCAGACTGGTTGCTGAGGAAGCGTCGGTTCTGTTTTTCGCGACGTGCGGCGCGTGCGCTCAATTCCAGCGAGGTGAACGGGCCGGCATCCACCGAGCGGCTGGCGTTGAGTGCCAGCGCAGCGATCTTGTCGCGCAGTGCCTGCGGCTCGGTCTGCCCGGCAATGCCGTATTCGGGCGTGTCCGAGCTGGTGCTGATGGTGGGGGTGACGCTGCGGCGGAAATCGAACGAGATGGTGTCCGGATTGCTGCCGAAACGCACCGCCTGCCAGGTGTTATCGCGCTTGGCCTGCGAGAACGACAGGTCGCTGCCCAGGGTCCACACATCGCCGCTCCACTTGGCGTTCAAGCCGCCGGCGGTGAGTGTCTTGACCTCGTTGTAGTGGCTGACCACATGGTCGACCTGCAGGTTGGAATTGGCCAGCGTGCCGGCCACCACATCGCCATCGACGATGGTGTAGGACGAGCCCGGCGTGGTGTATGGATTGGTGCTGCCAGAGAAGGTGCTGAAGGCTAGCCCGTTGAACCAGTTCTGCAACTGGTCTTCGTCGATTTCGATGCGCGAATACAGCCCGTCGAATTTCAATTCGAAATTGCCCGAGCGCCATTGCACGGTGCCCATTGCGCCGGTGCGGGTCTGGTCGATCAGCTTGAGCTGGTCGGCCGCGCCCCAGGGAGTCGGGTCCACGCTGCCGTCGCCATCCACATCGCGCGAGTTGGTGGCGTCGGTATAGCCCCAGCTGCCGATCGACGAGCTGGCGTTCTTCTGCTTCTGGTAGGTGGCGCCAAACGCCACCGCCAGGTTGTCGTTGAGTTTGTGCACCCAGCTTGCGCCGAAGCGGCTGCCCCACGGGCTGTAGCCGTCCACATCCTTGGCGTGGTCGTAGAACACCGGGCCGGCGGTGCCGACGAATCCCGGCCCGGTGTAATCGAGCGGGCTGATGGTGGAGATGTCCACGGTGGCGGCAAGACCGCCGGCGACCAGATCCGCCGATTGGGTCTTGTAGACCTTGACGGTGGAGACGATCTCGGTGGGGAACACCTCCCAGCGCAATGCGCGGTTGGGCTCGGAGGAGGCGATTTCGCGCCCGTTGACGGTGCCTATGGTCATGCGCGGGCCCAGGCCGCGCACGGTGGCCAGGCTCTCGTTACCACGGTCGCGGGTGCCGTTGACGCCGGGCAGCCGCACCAGTGCCTAGGCCACGGTGACGTTGGGCATCTGGCCCATGTTGTCGGCAGAGATCACTTCCACGACGTGATCGGACATCTGCTTGGCCTGCACGGCCTGATTCAGGCTGGCGCGCTGGCCAATCACGGTGATGTTGTCGAGCGTCACCGGCGTTTGCCCGTTGCCGGCAGCAGGGCTGGCGTCGCCTGCGGGCGGGGCGGCGGGAGCGCTGTCCTGTGCGTGCGCGCCGAACGCGGTCGCCAGGACGCAAGCGATGGTGGTGCACAGGATGGCGCGAACTGGCGTGCGGCGCAGGCGCCGGCTGGCCGGGTGGCCGGTATGGTGAACAGGCATCGGTTGATCCCTCCCAGGACAAAGTGACCGAATACGGTGGTAGCTGCTGGTGCGGCCAGCCGCGTGGCGCGGGTCTGGCGCGTCCGCGCGGGTGTGGCCGGTGGTGCTGTGCTGCGTGATCAGTGTGGGTCGTTCGTTTGCGTGGCGCCGGAAGCGCGCTGCATCGCGCTGGCCTCCCCTTGTCTTGCATGTGTCCGCTTCAGGGTAGAAGCGCAAGCCATTCCATTCCAATGAAGCATTTTGCTGCAGCTATCTCGGCTTGGAATGCTGCGCTGCGGCACTCGCGACTGCCTCCTCGCCCTGGAAGTGCGGGCAGTGATGCGGCAAGAGGGCTGTGGGATTGGGCCTGATTTGGGCTGATGCGATTGCCCGATGATGTGTGGCTTGTCTACGCCGGAAGAGCGCCAGATTGGCCAATGCAATCAGCCCAGGGCAGCGTGTCCGTCGTTGCGATCGCGGGGCGACGCACGGCCAAGCCCGACGACCAGATCCAATTCTCACCAGCCCGCTAACGCGTGCGTGCCGGCAGGCGTGGCAGCGCAGGGAAGGCGCGCTGCACGCAGTCGTTGCGCTCGCAGGTCAGGCAGCCCGGGCCGATCGGTACCGCATCGTCCACCGCGTTCAGATCCCAGCCGCGCGCATACACCAATTGATCGGCGTGGCGCAGGTCGCAGCCCATTGCCAGGGCAAACGTCTTGCGCGGGCGGCCATACCCGTGCGGGCCACTGCTGACCTGGCGAGCCAGCCAGAAATAGCGCCGGCCGTCGGGCATGCGCGCGATCTGGGTGAGGATGCGGTCGGGCTGATTGAACGCCTCATACACGATCCACAGCGGGCAGGCGCCGCCGACGTGCGAAAAATGGAAGTCGGTGGCCGAATGGCGCTTGGACACATTGCCGGCGCGGTCCACCCGCATGAAGAAGATCGGCAAGCCGGCTGCCCCGCGCCGCTGCAAGGTGCTGAGCCGGTGACACACCGCTTCGAAGCCCACGTCGAAGCGGTCGGCCAGCCATTCGATGTCGTAGCGCGAGGTTTGCGCGCTGTGCAGGAACGCGCTGTACGGCATCACCAACGCGCCGGCGAAATAGTTCGACAGACCGATGCGCAAGAGTGCGATGCGCTCGGCGTCCTCGAAACCGGCATCGGCAATGCGCGCGTCCAGCAGCGGCGCGCATTCCAGCAACGCCAGTTGCGCGGCCATCTGGAATGCCTGCTGCCCTGGCCGCAAGTGCGCCGGCAGCCACAGCACGCGCGCCTGCGCATCCATGCTGCGTTTGTCGCTGTGCAGGTCGGGTGCGTCCTGCACCAGCAGGCCATGACGATCGGCCAGCCGTTGGCGCAGCCGCAGCGGCAGATTTTGCGGGGTCAATCCAAGCTCGGCGTAAAGCGCTTCGGCGCGCTCGTCCAGGTCGGGCAGATAGTTGTGCGCGCGGTTGAAGTAGTCGCGCACCTGCTCGCCGGGCGACAGCGATGGGATCGCCGCGTGCTCGACCCCGATCTGCAGTTCCAGCGCGGCGTTGCGTTCGAGCAGCTGCTGATGGGCGCGGTGCAGGTCCAGTAGCGCCTGGGCCACCTGCGGCAAGTTGCCGGTGAGTGCACGCAGCTCGGCCGGCAACAGCGTGTGGCCCAGGCTGCGCAGCGATTCGTCCAGCGGTTCGACCAGTGCGGCCGGGTCGTCCAGGTCCAGCAGGCCGTCCAGGTCGCCCAGCGCGGTCTTGAGCCGCTGTTGGATGGCCAGGGTGAGCGGGCGCTGGTTGCGCTCGATCTGGTTGAGATAGCTCGGCGACAGTTCAAGCCGGCGCGCCAGTTCGGCCTGGGTCAGGCCATGGCGCTGGCGCAGCCGCTGCAGGCGCAGCCCGAGCTGGTGGCGGAGTTGAGCGTGCGGTTGAGGCATTCGCAAGATTCGCAAAATTGTGTTGCCAGCTTAGCGCGATTAAGCAATCGCGGGCTGGGAATGCAAGGCGCCGATGCAAACAATGCGAAGCAATGGCCTGCAACGGCCCGATGTCCTTCTTAACGAGCGAGCCCTGCAATGAGCGAATCCGTCCCCCGCGTCTCCCTGTTGATCGATGGCGAGTTGGTGGTGTCCGCCAGCACGCAGTGGCAGGATGTGGTCAACCCGGCCGACCAATCGGTGCTGGCCCAGGTGCCGTTCGCCACCACCGCCGAAGTGGATGCTGCAGTGGCGGCGGCCAGCCGCGCGTTTGTCAGCTGGCGCAAGACGCCGATTGGCACGCGAGCACGTATTTTTCTCAAATACCAGCAGCTGATCCGCGAAAACATGCCCGCACTGGCTGCACTGCTGAGCGCCGAGCAGGGCAAGACCCTGGCCGATGCCGAAGGCGATGTGTTTCGTGGTCTGGAGGTGGTGGAGCACGCCGCGGCGATCGGCAATCTGCAACTTGGCGAGCTCGCCAACAACGTGGCCAATGGCGTGGACACCTACAGCCTGCTGCAGCCGTTGGGTGTGTGCGCGGGCATCACCCCATTCAACTTCCCGGCGATGATTCCGCTGTGGATGTTCCCGATGGCGATCGCCACCGGCAACACCTTCGTGCTCAAGCCCTCCGAGCAAGACCCGATGGTGGCCATGCGGTTGGTGGAGCTTGCGCTGGAAGCCGGCATTCCCAAGGGGGTGCTCAACGTTGTGCACGGTGGCGAGGAAGTGGTCAATGCGCTGTGCGATCACCCCGACATCAAGGCGTTGTCGTTTGTCGGTTCCACCAAGGTGGGCACGCACGTGTATCGGCGTGCCTCGCTCGCCGGCAAACGCGTGCAATGCATGATGGGTGCCAAGAATCATGCCGTGGTGTTGCCCGACGCCAATCGCGAGCAGACGCTCAATGCGATGGTCGGCGCTGCATTCGGCGCCGCCGGGCAGCGCTGCATGGCCGCTTCCACCCTGGTACTGGTGGGTGAAGCGCGCACGTGGATTCCGGAGCTGGTGGCCAAGGCCAAGAGCCTGAAAATCGGCGCCGGCAACGCGCTGGGCACCGAGGTCGGCCCGCTGATTTCCTGCGCCGCGCGTGAGCGGGTGGAAGGCTTGATCGCCTCGGGCGTGGAGCAGGGCGCCACCCTGGAACTGGACGGGCGCGCACCGCAGGTGCCGGGTTTCGAGCAAGGCAACTTCGTTGGCCCGACCATCTTTTCCGGCGTCAAACCCGGCATGCGGATCTACGACGAAGAGATCTTCGGGCCGGTACTGGTGATCCTGGAAGCCGCCACGCTGGACGAGGCCATCGCCTTGGTCAATGCCAACCCCAACGGCAATGGTACGGCGTTGTTCACCCATCCGGTGCGGCTGCGCGGCGTTTCCAGGAAGACATCGATGTGGGTCAGGTCGGCATCAACGTGCCGATTCCGGTGCCGGTACCGCTGTTCTCCTTTACCGGCTCGCGCGCTTCCAAGCTCGGCGACCTGGGCCCGTACGGCAAGCAGGTGGTGATGTTCTACACTCAGACCAAGACCGTGACCGCGCGCTGGTTCGACGATCAGACGCTGGGCCATGGCGTCAATACCACCATCTCTCTCAAGTGACCCGATCACCATGAATGCAGCCATCCAGCTACACCCGAACGCGGCCGATCTGAACGAGGAGCAGGAGGCCTTCCGTGCCGTCGCCCGCGATTTCGCCGACAAGGAACTCGCCCCGCATGCAGCGCAGTGGGACGCAGAAGGCCATTTCCCGCGCGAGGCCATCGCCAAGGCCGCCGAGCTCGGCTTTTGCGGTCTTTACACCGATGAAGGCGTTGGCGGCCTTGGCATGCGTCGGCTCGATGCGGCCGTGGTGTTCGAAGAACTCGCCACGGTGGATCCGTCCACGTCGGCGTTTATCAGCATCCACAATATGGCCACCTGGTTGATCGCCAGCTATGGCACCGAGGCGGTGCGCGCGCAGTGGGGTGAGGCGATGACCAGCGGCGCCAAGCTGGGTTCGTATTGCCTGACCGAACCGGGCAGCGGCTCGGACGCGGCATCGCTGAAATCACGTGCGCAGCGCGACGGCGACAGCTATGTGCTCAACGGCAGCAAGGCCTTCATTTCCGGCGCCGGCGCAACCGACGTGCTGGTAGTGATGGCACGTACCGGCGAAGACGGTGCACGTGGCATCAGCGCCTTCGTGGTGCCGGCCGATGCGCCGGGCATCAGCTACGGTCGCAAGGAAGAAAAGATGGGCTGGAACAGCCAGCCTACCCGCGGTGTGAGCTTCGAAAACGTGCGTATTCCGGCCGGCAACCTGCTGGGCAAGGAAGGCGAAGGCTTCAAGATGGCGATGAAGGCGCTGGATGGTGGCCGCATCAATATCGCCGCTTGTTCGTTGGGCGCCGCGCAAGGCGCGCTGGATGCCGCGCGTCGCTACATGGGCGAGCGTCGCCAGTTCGGCAAGAAACTGGCCGATTTCCAGGCGCTGCAGTTCAAGCTGGCCGACATGGCCACGCAGCTGGTGGCCGCGCGGCAGATGGTGCACACCGCCGCGCGCAAGCTCGATGCCGGCAACCACGATGCCACCGTGTGGTGTGCGATGGCCAAGCGCTTCGCCACCGATGCCGGCTTTGCCATCTGCGACGATGCCTTGCAGATCCATGGCGGCTACGGCTATATCCGCCAATACCCGATCGAGCGTTTGCTGCGCGACAGCCGCGTGCACCGCATTCTGGAAGGTACCAACGAGGTGATGCGCATGATCGTGGCGCGTCATCTGCTCAATGGCGAGGAGGAATTGCGATGAGCGATTGGGAAGGACGCCTCCACACCGGTCTGCAGGTCGAGCGCGACGGGCACGTGGCCATCGTGACCTTGAGCAACCCACCGGCCAACACCTGGACCGTGCATAGCCTGGCGGCCCTGCGCGATTTGGTACGTGCGTTGGATGCCGACCGCAGCATCTGTGCGCTGGTGATCACCGGTGAAGGCGAAAAATTCTTCAGCGCCGGTGCCGACCTCACGCAGTTCGCCGACGGCGACAAGGCCAACGCACGCGAGGCCGCACGCCGGTTTGGCGAAGCCTTCGAAGCCTTGAGTGCGTTCCGCGGCGTGTCGATCGCCGCAATCAACGGCTATGCGATGGGGGGAGGGCTTGAGTGCGCATTGGCCTGCGATCTGCGCATCGCCGAGCAACACGCACAGTTCGCATTACCCGAGGCCAGCGTCGGCCTGCTGCCGTGTGCCGGCGGCACCCAGAACCTGCCGCGCCTGGTCGGCGAGGGCTGGGCCAAGCGTATGATCCTGCTGGGCGAGCGTGTCGATGCGGCAACCGCGCAGCGCATCGGCTTGGTGGAAGAAGTGGTGGGCAAGGGCGAGTCGCGCGCGCCGGCGGTTGCCTGGGCGCAGCGGGCCGGTAAACAGAGCCCGGTCAGTGTGGCGGCGTGCAAGCAGCTGGTGCAGTCCACCCGCCATGGCACCCATGCAGCGGCATTGATTGCTGAACGCGAAGCCTTCCTGGATCTGTTCGAGCACGCCGACCAAGCCGAGGGTGTGGCCGCATTCCTGGAAAAGCGTGCGCCGCAGTGGAGCAACCGCTGATGGTGCAGGTCAGCGCAATCGACGAGGCACCGGTGCTGTTCGAGCAGCGTGTGTGCGCCGATGGGCATCGCATCGGCATCGCCACCTTGAATGCGCCCAAGACGCTCAATGGCCTGTCGCTGCAGATGACGCGGCTACTGGAGATGCAGCTGCGCGCCTGGGCCGACGATGCGCAGATCGCGTGCGTGGTGTTGCGTGGCGCCGGCGACAAAGCGTTCTGTGCTGGTGGCGATCTGCATGGCCTGTACCAGAGCATGCGCGCGCATCGCGATGCAGTGCCCGACAATGCAGCGCGACGTGCAGCGCCGCAGGCCAACGCGCATGCGGCCGCATTTTTCGAGGAGGAATACCGGCTCGATTACCGCATCCATACGTATCCCAAGCCGCTGTTGTGCTGGGGCCACGGCATCGTGATGGGCGGTGGCATCGGCTTGATGTCCGGCGCCAGTCATCGTGTGGTCACCGAACGCTCGCGCCTGGCCATGCCGGAAATCAGCGTGGGCCTGTTTCCCGATGTGGGTGGCAGCTGGTTGTTACGTCGCGTGCCACAGGGCGCTGGCCTGTTTCTGGCGCTGACTGGCGCGCCGCTGGATGCCAGCGATGCCATTTACGCGGGGCTGGCAGATGTGCGCCTGGAGCATGCGCAGTACGCAGCGGTGCTGGATGCGCTGAGCGCGCACGCATGGACGGGCAATGCCGATAACGACCGCGCCCAGCTCGGTGCATTCCTGCATGGCATTGCGCAACCGACCGAGCCGGGCCCGCTACACGTCCATGCACAGCTGATCGAACAGTTGGTGGCCGGCGAGTCGTTGGAACACATTGTCGCTACGATCCTGGCGCTGCAAGGCGAAGACAGCTGGCTGCAGGCCGCAAGTGCCACCTTGGCCGCCGGTGCGCCGGGCTCGGCACGCCTGGCCTGGGAGCTGCATCGCCATCCGGGCACCACAACGCTTGCCGACACCTTCCGTACCGAATACGTGGTCGCATTGCATGTGGCGGCACATGGCGATTTTGCCGAAGGCATCCGCGCGCTGTTGATCGACAAAGATCGTCAACCGGGTTGGCAGCCTGCATCGCTGGAAGCAGCCGATGCGCAGTGGGCCGCTGGCTTCTTTGTTGCGCCCTGGCTGGCCGCGGACCACCCGCTTGCCGATCTGGGGGCGGGCGAGCCGGTTGTGCGTTGAGTGGTTGGCAACTTGCGAAGGACGTTTGGCTCACGCCGGATTTGCGTCGCGGTTGCCATGTCTTACCTGTGTCGTCGCAACTCAAAACTGGCGTTGGCTCCGTGCGCACCAGCAATCCGTGATGACCCCGGCTATCTATTGAAAATGGTCCTCTTTTGGAAACCGACACCATGAGCAAGATC
The DNA here is from genome assembly GCF_001304695.1 of Xanthomonas axonopodis. Lineage (GTDB taxonomy): Bacteria > Pseudomonadota > Gammaproteobacteria > Xanthomonadales > Xanthomonadaceae > Xanthomonas > Xanthomonas axonopodis. The sequence continues at coordinate 9,117 of NZ_JFAQ01000010.1, forward strand.
GCGTTTATCGGCCTGGGCAATATGGGCGGGCCAATGGCTGCCAATCTGATCAAGGCCGGGCATCAGCTGCGGGTGTTCGATCTCGCACCGGCTGCCCTGGATGCTGCCGCAGCGGCCGGGGCGCATGCTGCCAGCTCCGCGCAGGACACGCTGGCCGATGCCGAGGTCGTGATCTCGATGCTACCTGCAAGCCGCCACGTCGAAGGTGTGTACCTGGGCGAATCCGGCATCCTGGCGCAGATCCCGGATGGTGCCCTGGTCATCGACTGCAGCACCATCGCACCGCTATCTGCGCGCAAGGTGGCCGAGGCGGCCAAGGCGCGTGGCCTGACGGTGTTGGATGCCCCGGTCTCCGGTGGCACCGCCGGTGCCGCAGCCGGCAGTCTGACCTTCATTGTCGGCGGCGCTGCCGATGCGCTGGAACGCGCGCGCCCGGTGTTGCAGGCCATGGGCAAGAACATCTTCCACGTCGGCGACAACGGGGCAGGGCAGGTCGCCAAGCTGTGCAACAACATGGCCTTGGGCGTGATCATGGCCGCCACCGGCGAAGCGCTGGCGCTTGGCGTCGCGCAGGGCCTGGACCCTGCGGTGTTGTCGCAGATGATGGCAGTCAGCACCGGGCGCAGCTGGGCCACCGAGGTGTGCAACCCGTGGCCCGGCGTGCTGCCCAATGCGCCGGCTTCGCGTGGGTATAGCGGCGGCTTCGGCAACGACCTGATGCTCAAGGATCTGGGCCTGGTTGCCGAGTCGGCGGTGCAGGCCGGCGTCTCGATTCCGCTCGGTGAGCTGGCGCGCAACCTGTATGCAATGAACAGCCAGGCCGGCAACGGAGCGCTGGATTTTTCCAGCGTGGTCAAGCTGGTCGCCAAGGTCTAACGAGCCACCTGGCTCGCGCCGCGGATTGTTGGAAGGGGGGGGGGCGGTGCGGTGGTGACATGCTTCCAGACCATGACTGCGGTCCTCTCGCCTCGCGGTAGCGCAACCACTGCGCTTTGTGCCGCCTGCCGCACGGCGCGCGTGATGTGATGTCATTACGCACAAGTGTAATAGTCTCCGCCATCGCGTGCGTCTAAGGTGCGCGCATTGCAGCAGGCCACGACATCCATGGGACACGACCACAACCACGCACCCAGCGAAATCCGTCACGAAGCACCCTTGTGGTGGGCACTGGGGTTGACCGCCACCTTTCTGCTGGCAGAGATCATCGGCGCATTCGTGACCAACAGCCTGGCGCTGCTGTCCGACGCTGCGCATATGGCCACCGATACCGTCGGCCTGATGATCGCGCTGGTCGCGGTGCGTCTGAGCCGTCGCCCGGCCGACGCGCGTCGCACCTATGGCTATGTGCGACTCGAAGCGCTCGGCGCATTGGCCAATGGCGCGCTGCTGTTCGCAGTGGGCGGCTACATCCTATGGGAAGCCGCGCAGCGCTTTCGCGCTCCGCAGGACATCGCGTACAGCGGCATGCTGCTGATCGCAGGTTTCGGCCTGGTGATCAACCTGGTCGCGATGAAGCTGCTGCACGCCGGCAGCGGCGAAAGCCTCAACGTCAAGGGCGCCTATCTGGAAGTCTGGAGCGACATGCTCGGCTCGGTGGCAGTGATCATCGGCGCCCTGCTGATCCGCTGGACCGGCTGGCAATGGATCGACCCGGTACTGGCCGTGCTGATCGGCCTGTGGGTCTTGCCGCGCACCTGGGTGCTGCTGCGCGAGGCGATCAACGTGTTGCTCGAAGGCGTCCCCAAGGGCATCGATCTAGCCCGGGTGCAGCAGGCACTGACCAGCCATCCAGGCGTCGAAGACGTGCACGACCTGCATGTCTGGGCACTGGCCTCCAGCACGCCGGCGCTCACCGCGCACATCGTGGTCAACGAGGCCACCGACCGCGACCGCCTGCGTGATGCGCTCGGCGCCCTGTTGCATGAGCGCTTCGATATCGCCCACGTCACCTTGCAGGTGGAAAGAGGCGACTGCGGTACTGAACCTTGCGGCACACCAAAGCCGGCTGCAGACACTGGCCAAGACGCGCACCATGGGCACAGTCATGCGCATGGGCATTCCCATCATTGACCTCTGGTAGTAGCAGGTTGGCAGGTCGTCCAATTAGCGCGTTTCGACCTGCACAATCAACAGGAACGGTTCTGTCCAGGCGCGGCGTACCTACATCGATGTCGACCGCGAAGGAATAGGTGCCCACATCTGCAAGATGCCCCGCTGACCAAAAAAGAAGGCTGCCAACGGCAGCCTTCTTGCAAATCAAACGCTGTCGATGATAACTGCTGGCCTCAGGCCACAGCTTCCCGCAACAACGGCCAATCCCAACCCGGGCGCGGCGCGAAGCGTTCGCCGTGGCGTGCATGCAAGGCCTGCAGGCGTTCCAGTAGTGCGTCTGCGCCGACGCTGCGGATGTACTGGATCGGGCCGCCGCGGAAAGGCGCAAACCCTGTGCCGAAGATGACGCCGGCGTCCAGCAGGTCTGCGTCGGCCACCACGCCGTCGTGCAGGCATGCGACCGCTTCGTTGAGCAGCGGCAGGATCAAGCGATCTTCCAGATCCGCCGGTGCGGTGTAACCGCTGGCAACCTCGGGTTTGACGGCGCGCCCGTTCTCCCATTTGTACAGGCCCTGGCCGTCCTTCTTGCCGCGCTTGCCGGCTTCCACGGTGGCCAGTGCCGCCGGGATAGGCAAACGCAGGAATGGCGCCAACTCGGCGGCCACACCGGCCGCCACATCCAGGCCCACGGTGTCGATCAATTCGATCGGCCCCATCGGCATGCCGAACTTCACCGCGGTCTTGTCCAGCACCGGGCCAGGAATGCCTTCGGCATACGCCGTGGCCGCCTCGAGCAGGTAGGGGAACAGCACCCGGTTGACCAGGAACCCCGGCGTGCCGGCCACCGGCACCGGGAACTTGTCCAAGGCCTTGCAGAACGCAGCCAGGCGCGCGACGTTGGCCGGATCCAGGTCATCGTGCTGCACGATTTCCACCAGCGGCATCATCGCCACCGGGTTGAAGTAGTGCAGGCCGGCGAATTGCGCCGAGCGCTGGATGTGGCCACGCAATTCGGTCAGCGGAATCGACGAGGTATTGGTCGTCAGCAATGCATCCGGCTTGAGTTGCGGCTCGATCGATTGATACAGGTCGCGCTTTGCCTGCGGGTTTTCGATGATCGCCTCGATCACCAGATCAGCCTGCGTCACGCCCGCGCCGGCCAGGTCGCCGCGCAGACGCGCCGCCACTGCCGGCCGCTTGGCATCGTCCTTGACGCGCTTGGCGAACAGCTCACCACCGCGTGTCAGCGCTGTATCGATAAAACGCTGCTCGCGGTCCTGCAAGGTGACCTCGAAGCCCTTGTACGCCGTCCAGGCCGCGATATCGCCGCCCATGACGCCGGCGCCGATCACATGCACATGGCGGATCGGGGCTGCTGCCGCGCCGGCTGCGTCCTTGCCGCCCAGCGCTTTCAGACGCTCGGTCAGGAAAAAGATGCGAATCAGGTTGCGTGCGGTCGGTGTGCTGGCGAGTTTGACCAGCGCCTTCCGCTCGGCTGCCAGGCGGGCCTGGATGCCGCTCCCGCCCGTTCGCTCCCAGACGTTGATCAAGGCATAGGGCGCCGGGTAATGCTCCTTGCGCGCCTTGCGCGCCACCTGCTTGCGCATCTGCGGCGCCAGTATTTTGCGTGCCAGCAAAGTGTTGGTGGCCCACGCAGTGGCGCGTTGCTTGAACGCACGCGTGGTGCCAGCGAGCGCCAGGCTGGCTGCCACATCCACCAGCACGGCGGGAGCGGCCACCTTGTCGACCAGACCCAGCGCGCGCGCGGCCTTGGCCGACACCGTGCGGCCGGTGAGCATCAGATCCATCGCCGCCGGCGCACCAATCAGGCGCGGCAAGCGGGCGCTGCCGCCCCAGCCGGGGAAGATGCCGAGCTTGGTTTCCGGCAGGCCGATGCGGGTGCTGCCATCGTCAGAAGCCACACGGTAGCGGCAGGCCAGCGCAATTTCGGTGCCGCCCCCCAGGCAGAAGCCATGAATCGCCGCGACGGTCGGGCAGGGCAGTTCGGCCAGCTTCTGAAAGACCTGCTGCCCGCGATGGATCGCATCGTTGACCGTGCCCCTGCGGTCGAATTCCTGGAATTCCTTCAGATCGGCACCGGCGATGAAGCCGTTGGGCTTGCCCGAGCGCAGCACCACACCTTTTGGCGGATCCAGTGCCAGCCGCTCGACCACGGCGCCCAGCTCCAGCAGCACCTCCTGCGAAAATGCGTTGACCGGTGCGCCCTGCCGATCGAGGCTGAGCACCACCACGCCGTCCTCGCGCAGATCGGCCTGCCAATGGCTGAATCGGAGCCCGTCGAAACCTGGAAGCATGCGTCTGGCCGTCCGGCAATAGAAGGAAAGGTCGTTATCATCCAGAGGTTGTTTCCTTCACGTCAAATACCCATACCTGTCGACAGGAGAGATCCGCGCGTTGCGCGCGGCGTCGCCTGCGGTGCGTCGCTGCCGCTACCCTGATGCGTGACGGTCGTACGGATCGGTATGAACTTTTCCTTTCAATGGCGGTCTCATTGCCCGACTTCGGTGGGCTGACAGGAGTGCGGCCCGACATGGCCGAAGTCGATACACCTCAGGAGCTGGACCTGGAACTGGTCCGGCGTGTGCAGCGCGGCGAAAGTGCGGCGTTCGATGTGCTGGTGCGCAAGTACCAGCATCGGATCGTCGCCTTGATCGGGCGCTACATCGCCGACTGGAGCGAATGCCAGGATGTTGCCCAGGACACGTTTGTGCGCGCGTATCGCGCCATCAACAGTTTCCGTGGCGACGCCCAGTTCTATACCTGGCTGCACCGCATTGCCGTCAACACTGCCAAGAACCATCTGGTTGCGCACAACCGCCGCCCGCCCACCGACGACATCGAGATCAGCGATGCCGAACAATTCGATGGAGCGACCCGATTGCGCGACACCGACACCCCGGAGCGCGAATTGATGCGACAGGAGCTGGAACAAACGGTGATGCGCGCGGTCCAAGCACTGCCGGAAGAACTTCGGTCGGCCATCACCCTGCGCGAGGTGGAGGGGCTGAGCTACGACGAAATCGCGCGAAAGATGGATTGCCCGATCGGAACGGTGCGCTCGCGCATCTTCCGGGCACGCGAGGCCATCGACATCGAGCTGCGGCCTCTGCTGGAGACCGAAAGCGCTACCCGTGAGCGACACCGTGTATGAACCAGAACCCTGCCATGTCCACCACCGACAAGTTCGAGCTTCACTATCGCCAGCAGCTGTCTGCACTGGTCGACGGCGAGTTGAGCGCCGACGAGTCGCGCTTCCTGCTGCGCCGTCTGGCCCACGATGAAGAATTGGCCGGCTGCCACGAGCGTTGGCAGCTGTGCGGCGACGTGCTGCGCGGTGCGGCCAGTGCGCCGGCCCCGCTGGATTTCGCGGCGCGTGTGCGCAGTGCCATTGCCGCCGAGCCGGCACCGCAAGCCCAGCCTGTGGCCCGCCCGGGCGCACGTTGGCGCTGGGGCGGCGGCGCAGCGATTGCCGCCTCGGTCGCGGCGATTGCCTTGTTCCTGGCACGCGAGCGCCTGCCCGACACCGCCGCGCCCGGTGCTCAAACCCCCGTCTATGTCACCGCTGCGCAGCTTCCGCCTGCCTCGCAGACCCCGCAGGTACCTGTGGCACCGAAGGTGCCTGTGGCACCGAAGGTGCCGGCTGCACCGGCTCCGGGGACGCCGGACGAGGTGGCCGCGCTTGTTGCAGCCGTGCCTGCCGCCGCGCTGGCCTCTACTCGCCGCGGCGCGGCAACCCGCAATCAGCAAGTCGCACGCAACGCGGCTGCGCGTCAGCAACAGGCGCCGACCCGCATGGTCGCTGCGGCAGCACCGGCACCCACGGGCACCGCATCTGCGGTTGCGGCGACACCGTCCAACCCGTTCACGCATCCGGATACCACGCTGCAGGCACGTCCGTGGCCGCGCGCGGCCTTGTCCGGGGCTGGTGAAAGCTCGCTCAATGCCAGTTTCCGCCAGAGCCGACCCGGCACGGCGTTCTATCCGTTCGAACCCGCGCCACAGGCAGTGACCAGCCCGGCGCCGAACCGGCCGGCACCGGCGCAGGCCCCGCAGGACTGACCCTGTCGCCGGCCTTCGCCCGTTCGGCAATCTCCCTTCCGTTATCGTGCCGGGCCCGTGTTGCCACGCGGGTTCTGGCCCTGTCGCCCTGCCATCGGAGGCAACCTGATGAACCATCGCATCCGCACCCAGATGTTCGGCCTGATCGCCATGACCCTGCCGCTGGCCGCCTGCGCGCAGCAGCCCGCACCCGCTGCCAAGGACGTCGCCCCGATTGCCGCCAACCGCAGTACCACGCCAGCGCCGCAGCTGGTGGTGGGGCTGCCGGACTTCACCAATCTGGTCGAGCAGGTCGGCCCGGGTGTGGTCAATATCGAAACCACCATCACCCGCAAGGACGTCATGGCGCGTCAGCAGCGCAGCGGCCCGGGTGGCCGTGGTGGCGGTGCGATGCCCGATGACGATCAGATGCCGGAATTCTTCCGCCGCTTCTTCGGGCCCGATTTTCAGATGCCGGGCGGTCCGCGGCAGGGGCCTGGCGGCGGCGATGACGACGGCGATGACGACGGCGGCATCGCCGGCAAGTCGATGGGTTCGGGCTTCATCATCTCGGCTGACGGCTACGTCCTGACCAACCACCACGTGGTCGATGGCGCCAGCGAGGTGACCGTCAAGCTGACCGACCGGCGCGAATTCAAGGCCAAGGTGGTGGGGAGCGACGAGCAATACGATGTGGCGCTGCTGAAGATCGATGCCAAGGGCCTGCCGACCGTGCGCCTGGGCGACTCCAACACGCTCAAGCCGGGGCAGTGGGTGGTGGCGATCGGCTCGCCGTTCGGCCTGGATCACTCCGTCACCGCCGGCATCGTCAGTGCCACCGGCCGCAGCAATCCGTATGCCGACCAGCGCTATGTGCCCTTCATCCAGACCGACGTGGCGATCAACCAGGGCAACTCCGGTGGCCCGCTGCTCAATACGCGTGGCGAGGTGGTCGGCATCAATTCGCAGATCTTCTCCGCGTCCGGCGGCTACATGGGCATCAGTTTCGCGATCCCGATCGACCTGGCCTTCAGTGCGGCCGAGCAGATCAAGGCCACTGGTCACGTAAATCGCGGCATGCTGGGCGTGGCGGTCGGCCCGATCGATTCGTTGAAGGCGCAGGGCCTGGGCTTGCCGGATACGCGCGGCGCGCGGGTCAACGATATTCCCGCCGGTAGCCCGGCTGGCAAGGCCGGTGTCGAAGTGGGTGATGTGATCCGCAGCATCAATGGTAAGGATATCCAGGCCTACAGCGATCTGCCGCCAATGATTGGCTTGATGGCGCCTGGAACCAAGGTCACTCTGGATGTCTTGCGCGATGGCAAGCCGCGCAAGGTGACGGTCACACTCGCACCACTGCAGGACGGCGGTGAGAACGCCGCGCCGCGCACCGCCGCCGATGAGGCCAAGCCCGGCGCCCCGGCCAGCGTGGAATTGCTCGGCCTGCAGGTCGCCGATCTCAGCGCCGCCGAGCGCAGCCGCCTGGGTCTGGAAGCGGGCGAGGGCGTGCGCATTGCCGCGGTCACCGGCGCGGCGGCACGCAGCACCCAGCCCCCGCTGTCGCCGGGCCTGATCATCGCCCGCGTGGGCCGGACCAAGGTCGGCAGCGTCGCCGAACTCAACCGCGCCCTATCCAGCTACAAGAAGGGTGATGTGATCATGCTGCTGGTCACTGACGGCAAGGCGACCAGCTACGTGGCCTTGAAGGCCGGCGGCTGACGGAGGCGGGGATTCGTCATTGGTGATTCGGGATTGGCAAAAGCAGGCTCCTGTTCGCGGGTGCCTGCGCTTGTTCCGCCTTTTCGAATCGCCAATCCCCACTCCCAAATCCCGGCTCCAAAGCGTGCGATAATGCTGCGTTATCCTGACGACGGCACCGCCGGCGCCCACCTTAATGTCCTCTGATTCAATGCGGAACATCCGCAATTTCTCCATCATTGCCCACGTCGACCACGGTAAATCCACCCTGGCCGACCGCATCATCCAGCTATGCGGCGGCCTGCAGGCGCGCGAGATGGAAGCCCAGGTGCTCGACTCCAATCCGATCGAGCGCGAACGCGGCATCACCATCAAGGCGCAGTCGGTGTCCCTGCCGTACACGGCAAAGGACGGGCAGACCTACCACCTGAACTTCATCGACACCCCCGGGCACGTCGACTTCTCCTATGAAGTCAGCCGCTCGCTGGCTGCGTGCGAAGGTGCCCTGCTGGTGGTCGATGCGGCGCAGGGCGTGGAAGCGCAGTCGGTGGCCAACTGTTACACCGCGGTGGAGCAGGGGCTGGAAGTGGTGCCGGTGCTCAACAAGATCGACCTGCCCACCGCCGATGTCGACCGCGCCAAGGCCGAGATCGAAGCGGTGATCGGCATCGATGCCGAAGACGCGGTGGCGGTGAGCGCCAAGACCGGCCTGAACATCGATCTGGTGCTGGAAGCGATCGTGCATCGCATCCCGCCACCCAAGCCGCGCGACACAGAAAAGCTGCAGGCGCTGATCATCGATTCCTGGTTCGACAACTACCTGGGCGTGGTCTCGCTGGTGCGCGTGATGCAGGGCGAGATCAAGTCCGGTAGCAAGATCCTGGTGATGTCTACCGGGCGCACCCATCTGGTGGACAAGGTTGGCGTGTTCACCCCCAAGCGTAAGGAACTGCCAGCGCTCGGCGCCGGCGAAGTGGGCTGGATTAATGCCTCCATCAAGGACGTGCACGGCGCACCGGTCGGCGACACCCTGACCCTGGCCGGCGATCCTGCACCGCATGCCTTGCCCGGCTTCCAGGAAATGCAGCCGCGCGTGTTCGCCGGCTTGTTCCCGGTCGATGCCGAGGACTACCCGGATCTGCGCGAAGCGCTCGACAAGCTGCGCCTGAACGATGCCGCGCTGCGCTTCGAGCCGGAAAGCTCCGAAGCGATGGGCTTTGGTTTCCGCTGCGGCTTTTTAGGCATGCTGCACATGGAAATCGTGCAGGAGCGCCTGGAGCGCGAGTACGACCTGGACCTGATCAGCACCGCGCCCACCGTGGTGTATGAAGTGCTCAAGACCGATGGCACGGTCGTCAACATGGACAACCCGGCCAAGTTGCCGCAGTTGAACCTGGTGCAGGAAATCCGCGAGCCCATCATTCGCGCCAATGTCCTCACGCCTGAGGAGTACATCGGCAACATCATCAAGCTGTGCGAGGAAAAGCGCGGCACCCAGATCGGCATCAATTACCTGGGCAGCCAAGTACAGATCAGCTACGAGCTGCCGATGGCCGAGGTGGTGCTGGATTTCTTCGACAAGCTCAAGTCGGTCAGCCGTGGTTACGCGTCGTTGGATTACCACTTCGTGCGTTTCGATGCCGGCCCGTTCGTGCGTGTGGACGTGCTGATCAACGGCGACAAGGTCGATGCGTTGTCGCTGATCGTGCACCGCAGCCATGCCGACCGGCGCGGCCGCGAGTTGTGCGAAAAGATGAAAGACCTGATCCCCCGGCAGATGTTCGACGTGGCGATTCAGGCTGCGATCGGCTCGCAGATCATCTCGCGCTCCACGGTCAAGGCGATGCGCAAGAACGTGCTGGCCAAGTGCTATGGTGGCGACGTTTCGCGCAAGAAAAAGCTGCTGGAGAAGCAGAAAGAAGGCAAGAAACGCATGAAGCAGGTCGGCCGCGTGGAGATTCCACAGGAGGCCTTCCTGGCTGTCCTGCAGATGGATAAGTAGCAGGGATTCGGGATTCGTCATTCGGGATTGGCAACGACTCGTCCGCCTTCCTGCTGTTGCGAATCCCCAATCTCCAATCCCGAATCCCGTTCCGAAGGAACATCAATGAAATGGTTTGAAATCATCCTGGTTGTCCTGACGCTAGGCAGTGGCTTCATCTGGCTGCTGGACAAGCTGTTTCTGGCCAAGCGCCGTGCGGCGCGGGCCGGGTTGCTGGACAGCGAGCCGGCGATCATCGATTACTCGCGCGCCTTTTTTCCGGTGCTGGCGGTGGTGCTGATCCTGCGCAGCTTCGTGGCCGAGCCGTACAAGATTCCGTCCAGTTCGATGATGCCCAACCTGCTGATCGGCGATTTCATCCTGGTCAACAAGTTCGCCTACGGCCTCCGCCTGCCGATCACCAATACCAAGTTCATTCCCACCGGCGAGCCCAAGCGTGGCGACGTGGTGGTGTTCAAGCCACCGCACGCGCCGGACCAGAACTGGATCAAGCGCGTGGTGGGCCTGCCGGGCGACAAGATCGGCTTCCACGGCGATACGCTGTACATCAACGACAAGCCGATGCATTACACGGTCAAGGTTGAGTACATCGGCAAGGGCAAGGGCGCTGAGATGACCGGCACCACGCTGCTGGTCGAGGACCTCCCAGGCCGCACGCATACCGTGCTGGAATGGCTGGACCGCAACATGCCGGCCGGCCAGGGCGACTGGACCGTGCCGGCGAACAGCTATTTCGTGATGGGGGATAATCGCGACAACAGCGAGGACAGCCGGTTCTGGACCCAAACGCACTTTCTGCCGGAAGCCAATCTGCGCGGCAAGGCGTTCCTGATCTGGCTCAATTGCGAAGGGTGGTTCTGCAAGGGGAGTTTCGATCCATCGCGGATCGGGACTGGAATCCAGTAAATGCACGCACGGCGTGCCAGGGGAAGCACAATGAAGCGCAAGCAAAGCGGTATGACGTTGACGTCGTTCGTGGTGGTGCTGGCGGTGGTGGGGTTCGCTCTGTACATCGGGATGAAGCTGTTCCCGATGTATCAGGAATATTACGCAGTGCGTACGTCGATGAAGGGCCTTGCCAATGAAGCTGGCAGTGCCGACATGGATCCGTCCAAATTGCAGGAAATGTTCTTCAAGCGGCTCGATATCAATGCGTCCGAAAGCGTGAAGCGTGAGAACGTCAAGTTCGAGCGGATCGAAGGCGGCTGGCGCATGAAGGTCAACTACGAAGTCCGTCGCGAGCTGGTTGGCAATCTGGATGTGGTCGGCAAGTTCGATATGGCACAGGATTTGACGAAGCGCGGTGTCGAATAGAACCTTCCAACGCGGTGATCCGATCGGGCACGCATTTGCCGATCCGGCTCTGCTCGCCCAGGCGCTGCGGCATCGCAGCGCCGGGACGCCGCATAACGAGCGACTGGAATTTCTCGGCGACGGCATCGTCAACCTGCTGATCGCCGAGGCGCTGTATCAACGGTGGCCCAAGGCCGATGAAGGCGCATTGACCCGTGCACGTGCCGAGCTCGTGCGCGAAGGTGCGCTGGCAGTGATCGGACGTACCCTCAATCTGGGCGAGCGGCTTACGCTTGGTCCAGGCGAATTGAAGTCCGGTGGTCATCGGCGTGATTCGATCCTGGCCGATGCGGTCGAAGCGATCGTCGCGGCCATTTATCTGGACTGCGGTTTCGAGCGTTGCCGTGCAGTGGTGCTGCCGTGGTTCGAAGCGTCGTTGGCGGCATTGCCGGTGGGCAAGGCAGAAAAGGATTCCAAGACCCGGCTGCAGGAATGGCTGCAAGCGCGGCAACTGCCGCTGCCCACTTACGCGCTGATCAGCGAGAGCGGCGACGAGCATGCCAAGCAGTTCTGCGTCGCCTGCATTCTGGAGCAGCCCGTCGCCCGCGCCGAGGGCCAGGGCACCTCGCGTCGCCTCGCAGAGCAACAGGCGGCGACTCTCGTCATCGCACAACTGGATTCAAACACGTGAGCGAAACCTCTTCCCCACACCGCAGCGGTAGCGTTGCCGTGATCGGCCGGCCCAACGTCGGCAAGTCTACCCTGACCAACGCCCTGGTCGGCGCGAAGGTCAGCATCGTCTCCAACCGGCCGCAGACCACGCGCCATCGGTTGCTGGGCATCGCCACCTTCCCGGAAGGGCAACTGGTGCTGGTCGACACCCCGGGCCTGCACCGCGAGCAGAAGCGCGCGATGAACCGGGTGATGAATCGCGCTGCGCGCGGCTCGCTTGAAGGCGTGGACGCGGCGGTATTGGTGATCGAAGCCGGCCGCTGGGACGAGGAAGACACGCTGGCGTTCCGCGTGCTCAGCGACGCCGGCGTACCGGTGGTGCTGGTGGTCAACAAGGTCGACCGGCTCAAGGACAAGACTGCGCTGTTCCCGTTCCTGGCCCAGGTCAGCGACGGGCGCACCTTCGCCGCCGTGCATCCGGTGTCAGCGCTCAAGCGCAAGGGCCTGGACGCGTTGGTCGGCGACCTGCTCAAGCTGGTGCCCGAAGCCGAGGCGATGTTCGGCGAGGACGAGATCACCGACCGCAGCCAGCGCTTTTTGTCCGGCGAACTGGTGCGTGAGCAGCTGATGCGTCAGCTCGGCGAAGAGCTGCCGTACGCCACCACCGTTGAGATCGAGCGCTTCGCCGAAGATGGCGCGCTGCTGCGCATCGGTGCGGTGATCTGGGTCGAACGCGAAGGCCAGAAGGCGATCGTGATCGGCAATGGCGGCACCCGTTTGAAAGAAATTGGCGGCAAGGCGCGTCTGCAGATGGAGCGCCTGTTTGGCGCCAAGGTGTTCCTGGAAACCTGGGTGCGCGTGCGCGAAGGCTGGTCGGACGACGAGGCTGCGCTGAAGGCGTTCGGGTACGAATGAGGCCGGGAGGGCCGGGACCCCGGACCCGGGACCGGGGACGCGGGAAAAGCTGGGTCAGGCAGTTGGTCGGCATGCTGCCGGGACGACGTTTTTTCGCATTTTTCAGATTCGCGTGGTGCGCTGACGGCATTGGCTGGGCCCCTGATCGCCGCGCCGCGCTGCGGGTCGACGGCCGATCCGGCGCTTTTCCCGGGTCCCCGTTCCAGGGTCACCAATCTCGGCTTTGCCTCCCGTGCTGATCGAGCATGCGCGCGGCTTTGTGCTGCACGTACGGGCCTGGCGCGAGACCAGCCTGTTGGTGGAAGTGCTGACCGAGCAACACGGGCGGGTGGGACTGCTGGCGCGCGGCGTGCAGGGTCCGCGCAAGCAGCCGCTGCGCGCGGCCTTGCAGCCATTGCAGCTGATCCAGTTCAGTGCCGTGCAACGCGGCGAGCTGGCCCAGCTGCGCCAAGCCGAAGCACTGGATACCGCGCCGCGGCTGGTCGGCGACGCCATGCTGGCCGGTTTCTACATCAGCGAATTGCTGCTCCGGCTGGCCCCGCGGAACGATCCAGTACCTGAGCTTTATGCCTGTTATGCGCAGGCACGTGCCTACCTTGCGTCCGATCTGCCGTTGGCGTGGGGGCTGCGCCGGTTCGAGCGGGACGTGCTGGACGGGCTGGGGTTCGCCTTCGATCTGCAGCACGACAGCGACGGGCAACCGATCGACCCGGCAGCGCGGTACTGGCTGGATCCGCAGGAGGGCGCCCTGCGTGTGTTCAGCGAACGGCTAGCCCAGGATCGCCGCGAAACCGTCACTGGTGCGGCGCTGCTGGCGCTGTGCGAAGACGTAATGCCGGACGTGGACGACATGCCCGGCCTGCGGCGCAGCATGCGCAGCGTGCTGCTACATCAGCTGGGCGGGCGGGGCCTGAAATCCTGGGAAATGCTCGAGGACCTCGTGCGCCGTCGTTGATTGCGGAGTGCTGCAGGCGCGTGCGCGATTGTGCTGGGCGAACGTCCGGGCGATGCCACCATGCAGCAGCGAGTTGAGCGAAGCGGGTGCTCGGAACCGACAGGCAGCACCTGTGCCCGTCAATTCCGAAAGGCCCTTCGGCATGCACCCGACCACGAGCGATACACTCCTTATTCCGCGTGGAACCGGGCGAGCGGGAAATCTGTGCGCCCTGCGTCGAGCCTGAACATCGTCCAGGCAGTCAATTGCCAGCAATTGGAGCCGGTCCGACCTGCAATACGCAGCCTCGATCAGCAAAACGACGCTGCATCGACCGCGGTGGCGAGCCGGCAGCGCACCGACGCCAGCGTCTGGCACACCTCGTCTGGCAAGGAGGGCTGCGATTGCGTCGCTCAATGCAGCAACGCGGCCACCGCCGCATGGAATTGGGTGCGTGCGGTCCGCGAGTGCGGATCGCCGCGCAGCAAGCGCACTGCGCCGGCAAGCCGCGCCGCGCCGACGAAGCCACAGCTGGCCTGCAATCGATGAAGATGGCTGCGTAATGCCTGTTCGTCGCTGATCTGCAAGGCCGAATCCACCGCATCCCGGGTGCCCGGCAGCTCGGCCAGGAACAGCTCGCGCAGGGCATTGAGATGATGCTGCTGGCCGTTGAGCGCACTCAGCGCAGCGGTCTCGTCCCAGTCGCTGGCGGCGATGTCCAGCACGCCCACCGGGGCCACGCTGTAGCGACCGCGTGCCAGGTCGCGCCGCACTGCCTGCAGCAGGCGTTCGGAAGTCAGCGGCTTGACCAGCATTTCCAGGAACCCGTCGGACTGCAAGCTGTGCTGCATCGACATGGTCGCGTCGGCGGTGTGCGCCAGTGCCGGCACGTCCGGGTGCAGCAGGCGCAATGCACGCAGCAGGCCGCTACCGGTGCCATCGGGAAGGTTGACGTCGATCAGCCAGAGGTCGTGGCGACGTTCGCGCGCGCGGTCGAGTGCAGAAGACAGGGAGTCTGCACAGTCGACCATAGCCGGAAGACTTTCAAGCACAGCCTGTAAGAAGCCGCGGCTGATCGGGTCGTCTTCCACCAGCAGTAGGCATGGGTGGGGTTCCTGGCGTGTGGCCATGTTCATGCTGCCTCCTTGTCAGCGATGCCGCGTTCTGATTTGTCGCGCGCAGCGGAAGCATGCCTGTGTTTGTGGGGCGCGACAATTGTTGCGCTGACCGGCGCGGCCTCCGTCGGTCGCATCTGCGACAATACGCACCCTTTTTGCCCGCAGCTTGTCGCCACGTGGCCAGAACCAGAAACCGTCTCGACCGTACCCCCTTCCAGACCGCGGTCACCGACCTGAGCCATGACGGCCGCGGGGTCGCCCGCCGCGACGGCGAGGGCGGCAAGGTCACCTTCATCAGCGGCGCCTTGCCGGGCGAGTTGGTGCGCGCCGAACCCACCGCCCGTAGCCGGCATTTCGACGAGGCCAAGACCGTGGAGGTGCTGGAGGCATCGCCGCAGCGGGTCACCCCGCGCTGCCCGCACTTTGGCCTCTGCGCAGGCTGCGTGTTGCAGCATCTGGAGGAGTCGCAGCAGATCGTGGCCAAACAGCGCGTGCTGATGGACAACCTGGAACGTATCGGTCACGTCACTCCGCAAGCCGTGCTGCCTGCGCTGACTGGCGACAACTGGGGGTATCGGCGCAAGGGCAGGTTCTCGGTGCGTCGCGTGGAGAAGAAGGACAAGACCTTGGTCGGCTTTCGTGAACTCGACCCGCGGTTCGTGGCCGATCTGTCCGTCTGCTACACGGTGATTCCGCAGATCGGCGAGAAGATTCCCTTGCTTGCCGCGCTGATCGAAGGCATGGATGGCAAGCGTGACATTCCGCAGATCGAATTCATCGCCGGCGACGATGCGGTGGCCTTGACCATCAGGCATATGCAGCCGCTCAGCAAGCGCGACCGCCAGGCCTGGATCGCCTTTGCCCAGGAGCACGGCTTTGCGATTTTCCTGCAGCCCGGCGGGGTGGACAGCGTGCATCCGCTGTGGCCGCAGGACGTGCCGCTATCGTTCCGCTTGCCGCAATGGGATGTGGAACTGGCGTTTCGGCCGCTGGACTTCATCCAGGTCAATGCGTCGCTCAACCAGAAGATGATCGCCCATGCAGTCGCGCTGCTGGAAGCCAAGCCCGACGACCGCGTGCTGGACCTGTTCTGCGGCCTGGGCAACTTCACCCTGCCGATGGCGCGCGTGGTGCGCGAGGTCGTGGGTGTGGAAGGCGACGCCGGACTTGTGGCGCGGGCGAAAGAGAACGCCAAGCGCAATGGGCTGGACAATGCGCAGTTCTACGCCGCCGACCTGGCCCAGGATCAGCGCAGCGCACCCTGGATGCGCCAGGGCTTCGACAAGCTGCTGCTGGACCCGCCGCGCTCTGGCGCCCTGGGAGTGCTGCAGCAGCTGCCGTTGAAAACGTTCGAGCGCATCGTCTACGTGAGCTGCCACCCGGGCTCGCTGGCGCGCGACGCCGGCTATCTGGTCAACGAGCAGGGCTTCACGTTGGTCTCGGCGGGCGCGATGGACATGTTCCCGCACACCGCGCACGTGGAAAGCATTGCGGTGTTTGAGAGGCGGTGATTGGGGATTGGGCATTGGGGATTGGCAAAAGCGAACACCTTACGCTCTGGCAAGAATTGCCGCCTCGCGCACGTCGCTCGCTGCTGAGTCCGGATTCGAGTGTAATCCGTGGATTGATAAGATTTGACGTCACTGGCATTGGCTCCTGCTTCAACGAATCCCCACTCCCGAATCCCCAGTCCCATGCCTATAGAAATCGAACGCAAATTCCTGGTCACCGGCGATGGCTGGCGCGACGCCGCGCATGCGGTGATTCCGATGGCGCAGGGCTATATCAATGATCAGGCGGCGCTGCGCAGTGGCGCGCAACATGCCTCGGTGCGGGTGCGGATTCAGGGCGAAAGCGCATTCCTCAACCTGAAATCGCTGCAGGTAGGGCATACGCGGCAGGAATTCGAATATCCGATTCCACTTGCTTGATGCACGCGCATTACTGGCGCTGTGCGTCGGCGGCCTGATCGACAAACGCCGTCATCTGGTCACCTACCAGGGACATGTCTGGGAAGTGGATGAATTCCTAGGCGACAACGCCGGTCTGATCGTCGCCGAGATCGAACTCGAACGTCCCGACGAAGCATTCGCCACGCCGGAATGGGTCGGGACCGAAGTCACCGACGACGTGCGCTATTACAACCTGGCGCTGGCCTCGCATCCGTTCAATCAGTGGGGCGGGAGAGGCGTGAGTCACAAAGGCAGGCACGCAGCTCGGTGCCTGGGAGGCCGGAGGCGGGAGTTGGGATTGGTGATTCGTAAGAACAGATCAGTGCGCGGCAACGGGCCGCTTTGCAGCGCTTGATCCCGCTCCCCAGTCCCGGCATTGGCAAACACTTCGCGATTGCATCAACCCGTCTATGCTTGGCCCATCCCAAATCCCCACGAACGAATCCTAGCTCATGCGCATCGACATCTGGTCCGACGTTGTGTGCCCCTGGTGCTGGATCGGCAAACGCCGTTTCCAGGCCGCCCTTGCGGCGCTTGGTCCGCAGGTGCCGGCCTTGTATATTCATTACCACGCGTTCCAGCTTGATCCGGATGCCGGCCTGGAGCCGATGCCGTTGCGCGAAGCTCTGGCCTCGAAGTTCGGCGGCACGGCACGGGTCGAGCAGATCCTGGCGCAGACCCAGGCCACTGCGCAGGCGGAAGGCTTGCCGTTGGATTTCGGCCGTGGGCAGGTGCAGGTTAGCACGCTGCGTGCGCATCGTTTGATCTGGCTGGCCAGCCACGAGGGCGATGTGGACGCGGTCATGGAAGCGCTGTTCCATGCGCATTTTGCCGAAGGCCAAAACGTGGGCGCGACCGACACGCTGGTGCGTGCCGGCGAGGTCGGCGGCCTTTCGGCGGCGCGAGTGCAGGCGATGCTGGAATCGGACGAAGCCACTGTCGAGGTACAAGCGCAGCTAGCGCAGGCCGCCGCGTTGGGCATCCGTGCGGTGCCCAGTTTCGTGATCGACGGCCGCGCGCTGATCCAGGGCGCGCAGCCGCCGGAAAGTTTTGCGCAGGCGCTGCTGCAGTTGGCGGCCGAATCGACGCCCGTCGGCGGGCCCGACGCATGCGGGCCTGACGGCTGCGCGGTGTGACACGCATGCCTGCCGCATGCACCGGCACGTGCGCGATGGCATGACACCGCCCGGCCGCGCGCAGACGATCGCCGTGATCGGCGCAGGGCTGGCCGGCTTGGCCTGCGCGCAGCAGTTGCAGGCGGCAGGCCATGCAGTGACGGTGTTCGATCAGGCCAAGGCCCCGGGCGGCCGCATGCGCCACTGCAGCGCCGAGCAGTGGCAATGCGATCACGGAGCGCAGTATTTCACCGCGCGCGACCCTGCATTTGCAGCGGTCGTGGATACTTGGGTCGATGCCGGTATTGCCGCGCCCTGGCCGGCGCGTATTGCAAGCTGGGACGGCACGCAGTTGCGTCGATCCCAAAGCGTGCTGACGCGTTATGTGGGTGTTCCCGAGATGACCGCGCCGGCGCGTGCGCTTGCGGCGCAGTTGGAAGTTCGTTTGTGTGCCCAGGTGCGCGCGCTGCAGCGCAGCCGGCAGGGATGGCGCGTATTGGTGTCGCAAGACGTTGCAGAATGCCTATTCGATAGCGTGTTGCTGGCCGTCCCGGCGCCAAGTGCGGCTGCATTAGTTGAACAGGCCGCGCCTGCGCTGGTGACGATTGCCGAGCGCGCGCGCATGCAGCCTGCATGGGCGGTGATGGCGCACTTCGATGCGCCAATCGATCCAGGCTTCGATGCGCTGTTCGTCAATGCCGGTCCGTTACGCTGGGTGGCACGCAACTCCAGCAAGCCCGCGCGTGCGGGTGCGGAGACCTGGCTGCTGCATGCAGCGGCCGAGTGGAGCCAGGCGCATTGCGATGCCCTGCCTGGGCACGTCATCGCCAGCCTCGTTCCGGAGCTTGCCGCGCTCGGTTTGCCGATGCCGCAGTCTAGCGATGCTTTTTTCTGGAACGTCGCCAGCAGCGACCCCGCATTGCAGATCGGCTGCGTCTGGGATGCGCAGCTTGGCTTGGGCATGTGCGGCGACTGGTTGGCCGGTGGCAAGGTGGAGGGCGCATGGCAGAGCGCAATGGCCTTGGCCCGGCGCGTGTCTGCCGGCGATGCGCCGCACAGTGACTGAGACTGTGCCAAGCAGCGCAGAACAAGGGTAGCGCGGTGCAAGTCCGTACCGCGATCATGGCGCTCGTTCGTGCATGCGGCCCTGGTGGCCCGAGTATTGTTGTCGGGTCGAACGCGTGCCCATGCGCCGCCTCGGCATGGACGCGCCCATGTGTCCGGCATGATCGGGCGTCACTCTGATGCATGATTCCAGCGCACTCACCGCGCAAACCAATCCGCAGACGCCGGCCCATACGCTGCGCTTGATTCTGGGCGACCAGCTCAATCCGCAGCACAGCTGGTTCGCCACGCGCGATGCGGGCGTGGTCTATGTGTTGATGGAAGTGCGGCAGGAAACCGACTACGTGCTGCATCACGCGCAAAAAGTCCTGGCGATCTTCGCGGCCATGCGCGCGTTCGCTGCAGGCTTGCGGCGTGCCGGGCATCGGGTGCGCTATGTGACGATCGACAACGCCAGCAACCGGCAGTCGATCCCGCACAACCTCGATGCGTTGATGGCGCATTACCGCGCCAACCATCTGGAGTATCAGGCCCCGGACGAATGGCGGCTGGACGAAGCACTACAGCACTGGAGCGCCACGCAGCCATTTGCCAAGCGCGTGGTCGACAGCGAACATTTTCTGACCGCGCGCCATGAGGTCGCCGCCTGTTTTCGCGCCGGCAGCCCATGGCGCATGGAAGTGTTTTATCGGCGTATGCGGCGGCGGCATCGGATCCTGCTCGATGCCGCCGGCGGACCGGAAGGTGGGCGCTGGAACTTCGATCATGACAATCGTGCGCCGTGGCCGGGCGACCCGCCTGCCCCCCCAGGATTGGCGTACGACCCACGATCACAGAGCGCTGTGGCGCACGATCGAAGCCGCCGGCGTGCGCAGTTTTGGCGCGCCGAACGCGCAAGCCCTGCCATGGCCGCTGGATCGCGACGAAGCCTTGCAGCATCTGGAAGCTTTCATCGCGCATGCATTGCCCAATTTCGGCCGCTACGAGGATGCGATGAGCACGCGTAGCCCGCGCCTTTTCCATTCGCTGCTCTCGTTTGCGCTCAACGTCAAGATGCTGCATCCGCGCGAAGTGATCGCGCGCGCCGAAGCGGCATGGCGGCAGGGGCATGCGCCGTTGGCGGCAGTGGAAGGCTTCATCCGGCAGATTCTGGGTTGGCGCGAGTACGTGCGCGGTGTGTACTGGGCGCAGATGCCCGACTACGCGGAATCGAATCATCTCGACCAGCATGCGCCGCTGCCGCACTGGTTCTGGGACGGGCAGATCGGCATGCGCTGCCTGGCCGATGCGGTCGACAATTCGTTGGCCAACGCGCATGCGCATCACATCCAGCGGCTGATGGTGATCGGTAATTTTGCGCTGCTGGCGGGGCTGGACCCGCAGGCCCTGCATCGCTGGTACCTGGGCGTGTACATCGACGCCTTCGAGTGGGTGGAGCTGCCCAATACGGTGGGCATGAGCCAGTTCGCCGATGGCGGCCTGCTCGGCAGCAAGCCGTATATCAGCGGCGCGGCCTACATCGATCGCATGAGCGATTACTGCGGTGGTTGCCGGTATCAGCGCAAGCGGCGGGTCGGCGCGAATGCGTGCCCGTACAACGCGCTCTACTGGGATTTCCTGCAGCGCCAGCGTCCGCTGTTGGGCGCCAACGAACGCCTGGCACTGCCGTACCGCCAGCTCGACGGTATGACCCCCGAGGTGCTGGCACAGGTGCAGGCCCAGGCTGCGCATTGGCGCGCCCATCTCGAGGTGCTGTAAGCCTGCCCGCAGTGGCCGAAGGGCGCGCAGCTGAATGCGCGATCTGACGCTGCCACGCGCATCTGCGACAATGCCGCGCTGCGCCACCATGGCGCCTGGCCCGGGAGTCCCCCAACATGCTTTTGATCGGCGTTGCCGGTACCGAACTCAGCGCACAGGAACGCGACTGGCTGCAGCACGATGCGGTTGCCGGTGTGGTGTTGTTCAAGCGCAACTTCGCCTCGCGCACCCAGGTGGCCGAGCTGTCGGCCGCCATTCGCGCCGCCGCGCCGCGCCCGGTGCTGATCTGCGTGGACCAAGAAGGTGGACGCGTACAGCGCTTTCGCGAAGGATTCAGCGCGCTGGCGCCGTTGCAAAGCTTCGGTGCGCAGTACGCGCAAGACCCGGAGGCCGCACTGGCCGCCGCGTGCGCGCATGCGCAGTTGATGGCCAGCGAGGTCCGCGCCAGCGGCGTTGACCTGAGCTTTGCGCCAGTGGTGGACCTGGGCCGCGGCAACCGCGCCATCGGCGACCGCGCCTTCAGCGACGACCCGCAGATCGTGGCCACCTTCACGCGCGCCTATGTACAGGCGCTGCATGGCGCCGGCATGGCCGCCACGCTCAAGCATTTCCCCGGCCACGGCACCGTGCTGGAAGATACCCACGTCGATCACGC
This sequence comes from Xanthomonas axonopodis, assembly GCF_001304695.1. Taxonomy (GTDB): domain Bacteria; phylum Pseudomonadota; class Gammaproteobacteria; order Xanthomonadales; family Xanthomonadaceae; genus Xanthomonas; species Xanthomonas axonopodis. The sequence continues at coordinate 30,405 of NZ_JFAQ01000010.1, forward strand.
CAGCGACCCACGGCCGCTGGAGGTGCTGCAGGCCGAAGACCTGGTGCCGTTCGTGGCGGGGATCGAGGCCGGCGCCGACGCCGTGATGATGGCGCATGTGGTCTACCCGCAGGTCGCCCCGGAGCCGGCTGGCTATTCGCAGCGCTGGATCGAACAGATCCTGCGTGGCCAGATGGGCTTCCGCGGCGTGGTCTTTTCCGACGACATCGGCATGGCCGCCTCGTTCAGTGCCGGCGGCGTGGCGGGCCGGGTGCATGCGCATCTGGATGCCGGCTGCGACGTGGTGCTGGTGTGCCACCCGGAGCTGGTCGCCGAATCGCTGCAGGCCGTGCAGGGTCGCAGCCTCAATACCGCTGCATTGATCGGCCTGATCAGCCGCGGCGCACTAGGCTGGGATGGCCTGCTCGCCGGCACCGACGCCTCATTCACCACTCCTCTTTCTGCCCATTTCGGAACAACTGCCTGATGTCCACGCTCACCATTTCCCAGGCCCTGGCCCAAGCCGATCTGCTGGTCGACCGTCCGGCCATCGATGCCGCTGTTGCCACCATCGCCGGTGCGATCGCACGCGACTACGCCGGCGAAGTGCCGGTGTATCTCACCATCATGCACGCTGCGCTGCCGTTCTCCGGACAACTGGCGCTGGAGCTGGGCGCACGCGGGCAGGACCTGCAGTTCGATTACCTGCATGCCACCCGTTACCGCGGCGAAACCACCGGCGGCGAACTGGTGTGGAAGCACCGCCCGGCCACCGCCTTGTTCGGCCGCCGCGTGATCCTGGTCGACGACATTCTCGACGAGGGTTACACGCTGCAGGGCGTGCGCCAGTGGTGCCTGGAGCAGGGCGCCACCGACGTGCGCGTGGCGGTGCTGACCGTCAAGCGCCACGATCGTTGCGTGCCGGGCGTGACTGCCGATTACGTGGGCGTGGAAGTGCCCGACCGTTATGTGTTCGGCTTCGGCATGGACGTCAACGAGCAACTGCGTGGCATTCCCGCCATCTATGCGATGAAGCAGTAAACCGCACTTTCCGCTCCCGAGTGCGAGCTGCCGAGCGCGCCCTGCTGCGCGCACCGTCGTTGATTTGTTGCAGAGGTCGGTTGTGTCCGCAAATTCCATCGCATTGGCCGTCATCGGCGGCACTGGTGTCTACAAGCTCGCGCAGCTGGACGATGTGCAGTCGCACGAGATCCAAACGCCCTACGGCGCGCCGTCCGGGCCGATCCGCGTCGGCATGCTGCTCGGCCACCGCGTGGCCTTCCTGGCGCGTCATGGCGAGGGGCATTCGCTGCCGCCGCACAAGGTCAATTACCGCGCAAACATCGCTGCGTTGCAGCAACTCGGCGCCTCGCGCGTGCTGGCGCTCAACACCGTGGGCGGCATCACCGAACAATTTGGCCCGCGCGTGTTGGCGTGCCCGGATCAGCTGATCGACTACACCTGGGGCCGCGTGTCCACGTTCGGCGAAGAGCCTGGCAGCGAGGTGCAGCACGTGGATTTCGGCCACCCGTATTCGCCGATGTTTCGCAGCACGGTCATCGCGGCAGCGAAAGTGGCCGGCGTCACGCTGGTGGCCGGCGGTTGCTACGGGGCGACGCAGGGGCCACGACTGGAAACGGTTGCAGAGATCGCACGCATGCGTCGCGACGGCTGCGATCTGGTGGGCATGACCGGCATGCCCGAAGCCGGGTTGGCACGCGAAAAAGGCCTGGAATATGCGTGTTTGGCAATCGTGGCCAACTGGGCGGCCGGTTGCGGCGACGCGCAGGAAATCACCATGGCCGACGTATTGGCCAACGTCGATGCGGCTTCGTCCGGGCTGCCCGAGCTGATCGGCGAACTTGTACGCGGGTGATTGTCATCGGGGCATAAGCTTTGCATACTCGGCGCGTACGCACCGCCGTACACCACCCATTAATTATTGCAAAGGTCTCGCATCACCATGCCGAACGGTACCGTCAAGTGGTTCAACGACGCCAAGGGATTTGGCTTCATCTCACCGGAGGACGGCAGCGCCGATGTCTTCGCGCACTTCTCCGCGATCAATTCCAAGGGCTTCCGCAGCCTGCAGGAAGGCCAGCGCGTCAGTTATGACGTGACCCAGGGCCCCAAGGGTGCCCAGGCTTCGAACATCACGCCGGTCGAGTAATCTGACTCGATTGTGCGATTGAAGAACCCCGCCACGGCGGGGTTTTTTTGCGCCGGTCGTGCGCGGGCAGCGATAGCCAGACAGAGCAGGGACGATGCAACGAGCATTACGTATTGCGGTAGTGGGTTACGGAACGGCGGGGCAGGCATTGGCCGTGCTGCTGGGCGCCGACGGGCATCAACTGGAGGTATTCGAGCGCGCAGCTGCGCCCGGGCCGGTGGGTGCCGGTTTTCTGCTGCAACCCAGTGGGCTGCAGGTGCTCTGGAACATGGGCTTGCTGCCGCAGGCGCTTGCGCATGGTGCGCCGGTGCGCCGTTTGTATGGCGACACGCCGTGCGGGCGCATGCAGTACCGCGATCTGGATGCGCGGCTGATGGGTGTGGGCATGCAGCGCGGCGCGTTGTTTACGCTGCTGCGAAGCCTGGCCGCAGCACGCGCAACTGCATGTGGATATGCAGATCACCGCGATCGATCACGCGGGTGCGCGCGTGCAGGACCAACGCGGGCAATGGCATGGCCCCTTCGATCTGATCATCGCCGCCGATGGCTCGGCTTCCACGTTGCGTGCGCAGGCACAGGGAACGCAGCTGGATCTGGTTTATCCATGGGGGGCACTGTGGTGCCTGTTGCCACGCGAAGACTGGCCGTTCGTGGACGAATTGCGCCAGCGCTATATCGGCGCGCGCAAGATGATCGGCCTGCTGCCGGTGGGCACGCGCCCGGGCGACGACACCCCGAGACTGAGCTTTTTCTGGAGCCTGCCGTGCAGCGATTTCGTTGCATGGGAACAGCGCGGCATTGCCGCCTGGCGCGATGAAGTGGCGCAGATGTGGCCGGAGGCGCATGCGCAGCTTGCCACAGTGCAGGTGCATGGTGCGCTGGCGCGCGCGAGCTATCGCGATGCGGTGGTGTCGCGCTGGCGTCGCGGCCGCTTCGTGCTTGCCGGCGATGCCGCGCATGCGATGAGCCCGCAATTGGGGCAGGGCGTGAACATGGCGCTGCTGGATGCATTGGCGATGCGCGATGCTTTGCGCGCCGACGCCGATCTGGACGCTGCCTTGCAGCGCTACCAGCGCGAACGCCAGGCGCACGTGGCAATCTATCACCGCTGTAGCCGCTGGCTGACGCCACTGTTCCAGTCCGAACGCGATCTGTGGGCACATGGCCGCGACCTGCTGCTACGCCCGATGGGACGCGTGCCGGGCGGACGCGGGCACATGCTGCGTGTGCTCAGTGGCACCCAGCACGGTTGGTTCGGCAAGCTGGCGCTGGCGCCTGAATTCGTCGAGGCCCTGGCGCAACCAGTCGCGCGGCTGGCCGACGCTGACGCCGAAGCAGCTGCATAGTCGTAGCATCGGCCGGTGCGTGGGTGGCAGTGGCTAACGCACCGGCAGTGCCAGCGCATCGCCTTCCACGCAGGCAACCAGGCGCTCGCCTTCGGTCAGGATCGGCACGATGCCTGCGGTGAACTGCGAGAACGCTGGCAGGATGGTGACGCGCTCGCGCAACCAGAACGCCGGCCAGCGCCGCGACAGCCCCGGCAGCTTGGCCAGCGGATGCAGGTGCCCGCATAGCACGTGGCCGGTGGGATGCGGCAATGGGTCGTGGCGCAGCACGAACGGGCCATCTTCGACCTGTTCGCCGGCCGCTTCGATATGCAACTCCGCACCGGCCAGGGCGCGGTCGTGATTGCCGCGGATGGCGATCACGCGCAACGCGCAATGCCGTTCGCGCCATGCGCCCCAACGTCGGTGCCAGGCGGCACGCGGCGCGGGCCCGTGCAACAGGTCGCCCAAAATCCACAGCGTCTGGACATCGCGTTGATCGAGCAACGCATCCAGCCGCTCCAGATCGTGCGCGGTGCCGCCGGCCGGCAAGCCGATGCCGGCACGTCGGAAGACATCGGCCTTGCCCAGGTGCAGGTCGGCGATCAACAGCGCACGTTGCGCCGGCCGATACAAGGCGCGTTCGCCAAGCAATTCCACGGTTTCGCCGGCCAGCTGCAGCTGCACGCTATCGCCCATGCTTGCGTTCCAGTTGTTCGGCAGCGCGCAATACACGCGCTTTCCAGTCTTCGGTACTCAGCTGCCCACGCATGCGTTCGGCCCACAGCGGAAACGATAATGGAGTGAGGCTGCGTGGCTTGCATAGGCGCAACTCACGTCGCGCGCAGTCTTCCAGGGCATGCGCAAGCCGCGCCAGTTCGAGCTGGCCTTCGAACACCTCGCGCTCGGCCTGGGCGAGCAGCAGGTGATCGGGATCGAAGCGTTGCAACACGTCGTACAGCAGGCCGCTGGACGCCTGCAGCTGGCGCAGGCTGCGCGGCGCACGGCCAGGCAACGATGGCGACAACAAGCCCGCCACGCGCGCGATTTCGCGGAACTGCCGGCGGGCCAGCTCGCCCAGGTTGAGGCTGTCGCGCAAATCGTCGAACAGGTCGATCGGCGACAACAATGCCTGCAGCACGCTCGCGTCGATCTCCACATCCTGTGCCGGTGAGAGCACAAAGCCATAGTCGTTGGCGGCAAAGCTGAAGGTATTGCGCTGACGCCGGCCCCAGCGTGCCGCGAGCAGCGCGGCCAGGCCTTCGTTGACCTGCCTGCCGGCGAACGGGTAGACGAAGACGTGGCGGCCGTCGCGCGCCTTGACGCTTTCCACCAGCAGATGGGTAGGCCCCGGCAGCGAAGACAGCGACGCCTGCAGGTGCAGCAACGGCGCCAATGCCCGCATCTCCGGCGCGTCGCCGGGATCGGCGAACACCGCTTCCACCTCGCGGCCCAGTGCCGACGACAACGGCATGCGCCCGCCCATCCATTTGGGCACCACGCCGCTGCCACCCTTGGCCACGCGCACGTAGGCGGTCATGTCTTCCAGCCGCACCAGCTCCAGCAGGCGGCCGGCAAACTGGAAGCGGTCGCCGCGGCGCAGGCGGCCGACGAACTGTTCTTCCACCGCGCCCAGCCGCCCGCCGCGCAGAAACTGCACGCGCACGCTGCCCTCGCTGGTGATCGTGCCGATGGACAGCCGGTGCCGCAGCGCCACACGCCGATCGATCACGCGGTACACACCGTCGTCGTCGCGCACCACCTTGTGGAAATCCGGGTAGTGCGCCAGTGCGCTGCCACCTTGCACGATGAAGTCGAGTACCGCATTCCAGTTGGGTCTTTCCAGCGCAGCGAAGGCATCGGTGCCGCGCACTTCCTCGAATAACGCATCGGCCCGGAAGCCGCCGCCGAGGGCGAGGGTGACGCAGTGCTGGGCCAGCACGTCCAGCGACAAGCGCGGCGGCGGCCGCGCTTCGATGTGGCCGTGCACCAGCGCGCGACGGGCCGCCGCATATTCGACCAGCTCCAGCGCATGCGAGGGCACGCACACCACGTGGCCGGATTCGCCTGGACGATGGCGTGCGCGCCCGGCGCGCTGCAGCAGGCGCGCGATGCCTTTCGGGCTGCCGACCTGCAGCACCTGATCCACGGCCGGGAAGTCCACACCCAGATCCAGGCTGGAGGTGGCCACCACGCAGCGCAGGCTGCCGTCGGCCAGTCCGCGTTCGGCGGCCGCGCGTAGCGATGGATCCAGCGAGCCGTGATGCAGCGCCAGCGTGGCCAGGTCTTCGGGCCACACCGCGCTCAAGGCCTGATGCCATAACTCGGCCTGCGCGCGCGTATTGGTAAACACCAGGCTGGTGCGCTGTTGCATGATCTTTTGCAGCACGCGCGCCAGTTGTGCAAGACCAAGATGGCCCGCCCATGGAAAACGCTCGCCACTTTCCGGTAGCAGCGTTTCCAAGGTCATCGTGCGCGGTTTGACGCCCGACACCAGCGCTGCATCGGGCAGGTGCGGCAACAGCACATCGCGCGCCTGCGGGAGATTGCCCAGCGTTGCCGACAGCCCCCAGATGCGCAGTTGCGGCGTCCATCCATGCAATCGTGCCAGACACAGCTGCAGCAACACGCCGCGCTTGTTGCCCAGCAGCTCGTGCCATTCGTCGACGATCACGCAGCGCAGCGCCGACAGTTGTGGGGCGGTATCCGGATACGACAGCAACAACGCTAGTGATTCGGGCGTGGTGACCAGCACGTCGAGTTTGCCGCTGCGTGCCAGCCGCTTGTCGCGCGCGCTGGCATCGCCGGTGCGCAGTCCCACCTGCCAATCCAGCCCCAATGCGTCCACCGGCTCGCGCAGCGCGCGAGCGGTATCGGCAGCCAGTGCGCGCAGTGGCGTGATCCACAACACCTGCAGATTGCGTTGCGGCTGGCGGCGCGCAGGCGAGGCGGCTTTGCCCGGTTTGCGTGGGGATTTGCGCCCACGCGCGGCCAATGCCTCCAGCAACGGCCCACCAAATGCCGCCAGCGTCTTGCCGCTGCCGGTGGGCGTGTGCAGCAGGCCGGATTCGCCATCGAGATAGCGCTTCCACACATCGCGTTGAAACGGCAGCGGCGCCCAGCCGCGCTGTGCGAACCAGGCACGCCATTGTTGCAGTGGCGTGCCATGCGTCTGCTGCGTGACGCTCACCGCGCCAGTGCCTGCAGGGTACTCAGGTGGTCGGCTTCGGCCATCGGCTTGTCGTGACGCCAGCGCAGGATGCGCGGGAAGCGCACCGCGATGCCGGATTTGTGCCGCGCGCTGCGGTTCACCGCTTCAAACCCCAGCTCGAACACATGCTGCGCGGTGACCGCGCGCACCGGGCCGAACCGCTCGGTGGTGTTGGCACGGATCCAGCGATCCAGCTGCAGAATTTCCTTGTCGTCCAGGCCCGAATACGCTTTGGCGATCGGCACCAGTTGTCCTTCATGCCACAGCCCGAATGTGTAGTCGGTATGGAGCGTGCTGCGTCGTCCGTGGCCGGCTTGCGCATACAACAACACCGCATCGATGGTGAGCGGGTCGATCTTCCACTTCCACCAATCGCCGCGTCGGCGGCCGGCCTGATACACCGAGTTGGCGCGCTTGAGCATCAGCCCTTCCACGCCGTGTTCGCGCGCTTCCACGCGCACCTGCGCTGCGTCCTGCCAATCGCTGACCTGCACCAGCGGTGAGGCGACGATGCGCGGGTCTGCGAGCGCCGAGAGTACGCCTTCCAGCAGTGCGCGCCGCTCCTGTAGCGGGCGCTCGCGCAGGTCTTCGCCCGCCAGTTCCAGCAGGTCGTAGGCCACCACGCGCGCCGGTGCGGCGGCCAAGGTCTTGGGCCCGGGCTTGAGCCGCTGGATGCGCGTCTGCAACGCGGTAAACGGCATCGGCAGGGGCTGCTCGGGTTGCCAGGCCAGCAGCTCGCCATCGATGACCGTGCCGTCCGGCAATTGCATTGCGGCGTGTTCGATTTCAGGGAAACGTCCATCCAGACGCTCTTCGCCGCGCGACCACAACGCTGCTTCGCCGGCGCGGCGAATCAGCTGCAGGCGAATGCCGTCCCATTTCCATTCCAGCAGCCAGTCGTCGATGGCGCCCAGCATTTCGACCTCCGCTTCCAGCGGCGATGCCAGAAAGAACGGGTAGGGCTGCTGGCGGTCGCCGGGCAGTTCTTCGCTGGTCAACAACTGCGCAAGATAGGTCGGATGCGGCCGCCAACTGCCGAGCATGCGCTGGGCAATGCGCGCAATATCCACGCCCGACAATTCGGCCAGCGCCTGCTGCACGAGCCGCTGCGACACCCCAACCCGCAACGCGCCGGTGAGCAGCTTGTTGAACACCAACCGCTCGTCGAAGGCCAGGCTGCGCCACGCCTGCACGATGCAGGCCTTGCGCACTTCCACGTCCTGGTTGGCGATCGGCAGCAGCTGCTGTTCGATCCACTCTGCCAATGGCAGATCGGCCGCTTCGGTGACCGGATCGTCCAGCAGCAAGGCCAGGGTTTCGGCCAGATCGCCGACATGGTCGTAGCTGTCGGCGACCAGCCAATCGGCAACGCCGGCGGTGTCGGTGATCCATTCACGCAGTTCGCCGCTGCTGGCGATGCGCATGCGCGTGCTGGCCACCTTGCCACCGGCCAGCAGGTACAGCGCCCATGCGGCATCCAGCGCAGGTGCCTCGCGAAAATACGCCACCAGCGCAGCGCGCTTGTCGAGCGTGCCGGTGCTGCGATCCAGGGTACGGTACAACGCCGCGAAATGCTTCACCGCAGCGCCTGTGGCGCTGCGCGCCTGTCGGCTGCACGCAGCTCCAGCGCGCGTCGGGTAAACGCGGCAAGTACGCGTGGGCGGCGCAGCGGTCGCGGCGGACTGATGGTAGCCGCCGGCGCGTTGCGATGCACGCAAAACGCCAATGCATGCCGGCGGAAGGCGAGCGCACCGCTCAGGCGATTGCGCGGGCGCGCGCGAACATAACGACGTGCGGGCAGCGGATTCATTCCTCGGCTCCGAAATCGGTACGGAAGGCTTCTGCTGCGACGCCGCGTTCGCGCAAGTGTTGGATCAATGCATCGGTATTGCCATGGGTGGCGATCACGCGCCGTGCGCCGGTCTCTTCGATGGTGCGCAGCAGGTCCGGCCAGTCGGCATGGTCGGAGACCACAAAGCCACGGTCGTAGTTGCGCCGACGGCGATTGCCGCGGATGCGCATCCAGCCCGAGGCAAAACCCTGTTGCGCGCTGCGGAACCGGCGAATCCAGGCGCTGCCCGCCGCCGATGGCGGTGCGATGACCAACTGCCCGGCATAGTCGGCGCCGCGCGCATGCTCGCCGACCGGCTGGGTATCCAGCATCGGGATGCCCGCTTGGCGATAGACCTCCACGCCCACTGCAACCGCGCCATGCAGCAATGCCGGCTGCGTCTCCCACGCGCGCAATTCGGCCAGGACGCGTTGCGCCTTGCCCAGCGCATAGCAATACAGGATGGCCGCTTCGCCGCGTTCGGCGCATTCGCGGCGCCAGGCGGAAATATCGGCCGCAACCTCGGCGGTGTCGGGCCAGCGATAGACCGGCAGGCCGAAGGTTGCCTCGGTGATGAAGGTGTCGCACGGCACCACTTCGAACGGCTTGCAGGTGGGGTCGGGCTGGCGCTTGTAGTCGCCGGAAGCGACCCAGACCTCGCCATCCACTTCGATGCGCACCTGCGCCGATCCCAGCACGTGTCCTGCCGGATGCAGCGACACGCGCGCCCGCCCCAGCTGAAACGCCTCACCGTCCGCATGCGTGTGATAAACCTGTTCGCCCAGGCGCCACTGCAGGATCGACAGGCTCTCGCGCGTGCAGTGGTACTCGCCCATGCCGCTGCGGGCGTGATCGCCGTGGCCATGCGTAATCACCGCGCGCGGCACCGGCCGCCATGGGTCGATATTGAAATCGCCTTGCGGGCAATACAGGCCCTCCGGCCCGAGCACCACCAGATCGCCGCGTGTGTGAGCTGTCTCATCGTTGCCGTTGCGCATGCGGCAACTGTGGCCAAGCCGGTGTGCAGATTCTGAGAATGGGGCCGCGTGCGGCGATGCGTTCGCGCAGCGCGCGCGTACGGGTGGGTGCCACACGACGCAAGCCGCCGTCCAACGGCCGTGCACGGCGCGTACGGGCTTACGGGTACTGCCGATCAGCTCACCAGCCACGCTGGTTCGGCGGTACGTGTTACGGAGTTGTCGGCTGCCGCTTGGATCGTGGACACCTAATGCCGCGTGCGCCGCCCAGGCAAACGCACCGCGCTTGCCTCCACCGCCAGGGTGAAGCCGCGTTCTTCGCCGCCGTGCATGGCGCCGACATCGACCACGTGGCGGCGGATCTCTTCGCCTTTACCGTTGCGCACCACCACCACCACCGTGTATTCCCAAGGATCGCCGTCGGCCGGGTGGCGGATGGTGCCGTCGACCTTGAGCGGCACGATCGGCGCCGGCTGCGCGTGTTGCGCAGCCGCCGAATCGAAGCGCAGGTGGTGCTTGCACGCAGGGCAGACGCTGGCGCTTTCCAGGATCGTCGCCTTGCAGTGCGGGCAGCTGCGCGTGGCGCCGGGCGTGCCCGGGCGAGGCGCACTCATGTGGCGTCGCTGTCTCCGCTGACCACCGGCTTGCTGGCAGCGACCGGCTTGCCGCCATCATCGCCCCAGCCGAAATCGGCCTGGCCGCGCATGCGCGCACCCGATGCCACCGTGAGGCTGCCGGCCTTGACGTCGCCGACCAAGACGCCGGACGTCTGCAGTTCGACCTGCGCGGCAGATTCGATATTGCCCTCCAGCTCGCCGGCGATGATCACCTTGTTGGCGCGCACGCCGCCATTGAGCTTGGCGCCGCGTTCGATGGTCAGGTCGCCCTTGACGTTGACATCGCCCTTGAAGCGGCCGGCCAGGCGCACATGGCCGGCGCCTTCGATCTTGCCTTCGATGCTGATGTCGGCAGCGATCAGCGACTCTTTTGCCTCGCTGTGACGCTGCGTGGCCGCGGCTATTGGTGCAACGCTGGGCGGGGCGGCGGCGGGCACCGGCGGTGCAGGGCTGGCCTCGGCGGTGAACAGCCTGCCATCGGCAGCAGGAACCTCGGGGGTGACCGGAACGCCGTCTTTCTTGTTGGGACCTTGATCGCGCCACATCGACATCGGACTGCCTCGCTTTAGGGGTCGAGGCCGACTATCGCTGCGCAATTGGATCTTTTGTGTGACGAAATCCACAATCCGCGACGGACAGCACGCTTGCCGAAGCTGTCGGCAAACGCCGCGAGCAGATGTCAGGTGGGTGCGCGGTGTACAGGAGCGGCAGTGTTTGCGTGCCACATCCCGGGCGCGGCCGCACCGGCCTGGCAGCTGCGCCGTGGCTTTGTCAGCTGCCCTCAGTCCGCAATGTCCGTCGCAGCACCGTGTCGCTCCACCCGGTTGCGCCCAGCGTGTTTGGCGCGATACAGCGCTGCATCGGCTTTCTGGATCAGGCTCGCACCCTGTTCGCCATCGGTCGGGAAGCTGGCCACGCCGATCGAGGCCGTCACCTTCGGCAAGGCGCGTGCACCGTCGCTGACCGCCAGCGTGGCGATGTAACCGCGGATCTGCTCGGCCACGCGCATGGCTTCCTCGCCATCGGCTTCGGGCAGAAGGACGGTGAATTCCTCACCGCCGTAGCGACAGGCCACGTCTTCGGCGCGCAGGCGGGTCAGCAGCAATTCGCCCACCGCTGCCAGCAACAGGTCGCCGCCGGCATGGCCCTGGCTGTCGTTGAACTGCTTGAAATGGTCCACGTCCAGCATCAAGACCGACAACGGCAGACCACGCCGTGCGCATCGCGCCAACTCGTGGCTCAGCGATTCTTCCAGATAGCGGCGGTTATACAGCCCCGTCAGTGCATCGCGGATCGACTGCCGGCGCAGCGATTCGCGCAGGCGCAGGTTGCTCAGCGCCAACGACAACTGCTCGGCGGCCGCCACGGCGATTTCCAGCCGCGGCATCGGTCCCGGGCCGGCTGCGGACAGGAACAGAAACCCGAGCTGGGTGCCTTGCGCCGACATCGGCAGGCACGCGGTGGTGACGGACGCATCGCGTCCGGGTTCTTCGATATGCGCACACAGCGCGTCCCGTCCCAGGTCTTGGGCGATATGCGGCTGGCCGCGGCGCAGCGCCCAGCACTGCTCCGGCGCCAGATGCGGTGCGCTGCGCACCAGCGGCTCGCCCCAGTGGCTGATCGCCTCGGCGCGGTCTTGCGAGGCGCGCAGCAGGTACACGCTTCCCGCCACGCCCGGCAGCAGGCTGGCCAGGGTACGGCTGCTGACCATCAACGCTTCTTCGGCACTGATGCAGCTCTGCAGCAGGCCGGTGTAACGGCTGAGCAGGTTGAGATCGGCGGTACTGCGTTGCAGTGCGTCGATGCTCTCGCCCAACTCGCGATTGGCCTGCGCCGCCAGCTGTTCGGCCTGCGCGCGGTGGCGCAGTTCGCGCATCAACAGCGCATAGACCATGCCCACCACCATCAGTCCGAACGGAATGCCGGCCAGTGCCAGCGCAAGCAACAGGTCGGCGCTTTGTTCGCTGCTTCGCGCGCGTTGTGCCAGCAGTTCCTGTTCGCGCTGCACCATCGCCAATGCCTGCTCGCGGATCGCGCTGGTGGTGCGGAAGGCGCTTTGCCGGATGTCGGCACGTGCCGCCTCCAGCCCACGTTCCGTATAGATGTCGAGCACGTGTTGAATCTGCCGCAGTCGGGTTTCCACCAGCCGTTGCAACTGCGCCAGGTGCTGCTCCTGTGCGGGGTTGTCGACGATCAGGCGGCGCAGGTTGTCCAGCAGGATCGGCAGACGTTCGACACTGGTCTGATAGTCACGCAGGTAGGCGTCGTTGCCGGTGAGCAGGAAGCCACGCTGCGCCGATTCGGCATCGAGCACGCGCGCCTGGATCTCGTCGACCCGCCCGATCACCTCGTGGGTGTGCGACACCAGCGCAGCGTCGGCCAACGAACGGCGGACACCGACGAAAATGCCGAATCCGATGACGACAAAGATCAGCGCAGAAAAAATCAGCGCCAGTTGGTTGCGCCGGCGCGACGTAAAAGAAGAGGACATATGCGAATGCTAGCCTGCCGGCCTCGACAACACGAGCCACCCGTCGGCCGAGACAAGCGCGCCGGCACATGGCCGGCGCGTTGCGGGTGCTGCGAATGGAGGCGGACTCAGTGCTGCGCGTGGTCGGCGTCGTGCTTGTCGGCGTTCTGTTCGGCCTTGCTGGCCATTTCGCGCGTCTTGTCGGCGGTCGCATTGGCCGCATTGGCGGTGGCGCGGCTGGCGTCTGCGGCCAACTCGCGCGCAGCTACGCGTGCATCGGCGGTTGCGGCCTTGGCTTCCACTGCCGCACGGTCGGCAGCCTGTTCGGTCGCGGCGGCGGCGTGCTTGGCGGCAGACGCGGCATCGCGGCGGGCCTGCTCGGCATCCGGGCCCTGACAGGCAGCAAGGGTGAGGGCGGCGATGGCGCTCAACGACAGCATGCGGATCGTCTTCATGGGTGGTCCTGTTCCTGTTCCGGTGTTGGAAGCCGGAGCTTATGCAGGAGGCAATGCAGTCTGCGTCAATGCGCAGCCGGCCATTCAGCCGCCGGGTAGACAGACGCAATCTTGTAGGTTGTCCGTAGTCTTGCCGGCGGGCACGGCGTACGAGGCTTGAATCGCAGACAAAGAAAAAGCCGCTGGAAACCAGCGGCTTTTTCCGAACTCGCTTGGAGTCAAGAAGTGATTACTTCTTGGCTTTTTCTGCGGTGTCCTTAGCAGCCTTGGCGGTGTCTTCAGCCGTCTTGGCAGCGTCGGCAGCCTGGTCAGCAGCAGCATCGGTCGCGGCGCCGGAAGCAGCCTGGGCAGCGTCAGCAGCGGTGTCGGCCGAAGCAGCAGCGGTGTTGGCAGCAGCCTGAGCGGCGTCAGCCGACTGCGAGCCCGAGGCAGCAGCCTGGTCGGCAGCGGTCTGAGCGTCGGTAGCAGCTTCGTTAGCCGAAGCAGCAGCATCCTGAGCCTGTTCCGGCTTCGTGCAAGCGGTCAGGGCCAGGCCCAGAGCCATTGCGATCAGCAGCTTGTTGATGGTCATTGTTTCAATCCTCGTCGTTAGATTAGGCAACGCGCTATTGCGCGCCCCCGACATGATGACGGCCACAAGACGAGTGTCAAGCGCACGCGCATTCAGTTTTGAAAAGTCGCCGTTAAAGACAATTAAATCAATTCGATAGCAATGGCAGTCGCTTCGCCGCCGCCGATGCACAGCGTTGCGATTCCGCGCTTGCCTCCGCGGCTGCGCAACGCGTTCACCAACGTCACCACCAAGCGCGCACCAGATGCACCGATGGGATGACCCAATGCGCAGGCGCCGCCATGCACATTGACCTTCTCGTGCGCGATGCCGAGTTGCTTGATCGGTACCATCGCCACGACGGCGAAGGCCTCGTTGATTTCGAACAGATCCACATCGTCCAAGTGCCAGCCGAGCTTGCCGACCAGCGACTGGATCGCAGCGACCGGTGCGGTGGTGAACCACTCCGGTTCCTGAGAGTGGGTGACATGGCCGACGATGCGCGCCAGCGGCGTCACACCGCGGCGCTGCGCATCGTCCGCGCTCATCAGCACGGTGATTGCCGCGCCATCGGAAATACTCGAGGAACTGGCCGCGGTCACGCTGCCGTCCTTCTTGAAGGCCGGCTTCAAGGTCGGAATCTTGGCCACGTCCGATTTTCCCGGTTGCTCATCGCGATCGACGACGACTTCGCCCTTGCGCGTTGCCACCGTCACCGGAACGATTTCGTCGACAAACGCGCCGCTGCGCTGCGCCGCCTGGGCGCGTTCCACCGAGGCGATGGCGAATGCATCCTGGTCGGCGCGGGTGAAGCCGAACTTCTCCGCAGTGGCTTCGCCGAACACGCCCATGGCCTGGCCGTCATACGGATTGGTCAGGCCGTCCCAGGCCATGTGATCGACCGCCTGGAAATTGCCGTAGCGGTTGCCGGTGCGCGAGTTGGGCAGCAGATGCGGGGCATTGCTCATCGACTCCATGCCGCCGGCCACCACGATGCTGGCCGAGCCGGCCTTGATCAGGTCGTGTCCCAACATGATCGCCTTCATGCCCGAGCCGCACACCTTGTTGATGGTGGTGGCGCCGGTCGAGGTAGGAATGCCTGCGGCAATCGCGGCCTGACGTGCAGGTGCCTGGCCGAGATTGGCCGGCAGCACGCAGCCGACGATGACTTCGGACACATCGGCAGGCGCGATGCCCGATTGCGCGAGCGCGCCCTGGATGGCAGCCGCGGCGAGCGTGGGTGCCGGCACCGCATTGAATTGGCCGAGGAACGAGCCGATGGCAGTACGTTTGGCAGCAACGATGACGATGTCGGACATGAGCGGATACCGTTTAAAGTGAAACGATTATCTGCCTCAAGGCGGCGCCGCGCCAGCACGCGCCCCACGCGCACGCTTTCCGATTAAAGTAAGCAAAGCGTTATTCGGGCCCGATCGGGCCCCATCCATGGAATGGGTTCGGGGAGAACACCAATGAAGAAGCAAGACGTCGCCAGGACTGTACTGGCCTCGGCGCTGGCCGTTGCGTTGACCGCATGCGGCGGTGGCGGGGGCGGTATCCGTCCAAGTACCCCAGCCGCACCGCCGGTGACCTCGCCACCGCCGCCTCCGCCGCCAACATCACCGCCACCGGTGACGACGCCCACGACGCCGGAGCCGGCGATCGATGCGCATCTGGCGCTGACCAACGCGCGCGCAGCGCAGGCGCTCGGCTTTACGGGTGCGGGGTACCGCATCGGTGTCATGGATACCGGCATCAATGCCAATCATCCGGCGTTGCAGGGGCGCGTCAGCGACAGCTTCATTTATGTGGATCCCCGCACCAACAACACCGCGGTGGGCGATGTGGTCGGGCACGGGACCGTGGTGGCTGAGCTGGCGGCCGGGCGCGCGGTCGGCCAATGGCCCGGCGGCATCGCGCCGGGTGCGGGCCTGGTGTCTGCACGCATCATCAGCGACCGTGCGCCGGTGGACGACGGCAGCGGCGACGGCAACGAGGTCGATGGACCGCTTGGTCTGGGGCCGGTGCACGCCGATCTGATCAGTGCCGGTGTGCGCATCATGAACAATTCGTGGGGCGGCCTGTATTGGAACGACCCGACGGTGACCAATCAGATTGCGCAGGAATACCGCCCCTTCATCCTCAGTAACGATGGGCTGGTGGTGTTCGCCTCGGGCAATGAATCGCGCTCTCTGCCTTCCGATACTGCGGCACTGCCCAGTCAACCAGGGCCGAACGGAACGCTGCCGGCGGCCGATCTGGAACGCGGTTGGTTGGTGGTCGCCGCGCTGGATACCGCCAACCCGACGCAACTGGCGTCGTACTCCAACGCCTGTGGTGTGGCGATGCGCTATTGCCTGGTCGCGCCGGGCACTTCGTTGTTTATCGACCCGGACGCCACCGCCGGCAACATCCGTTATTTCTACGGCAGCGGTACCTCGTTTGCAGCGCCGCTGGTCTCCGGTGCGGCCGCGTTGGTGTGGCAGGCATTTCCGTATTTCAACAACGATCTGGTGCGCCAGACCTTGCTGGGAACCGCCACCGACTTGGGGGCTGCGGGCGTTGACCCGGTCTTCGGCTACGGCCTGCTCAACGTCGGCAAGGCGGTGTTGGGGCCGGCACGCTTCGATTGGGGCACGGTGGATGTCGATGTCACGACCTTGCGTTCGACCTGGGCCAACGACATCAGTGGCACCGGCGGCCTGACCAAGCGCGGCACCGGCACCTTGGCATTGATCAGCACGGCCAATACCTTCACCGGCGACACTCAAGTACTCGGCGGCACCTTGCAAACGGCCAGCTTGCAGAGTGCGCGCGTGAGCATCGCCAACGGCGCGCGCCTGGTCGGCGCGGGCAACATCGGTGGTCAGGTCGACAACGCCGGGACTTTGCAGGTCAACGGCGCGACCGCGTCCATTGCCGGCAACTACAGCCAGGCCAGCAATGGTCGCCTGGCAGTGAATGTGGGTGACCGTTTGAATGTCGCGGGTACGGCGACAATCGCAGGCGACCTGCAATTGATCGGTCGGCGCGACTACGTTGTCAACAACACCACCTACGCGGTGTTGCGGGCGACCAATGGTTTGCAAGGCACATTCGATACGCTGAGCAGCGGACCGGCGGTGACCTTTCTTAGCGCCACCCGCAGCTACGACGCCAACACCGCGTATGTGTCGCTGCAGCGCATGGATGTCACCGCGGTCGCTGCGTCGTTGGGCGCGATCGGCACCGCCTCGATGGATTCGGCCATTCGCGTCGAGCAGGCGTTCCAGCAGGTCGATGCACAGCAGTTCCAGGGCAATGGCGCACTCAGCGGCGGCTTCATTCGCGCTGCAGCTGCCTTGCAAAAATCGCCAACCGCCAAGGCCGCCGCCGATTCGCTGCGCAGCCTGTCCGGCCGTGCGCATGCCGACTCTGCGGCGATGACCTTCGACACCATCGATCTGGGTCGCCGCGCACTGGCAGCGCATTTCGATGGCCTGTCGCAAAAGCCGCGTCTGTCGGGCAACTGGCAACGGGCACTTGGCGGGCCGGGCGAGGGCGGTGCAACCACCTCGGGCTTTGCCACCTCCGGCTGGATGATGGGCAACGATCTGCGTCTGGCTTCCGGTGCGGTCACCGGTTTTGCGTTCGGCGAAACGCGCTCCAGCAGCCTGGGCGACCTGGATGGGGCACGCGGGCGCGATCGGCAGGTGCAGGCGCAGCTGTATTGGGGCACGACATTGGGCGCTGCGTACACGTTGGGCCAAGTGGGTTTTGGCAACGTCGATCGCCAGATCGAGCGCACTCTGCAGCTGGGCGAAGACCGCAGCAGCGCCTTCAGCGACTACAGCGGCAGTTACCTGAGCAGCAATCTGGAAACCGGGTACCGCCTGGGCGGTGTGCATGCAAGCCTGACGCCGTATATGGGCCTGGATTACGTGCGTTTGCGCAGCGATGGCTTCCGCGAAAGTTGCGGCGATGGTTTCGGCTTGCGCGCCAACGCGAGTACCTCATCGCGCACGCAGGCGCTTGCCGGCGTGCGCTCGGCGTATCGCTGGCGCGGTATCCAGCTGGGCGGCTATGCGGAATGGCAGCAGGCGCTGAGCAGCGACGGCTTGACGCTGGATGCCAGCTTCGTGGGGGTGGATGCGTGGGCACCGCTGCGTGGCATGCAGCCGGCACGCTCGGGTGGTCTGTTCGGCATCACCGCTGCTGCGCCGGTTGGCCCGCAGAGCCAGCTGCGTTTCGGTTACGACCAGCGGGTGGGCGAGCGCGGTGACGACCGCGCGCTGAGCCTGAAGTACAGCGCCGGTTTCTGATCGGCGTGCATGACGCCCGGGCGCAATGCCCAGGCGTGGCGTTTCAGCGGCAATCACGTACTGCGCTGATCGTTACGCCCAATCTATCTGTTTCCAGTTACTCGCCGCGTAGTTTGTGCAGGAAGCGCGGCGCAGTACGGCCCAGCGGCAGTTTGAGCTTGCTGATGGACTCGATGCGCGCTTCGGCAATCCGATCGGCCGCCTGCTGCGGCGAAACGTTCAACTGCGTGGACAGGTCGAAGACCTTTTCCAGGTTGTGATAGATGCTGCGGATCAACCGCATCGCACGTTCGCGGTTGTAGCCGTCGATCTCCAGCGACACATTCATCACCCCGCCCGCATTCACCACGTAATCGGGCGCATACAAAATGCCGCGCCGATGCAGCTCTTCGCCAATGGCGGCGCTGGCCAGCTGGTTATTGGCCGTGCCACAGATGATCTTGGCCTTGAGTTGCGGCAGCGTGTCTTCGTTGATGGCACCTTCCAGCGCGCACGGGGCGAACACGTCGGCCGACACCTGATGGATTTCATCCGGGCGCACCGCTTCTGCGCCGTATTCGGCTACCGCGCGGTCCACCAGTGCCTGATTCAGGTCGGCCACATAGAGTTTCGCGCCGCGTTCCTTGAGCAGCTTCACCAGCTCCATGCCGATATGGCCCAGCCCCTGGATCGCGATGCTTGCCTTGCCGACTTCTTCGTGGCCGAGCTTGCGGTTGAGCGAGGCCATCAGCGCCTGCAGCGCGCCATACGCAGTGAACGGGG
Organism: Xanthomonas axonopodis; assembly: GCF_001304695.1. Classification (GTDB taxonomy): domain Bacteria; phylum Pseudomonadota; class Gammaproteobacteria; order Xanthomonadales; family Xanthomonadaceae; genus Xanthomonas; species Xanthomonas axonopodis. Next base: position 49,053 of record NZ_JFAQ01000010.1, read on the forward strand.
CAGGGTCGCCGGAGCCGCGATGCACCTGATGCACGCCGGTGACGTACTCGCTTTCCAGGTAGATCTGCTCCATGTCGTTGACGTCCGTGCCGACGTCCTCGGAGGTGATGTAGCGCCCGCCGAGGGTGTCGACGAACCGGCCGAAGGCGCGGAACAGCGCTTCGGTCTTGTCGGTCCTGGGGTCGCCGATGATGACCGCCTTGCCGCCGCCGACGTTCAGGCCGGCCAGAGCGTTCTTGTAGGTCATGGTGCGGCTCAGCCGCAGCGCATCGTTGAGTGCCGCCTCGCTAGTGGCATAGGGGCGCATCCGCACGCCACCCAACGCTGGCCCAAGACGCGTGCTGTGCAGGGCGATGATCGCCTTGAGTCCGGCGTCGCGGTTGTGACAGAAAATCACCTGCTCATGGCCGGTGGTATCGAGGGTTTCGAAAAGCATCGAAGGCTCCGCGGGGCTGCGTGATGTGCCTTCCCTGAAGCCGGGCATGCACCCGTGCAGTGGGAAACAAAAAACGCGACGTTTGCAGATCCTGTCCGATCACGTCGCGCTGCAACATTTTAAACCACGTCGGCAGGGGGGTGTGTATGAATCTGTTCACCAATGACGATAGCGTTGCTGGCGGAACCATAGCGTCCCCAACCACTTGCTGCCTGCCGCGACCGGCAGGCCGGCGTCCAGCGAATCGGCGTCCGGGCGGCCATCGGCATGCAGGTTGTCGAAGCAGACCAATGTGCCGGAACGTGGCCGCACGCGAACGCCGGTGACCGGAAATTCGGTGTCGCCACCGGCGCCGACGTCGTTGAGATAGACGTAGACGGTGCGCTGGCGGTTGCCGGCGGTGGGACAGTCGGCGGCGATCGTTCCGGGCGGCAGGTAGTCGCGGTGCGCGCGGTACTGCTCGCCCGGCGCGTAGCACAGCACCGAGAGCGGTTCTGCGTGGGCGAGCGGGAGCTGCGCGCAGGCCGCCAGCCGCGCCTGTGCGGCACGCGCGGCGAAGTCCTCGATGATGATGGGGTCCAAGGTCGCACCGCGGCTGGTGCGGACCGGCGCGCGCTGGGTGCTGGCATCGTTAGGATCGATCACCTTCGAGGCACGCAGATGCGGTCGCGCCAGCAGTATGAGCAGGCGGCATTCGTCGGCTGACAGGACTGCGGCATATTCTTCGATGCGTGGGGCCAAGTGGCGTCGCACCGGGCCGAAACGCGGCGCGAATGCGATGCGGTGATCGGCGGTGTCGTCTGCGGGGTCTGGTGGCGCGATGTCCACCGCCGTTAGCGCGGTCATGCCCAGGGGCTGCAACTGCTGCAAGAGCTGTGCAGCGGCATCGGGCTGTGGCGGCACGCCTTCGCCACGCAGCAGGCGCTCGGCCAACAGGACCGCCGACACGGCGTCGCCGCCTGCCGCCGCGCGTTCCAGCAAGGCGACGCACTGCCGTTGCCGCTCCGGATGCGCCACACGCCCGTGCTGGATGGCGATGGCCCGTAGCGCTGGCGGGTAGTCGGCAGCGGCTGCCGACTGCAGTCGATCCTGTGCAGTGCCGGCCAGGGCCAGCGGCTGCTCTCCCACAGCCAGGGTCGCCAGCAAATAGCGTGCCGCCGCCGCGCCCTGCCGCTCGGCCAGCTCCCAGTAGGCACGCGCCTGACCGGCGTCTACCTCGCAACCGATGCCATAGGCACGCATGCGCCCGGCTTCCACCTGCGCCAGCGCATCGCCGGCGGCCGCGCTGCGCGAATACCAGAGGAGCGCTTGTTCCGGTTGGCCGGTACGCACCAGCGCCTGGGCCAGCGCGTTGATCGCGCCGGGTTGCTGGCGTTGCGCGGCGCGGGTGAGTTCTGCAAGGAGAGGAGGGCTGCATGCGCGCATCCTAAAATAGCCAACACCGCGTAGCGAGCGGTCGTCAGGCGGAGGTTGGCGGCGCGCCCGGACCTGCACTGTACGAGGGGGAGCTGCCGATTCCGAGCACCGGCAGCGTGCGCGCCCACCTGGCGGTAAGCGCAGTGGCTCGGTCAGCTGCGCAAAGCCTTGCACGCGTCCTGCACGATCAGCGATCGGCAGCCAGTGCTAAGTGCGTCAGGTACAGACGCAGATCGAATTCCAGCTGGTGATAGTCCGGGGTCATGTGGTTGCAGAGCTGGTAGAAGGCCTTGTTGTGATCGGCCTCCTTCAGGTGCGCCAGTTCGTGCGCCACGATCATCTGCAAGAACGGTTCCGGCGCGTCGCGAAACACCGATGCGATGCGGATCTCGCGGCTGGCCTTCAGGCGGCCACCGTGCACGCGGGAGATCGCCGTATGCGTGCCCAGGGCGTGCTTCACCACTTGCAGGTGATTGTCGTACATCGCCTTGTGCAGCGTCGGCGATGAGCGCATGTAGCGCTCCTTCATCGCCTGGACGTACTCATAGAGATGGCGATCGGTGCGAATCGCGTGCCGGTCCGGGTAACGTTGCGCCAGCACGGTGGCGAGCTTGTCCTGCGCGATCAGTTCGCATACCTGATCCAGGACGGCGGGCGGATAACCGGTGAGGTAGCGAAGAGTGTCCATGGCGATCGGTCGCGGGCAAGCACGCATGATCGCCGATGCGTCAGCCACTGGCCAATCCACGCGTATACATGGGTGACGACGCACCGGGCGCGCATGAGCGTTGAGGGGAGACGTGGCAAGCGGGATTTGTTGCGCTCAGTGTGGCTTGCACGATGCCACGCGGACGATGCAGTGCTGCGGCGTGGACGGGCGGCCCCGCGCGCAGCTGTCATGATCTCTCCAGGAGCGCGCGCGGTTGCGTGGACACCGCGCTTGCTCTCTGAATGCAAGGCGTGTATTGCAGCCTGTGTCAGGCGTATTCACGAGTGCGGCACATTCGGATCGGTAGCGTGCGGTGCATGTTTTGTGGCGCTGCGCCGCAAGCACACGATCGAACAACGGCATGGTGCCGATGAGGAGACAACATCATGATCAAGTGGGCCATCATCTTCGCAATTATCGGCTTGATCGCCGGTGCGCTGGGATTCGGCGGCATGGCCGGCGCGGCGATGGGTATCGCCAAGTTCCTGTTCTGGGCGGGCATCATCATTGCCATCGTGCTGTTCGTGCTGGGCATGACGATCGCCAAGAAAGTAACCTGACGCATGCTGCACAGCCCGGCACGCGCGTCGCTGCCTGCTGTATTACCTGTGATGCAAAGGAGCGGCCAATGGCCGCTCCTTTTTTTGTTCCGCCCAATCAGCTGGCAAGCATGTCAGCTGTAGACGATCTCAAGCGTGGTGCACACGAACCACACGCTTGGCTCAGACGCCGGTATCGCTGGCAGTGGTATGCAAGGCGATATTGAGTTGGTCGATGGTCACGATCCAGTCGGCATCGTCGAGGCGTTCTTCACGCAGTAGCTGGGATTGGGCAGGCGTCCAGAACGGCGCTTCTTCCAGGCGCATATCGCCCGGCAGCGGGGAATGCGCGGCAATGAAGCTGCGGATGCCGGCTTTGTCGGACGGCAGGCCAAGCTGGGCAAAGAGTTCGGAAAACGGGTGGACGGGCTGTTCCATTGCTATTCCTTGTGGGTGCGGATGACGGAGGCCTGGTCACTCCGCGCGTGGCGGCCGGTGGCGTTGATTTGATGCTAGTTCAACCAGCTTGAGCGTACTGTGCACATGCGGCTTGGATTTGCCTACGCGAATGACCATATGTGTGTCCAGACCAGCGAGGTGAGCGACCATGGCGACCGGATGGGCGGGTGATGGAGCGGTACAGGACCAGATCGATGCCACTGTCGACGATGCGATCAAGCGCGCACGGAGTCAGTTGCATCAAGGGCCGAGTCTGACGCACTGCGAAGAGTGCGACGCAACGATTCCCGAGGCGCGCCGCAAGGCAGTGCCCGGCGTGCACTTGTGCGTGAACTGCCAAGAAGCGCACGACCAGGAGCAGGCTGCGCAAAGCGGCTATAACCGTCGCGGCAGCAAGGACAGTCAGCTGCGTTGAGTGGTGGGTGGGTCATGCCCACGATGCAATCGGCGGTCGCGATTGCGGGGCAGGGAACTGCTGTCACACGCGGGCGCCGCAGTGGAGCTCGCTGCAGTGGTCGACGGTTGCCGCTTGCCGACGTCGCCGTGTTCGGGTCTGCCACTGGCGAACTGGCGCAGCAAAAGGCCTCCGCCTTGCGCTTAGTTGGCGTTGAAGCTGCTGGTCTCGCGCCAGCGACGCGTTGTGCGCTGGAAAAACAGGCTATCGAGAACTTGCAGTACGCTGCCGGCACGCTCGCCGGTTTCGCGTGGTGTAGATCACGTTGATATCGATCACGCGTCCCTTCAAGCCTGGCTTGTCGCCGCCTTCGAGTACCTCGATGTGATCGTGCAGGCGAAACGGCCGCGTGGTGGTGATCAGGAACGTGCAGAAGATATTGGACAGCACGCTCCATGCAGCAAAGAACGCCACCGCGCCGACGGCTGCGAACCCGGTGAATGCGGTCCACAACGTGCCGCGCGAGACGCCGATGACCCGCAGCACCATCAGCAAGGCACTGACCGAAATGACGAAGCTACCGACGCGGCGGATACCGATCATTATTTCGGCCGGCACGCTGTAACGCGTGCACAGCCGCCGCAGCAATTGCCGGAGCAGCAGGCGGATCAACGCGGCAACTGCCAGAATCAGCACGATCTTGACCGTCGGCACCGCAATCGCCAGCCATTCCGGATTCCAATGGGGCAACCGGCTGCGGATCATGGCGGGCAACGCATTGGAGGCAGACATCACAGCGTGCAGGATCAAAGGGGCGCCCCTTGTAGCGGGCCAATTCTGCGCTGTAGGTGCGCAGAGTGAATGCATGCTCATCTGCAATGCCCGCGTGCGGCAGAGTGCATGCGTTCAATGCGTGCATGCCTATGTGCGCATGCAGATGGAGTGGGTGGGGGCAGCCTGGAGTGTTCGCGCCGATGCGGCGCAAGGCGCCGACGCGCTGGGCTGCGCCCGGTCGCCCCCATCAGCAGCCTGTGCGAAGTCACTGAGCGGTTCATCGCCAGAAGCGACACGACATCGCACTGGAGTTGCATTCCCGCGCGATGCGCATGCATGAAATCGGCACACCAGGAACAAACATGCCACCTTGCGGTGGCATGTTGATACAACAATTCAACAACGCGGCAACAAGCGTTGCAACCTGCCGCGTTGTGGGCTGCGTCAGGCGATTTTGTCGCCGTCGTTACGCGCCGGGCCGAAGTTGGTGGTGAGCACTTCGATCCGGCCGCCGGTCTTACGGAACGCAGCGATATCGGCAGCGATGCGCTCACGACTGAGCGGCTGCGACTTACCTTCGCTGCGAGCGATGCTGGGCTGGGATTTCTGCTTGGTCGCGGGACGTGCCATGTGGCCTCCTGTAGCGGGGAAGTGCGGTGACACCGCGTGCGTGCCGTTGCAGGCAAGACGGCGGGGCGTCGAGCAGCAGCCCATTATACGGGATGACGTGCCAGCGCGTGTTAAGTGTCCGACGAGTGGGCTGTCTGCGCGGCCCAGGCCAATCCCTGGACCACACCGAATGACGGATCGCCATGCACCAGGCGCGATTCGGGGAATGCAGCGGCCACGGTCTCGCGGATGTAACCCGCGCGCGACATGCCGCCGGTGAGGAACACCGTCGCCGGTGCGGCGGCCATGTCGGCGCGCACCTGTGCCAGCAGGCCTGCCAGTTCGCCTAGATAGCTGGAAGCGGACGCAACCAGTGCCTGGGCCTGCACGTCCACGCCCAGGCCGCGCTCGATGAAGTCGAGCGCGGCCTGGTGCCTGTCCGCCTCGCTGAGCGCGATCTTGCAGGCCTCCACTCCGCGATATAGGCGCGCGGTGTTGCCGGTGTCCTGCAGGGCCTGCAGGCGCTTGTCGAAGGGTGCGGGCACGTTCTGGTACTTGTGCAGGCGAAATTCGCGCTGTCGCGTCATGTCTTGCACCATCGCTGCCTCCACGTAATGGTGGGTGGGTACGCGCGTGATGCCGCGGCCGAACAGTGGCATGTAGGCCGCCAGGCTCAACGCCAGATCGATATCGGTGCCGCCACGCGCAATACCCCATGCGCGGTGCACCTGTGGCGCAGCGCTGCCGCCGACGCTGGCGTGGGCAACGTCGGTGGTGCCGCCACCGATATCCACCACCACGGTGGCGTGGCGGCTGTCGTGGCTGACGTGGTAATGCATCGCAGCCGCTGCAGGCTCTTCGAGAAAATCCACGCTATCGAAACCGGCGGCGATCGCGGCGGTCTGCAGAATCTCCAGCGCCTGCGCGTTGCCGGCTTCACCGATCGAACTGCGGAATTGCACCGGGCGGCCCAGGGTGGCGTGACGGATGTTGATGTCGAACTGGCGCGAGGCAGTCAGCCGGATGTGTTCCAGCACATGGGTGGCGATGCCGGTAATGGTCTGGCGCGCGCGCGGATGCAGGTTGTAGCCCAGCATCGACTTGGGGCTCTGCACCAGGCTGCCTTCGCCTTCGAGAAAATACGCATCCAGCGCTTCATCGCCGTAGACGGCGTTTTGCAGCAGGGCGGCGGAGCTGCGTGGCTCACGCACCTGCTCTTCCATCCATTGCCGACGCACGATGCGGATCGCATCGCGGCGCAGACTGTCGTTGTTGGGGGTGCGGCCGGCGGCCAATGCATCGCGGCGGCCCGAGTCAATGAGCCGCTCCACCTCGTATTCCAGCGCTGGCGTCAGGCTGAAATCGTCCGGGTCGCGCATGGTCTCCGGAAAATACACCGTGGTGCGGAACTGCAAGGCCTCGCCGAAGCGCACCGGCACCACCTGCCCATCGACGATCGCCGCGGCGGCGGAGTTGCTGGTACCGAAGTCGATGCCGAGTTTCATGCAGACAGGCCTGGGAGCGGGCCGCGCACTTTACTACGCCTGCCGCACCTGCCGTCGAGACCGGCAGCGTCGGTGACGCCAGTGGCCAAACACAGGCGCCGTGTCGGGCACTGGCCGCGCCGCAGCCACGCGGGCGCGGCGCGCGCTCCGGTCAGGCCGCCAGCTCGGCCACGTGACCGTCGTTCAATTCCTGCGTGGTGGCCTCGCGCACTGCCACCACTTCGACCGCAAAGTGCAATGTTTGCCCAGCGAGCGGGTGATTGCCGTCTACGGTGACCTGGTCCGGCCCAACTTCAGTCACGGTGACCAAGACCGGACCCTGCTGCGTGCGTGCCTCGAACTGCACGCCGGGTACCACGTCGACATCGGTCGGAAACGCATCGCGCGGCACCTGCTGGATGAGCTGCTCATGACGCGGGCCATAGCCCTGTTCGGGCACGACGTCCGCGGTGAGCGTATCGCCCAGCCGCTTGCCTTCCAGTGCCTGTTCCAGGCCGGGCACGATGTTGCCGGCGCCATGCAGATAACTCAGCGGCGTGTCGGGCGTGGAGCGATCCAGCACTTGGCCGTTGTCGTCGGAAAGGGTGTAGTGAATGGTCGCAACGCGACCTTGGCTGATTTCCATTGGAAACCTCCATGATGGGTGATCGAGGGGGAATGCATCGGCTAATTCACGATGCGAAGAGGTGCCGCACGCACACCGTAGGCAATCACGCCGGATCATGCAACCGCAGCCGGGTTTGCGGTTGAGGCGGGGATCAGTTTGACGAGACGACCGCCACGCCCGCGCACGCCGGCTGAGTCAGCGCGACAACGGAGATTGAAGGGTGGTGTGCGTCGGGCTGACCGTCCGCAGCGCGATCGGCTAGTTCGGCAACGGCGCTGGCTTTGATGGACCAACGCGCAGCGCCGTGGTGACCGACAGGCATGCGCATCCCGACATCCGCATGTTGCACACGCGTCGGTCTCCCTCAGTCCGGCTCTGCGCCGCTCTCGATCTGCGCACGCCGTGCACGCCAGGTTTCCGGGGTCTGCGGTTTGATGAACAGTGCGGTGAGTTCGGGATGTTGCTGCTTGGCAGCGGCTTCGATCCGCCCGACGCAGGCCTCGATCTGCGGTGTGGTGCGGCTGTCTTCGAACTCGGCGCTCAATGCCGCCACCACCTGGTTGGGGCCGATTTGCATGGTGAGCACGCCATTGGCGGCACGCACGTCCGGGTCGCTGGCGGCGATGCGCCGCAGCGAGTCGGTGACATGCGCATGCGCCGGCTCGCCGATCAGCAGGCCCTTGGTTTCGCGCGCCAACAAGAACGCGGTAAACGCCAGCACCCCGGCGATGCCGATCGAGGCGATGCCGTCGAGCTCGGGCATGTCGAACAATTGCGCACCGGCCAGGCCGAGCAGCGCCATCAGCAGACCGATCAACGCGGCGCTGTCTTCCAGCAACACGGTAAAGGTGGTGGGGTCCTTGCTTTGGCGAAATACCTGGAAATAGCCCATGCGGCCTTTCTTGGAGCGAAATTCGCGCACCGCCACCACCCAGGAAATGCCTTCGAACACGATCGATACGCCGAGCACGCAGTAGGCGATCAGATGGCTCTTGGCCGGCTCCGGGTTGCGCAAATGCACGATGCCTTCGTACAGCGACACACCTGCCCCCATCGCGAAGACCAGCAGGGCGACGATGAAACTCCAGAAGTACAGCTCGCGCCCGTAACCGAACGGATGGGTCGGGGTGGGCGGCTGCGCGGCGCGGCGCAAGCCATACAACAGCAGCACTTCGTTGACGGTGTCCACCAGCGAATGCACGCCTTCGCTGAGCATGGCCGAGCTGCCGGAGATGCCGGCGGCGATGAACTTGGCCACGGCAATGGCCAGATTGCCCGCCAGTGCCACGTACACCACCACATGCGACCCTTTAGGCTTGCCTGGGTCATTGCCGCGGGCGGCGTCGCCCTGCTCGGGGCGACGGG
>NZ_JFAQ01000100.1 GCF_001304695.1 Xanthomonas axonopodis
CACTTGGCTTCGGTTCCGTAGCGATCCACGCACTCGGTCAGCGACAAGCCCGGCTGAAACTGCACGATGTTGATCCCCATCTCCCACCTCCGTTGCCTTCAGGTGGGGCCATTGTCCAACCGCAGCGTCGCAGATCCTGCAACTGGAGGCTGAGGGATGGGGCTAATCAGGAATCGATAAAGCCTTCGACGATGTAGCGACCGGCACCGGCACGCCCGCCAGTCTGCACGTACTCCCACGCCGCATCGATATCGGCGTCGCTGCGCAGGGTACTCTGGCCTTTGCCCGAGGACGACATCAACGGCTTGACCACGCATGGCAAGCCCACCGCGGCAATTGCATCGCGATACTCCTCGACGGTATCGACAAAGCGATACGGCGAGGTCGGCAGGCCCAGCGCTTCGGCCGCCAGGCGGCGAATGCCTTCGCGGTCCATGGTCAGGCGCGCGGCACGCGCCGTCGGTATGACCTTCTGGCCCTGCTCGCGTTCCAGCGCCACCAGGATTTCGGTATGGATCGCTTCGATCTCCGGCAAACGCGCGCAGTGCAGAGGGGTTGAGCATGTCCAGCACATGCGAGCGGTGCGCCACCTGCATCGCCGGTGCATTGGCATAGCGGTCGGCCGCGATCACTTCCACACCGAAACGCTGCAGCTCGATCGCCACTTCCTTGACCAGTTCGCCCGAGCCCAGCAACAACACGCGGGTGGCAGAAAGCGATAACGGCGTGCCGAGAGTGGTCATGAGCACGGTCCAGAGCGGAAGGGGCCGCCATTCTAACGGTTGACACACCACACGCCGACGAACGGCGGTTGTTTAATTGATATTACATTGATATCTTTTTACAAATCCATAAGGACTAGTAGCGCTCATGAAAGAGAAGCTGATCGGTTCGTTACCCGGCATTCCTGTCGTCGTCGCAGGCGCCGGCCTCCTCGGTGCGGGGTGGTATGTGCTGACGATGATAGCCGGCACCAGCGTCACGCCAGGCGCGTTCGTCGCCGCAGTGCTGGTCGCGGCGACGTGCATTTTCATGTTGGCCGGCCTGTATACGCTGGAGCCCAACCAGGCCGCGGTGCTGAGCCTGTTCGGCAAGTACGTCGGCACCGTCAAGGACGCTGGCCTGCGCTGGAATGTGCCGTTCTATGCCGAGCGTCGCGTCAGCCAGCGCGTGCGCAATTTCGAAAGCGGACGACTCAAGGTCAACGAACTGGATGGCAGTCCGATCGAAATCGCTGCGGTGATCGTCTGGCAGGTGCTGGATGCCTCCGAAGCGGTCTACAACGTCGACGACTACGAGAGCTTCGTACATATCCAGTCCGAAGCGGCGCTACGCGCGATGGCCACCAGCTACCCGTACGACCAGCACGAGGACAGCCAGATCTCGCTGCGCAGCCATCCGGCCGAAATCAGCGAGCAGCTCAAGCGGCATCTGGACGAGCGCCTGACCCAGGCCGGCGTCGACGTGATCGAGGCGCGCATCAGCCACCTCGCCTATGCGCCGGAAATCGCCCAGGCCATGCTGCAGCGCCAGCAGGCCAATGCGGTGATCGCCGCACGTTCGCGCATCGTTGCCGGCGCTGTCGGGATGGTCGAAATGGCGCTGTCCGAGTTGCAGAAGAATGGCGTGGTGCAGCTGGACGAAGAGCGCAATGCGCATATGGTCAGCAATCTGCTCACCGTGTTGTGTCCCGATCGCGGCACTCAACCGGTGGTCAACGCCGGCTCGTTGTATTGAGCCCAGACAACAAAACACCTGCGCCCAGCGCCGGCCGGGCGCAGCCACGGTTCGGCATCGGCCTGTGCCACTCGTACACTGCGCGTGTAGGCGCGCCCTCCACGTCCACCTGGCGACCGCTCGCTACGCTGCGTCAGCCACTCTGAGATCGATCCGATGAATGTCATGGTGCCCCTGGTGGTTGCGCTTTCCGGCTTGCCCGCGCTGGCCATCGCCGCGTCCATCGGCGCGGACGATGACGACCGCGCACGCGGGCTGGGCCTGCGCTGGGCGCTGATCAGCCTGGTGATCCTGGTCGGCGCCGCGTGCCTGTATTGGGCGGGCAACAACCGTGCCGGCATCTATGCGGTGGTGATCGGCATGTTCATCGGCGTCAACGCGTTGATCGTGTCGATGGTGATGCACCTGCGCCGGCACGGCAGCCGCAGAGACGGCGAATGAGCGACAAAAAGGCCTACCCGCTGCGTATCAACGCCGATGTGTTGGCTGCCGTGCAACGCTGGGCCGACGACGAACTGCGCAGCCTCAACGCGCAGATCGAATACGTGCTGCGCGACGCGCTGCGCAAGGCCGGGCGGCTGCCGAAGCCGCAGGGCGAAAAAGAAAAATCCGACAATTGATAACGCGCCGTCGATCATCCAAATGCGACTGCGCACCGGTGTAGCGGTCCGCCCGTCCAGGTCGGTGCGGGTCACAGCGCCTGGCTGGACTGGCAGCGCTCACCTGGCAACGGCTAAGCTGCGTGGATGCGTCATCTTCAACGTGTCCTCTTCAATACCAGCGTGATCGAGCTGTGGCCGGCCGATCTGCTGCGCGCGCGCGGCAATGCGGATGCGCGTGTGCTGGCGCAGGCCGACTGGCTATTGCGACGCAAACGCGATGGGCGCTATCTGGCTGCCCATCTTCCGCAAGGTCTGATGCCGCTGATCCCGCGGTTGGCACGCGAGCCTGGCCTGGACGAAGCATTGGACCGTCTGCAGAGCGCAACCGGCCGCATCGGCCAGGTACACGAGGACACGTTGGCGATCGACGGATTGCAGCGCCGACTGAGCCAGCTCGGGCTCGTCGCCGACGACTACGTGCAACGGACCGGTCTGCAGTTGATTGCCGAACCGGCTGCACTGCAGTTTGCCGGACGCGATCGCTTCAGTCGCCCGCTGTGGCTCAGTGCCAGCGCTGCACGCGCATGGCGACGGATGCGTGCGGCTGCGCTGCGCGCAGACATCGTGCTCGATGCGATTTCCGGCTACCGCAGTCACGACTACCAACTGGGCATCTTCGAGCGCAAGTTCGCGCGCGGGCTCCCCCTGGAGCAGATACTGACGGTCAACGCGGCGCCGGGTTTCAGCGAACACCACAGCGGCGACGCACTGGATCTGGGCACACCGGGCGAGCCACCGGCCGAAGAGTCCTTCGAAGCCACGCCCGCATTCGCCTGGTTGTGCAGCAACGCGCACGCGTTCGGCTACCGCTTGAGTTATCCACGCAACAACCCGCATGGCATCGTCTACGAACCGTGGCATTGGCGTTGGTCGGCGAGATGAGCCGGCCGGACCTCATGCGCCACGCAGCGCGGCTGGACATCACCGCCCGTCGCGTCTGCCCCGCGTGCGAGCGCCCTACTCCTGCGAACGCGGTGTCGGCACCTTGGTCGCCACACTGAAGTCGGCAATCTTCCACAGATAGAACGCGGCATAGGTGCGGTACGGGCCCCACCGTTCGCCGCGTGCGGCCAGTTCCCCGGGAATGGGCATCTGCTCCTGTTTGTCCACGCACTGCGCCCCTTTGCGTACGCCCAGGTCATCGATGGGCAGCAGATCGGGGCGGCCCAGGCGGAACATCAGCATCATTTCCACCGTCCAGCGGCCGATGCCGCGTATCGGCACCAACGCCTCGACGATGGCGTCGTCCTCCATGAAAGCGAGTTTGCGCAACGAGGGGATTTCACCCAACGCTTCGCGCCGCGCCAGATCGCGTAACGCGAGCGCCTTGTTGCCGGAAACGCCGCAGGCACGCAGCGCCGCGTCGTCGATACGACCGAGGGTGTCCGCATGCAGCCGCTGCGCGCCAATCACCACTTTCACCCGCGCCACGATAGTCGAAGCCGCCTTGCCGCTAAGTTGCTGGAACAGGATCGCGCGTGCCAGCGCATCCACCGGGTCGAAAGGTTTGTGCCACCCCGATTGCGGGGCGATCGGGCCGATGCACTTCATCCACGCACCCAGCGCGCGATCGCGCCGGGACAAGTGCGCGAACGCAGCCTCGACATCGAATCCGCGGGCATGGCGCGGCATGCTCAGCGCCTCAAGGCGCCGATGGCCAGCACCACCCAGCCCAGCATCAGGCTGCCCCCGCCGACCGGCGCCAGGGTGGTCGGCCACTGCAGCAACGCGCCTCCGACCAGGCTACCGGCAAACAGCAAGGTGCCGAGCAAAAGCAGGTACAAGCCCACCCGGCCCATCGCGCGCGTTTCGGTGGCGCCCAGCACGGTGAGGACCGCGCCATGGCCGAATGCATACAGCGATGCCAACTGCAGCCGCGACTGCACCAGTGCATCGGCTACGCCGTGCGAGGCGTAGGCCGACAGACCAACGGCAATGGCAGCCAGCAGACCACCGCAGAACGCCAGCAGGGAAGGGTGTTTCTTACGACGATCGAGCAAAGACATGCAGGCAACTTCCATGGCAGCGCCGCAGCGCAAAAAAAAAAAACGCGCCGCAGGACTGCGGCGCGTTTTCGTCTGGATCAGCTCATCGCGGTGAGACGATTACTTGATGGCCCAGTAGACGTCGTACGTGCCGTCCTGGGTGAACGACTTGTCCACGCCGCCCTTCCAGGCTTCGTACGGACGATCGGTCACGTCCATGCCACTGGTGACAGCCCAGGCACGCAACGAGTTACGCACTGCGTCCAGACCGGCCATGTGGCCTGCGTAGGTCGCAAACGCCGAACGGTGCGCCGGAACCCGCTGGTACTTCACCGGCGCTTCGGACGGAATGTTGAGCTTCAGCTCGTCGCCCGTTGCAGCTACCGGGGTTGCATCGGCGGGTGCCGAAGCAGCCGCGTCGTCCTTCTTGGCGTCGGCCTTGGCGGTGTCGGCCTTGGCGTCGGTCTTCGGAGCACCACCAGCGCGCTTGCGCACCGGCTGCACCACGTCGAAGGCATACTTGTCGGAAGCGAAGTCGGTGGTCACGATGCGCACCGGACCAACCGCCTCGAGGCCGTTGGAATCCATCACGCGCTTGATCCACTCCTGGTTGTCCTTGATCGACTTCTTGATCGTCTCGTTGTCACGATCGATGTTGCCCGCGGTGACGACCAACAGGTCCTCGGCCGGCACATCGACGATCTTCAGGTCGCTCAACACCGGCTTGCCGTCAAGCTCGGCGCGGTAGTCGAAGTTCGGCACGGTGGCCAGTGCGGTCGCCAGACGCGACAGACCCAGCTTCAGGTCGTCGCCCACGTGGCGGCTGACGTACAGACCGGCATAGCGACCGAACAGGTTCCAGCCGTACTTGACGCTGTAGTCCTGGGTGATCTTGACGTTCTTGTTGTTCTTGCCGCTCGGCACCAGGGTGAAATTGGTGACCTTGTCGTAGCCCTTGGTGGGATCTTCGATCGCGATTTCAACACGCTCGTTCTTGACGCTGTTTTTGATCTCCCAGCTGCCGTTGCCGATATAGCCCTCGGTGGAACTGTACTCGACGCGCGCACCCTTGCCCTCTTCCGGGCCGGCCAGCTTCAGCTGGATCTTCGGGTCACGCAGCACAAGCGGGTTCCAATCCTTGAAACGACGGAAGCTGTTCACGGTGTCGTAAACAATCGTCATTCTGCGGTTGGTCTCAACACTCTCGGACATCTGCCGCTCCGAGGGCAACACCAAGCCCACCACGACAAACAAGCCAGCCACGATCCCCAAGGCGATCAGGAACTCGATAATACGGGTCATTCAGGAGGTCTCCGGGGCCGATCCCACGGCCGGGTTGAGTGAAGCGAAGCCACCATCCTAGCAGGCTTCGAGAAAGATGTTCAGTTGTGCGACGGGTAGCGCGGTCTTGCGGTGTCATTCACCGCGCGACGCGGCGCGTGGGGGATGCGCAATCCCAACCTGCACAAGGGGTTGGGCGATTGCGCGCCGCTATCATGCACATCACGCGCTGCGTGCGTGTGATGTTGCGGTTGCCAGGCGGCATGAAGTGCCCGTCTCGCGGTCCGACCGGCGCTGCAGCGTCCTGAATGCGAGTCCCGCCCCTGCCGCGGGCCGGCGCGGCGTCGAGGTCGGCGGCGCCGCGCCGATCTCACACCAACTGCAGCTCGAACGCTTTCAGCACCGCGCGGGTGCGGTCGCGTACGCCGAGCTTGGAGAGAATGTTGGAGACGTGATTTTTGATGGTGCCTTCGGCCACGCCCAGCGAGTTGGCAATTTCCTTGTTGGAAAACCCGCTCGCCATCAGCCGCAGGATCTCGGTCTCGCGGTCGGTGAGCGGATCGGGTCGGTCCAGGCTGACGAACTCGTTGCGCATGTGCTCCAGTCCCAACAGCAGGCGCTGGGTCACTGCCGGCTGCACCAGCGAGCCGCCATCGGCGACGGTGCGGATGGCGCCGACCAGTTGTTCCAGCGAGACGTCCTTGAGCAGATAGCCCTTGGCGCCGGCCTTGAGCCCGGCCAATACCAGTTGGTCGTCGTCGAAGGTGGTCAGGATGATGGTTGGCGGCAGGGTGCCGTTGCGCGAGAGCATCTGCAGCGCTTCCAGCCCGGACATCACCGGCATGCGCATGTCCATCAGCACCACGTCCGGCTGGATCTGCGGAATCTGCTCCACCGCCTGCTTGCCGTCGGAGGCCTCGGCCACTACCTCGATGCCGTCGTCCAGCGCCAACAGCGAGCGGATCCCCTGGCGCACCAGGGTTTGATCGTCGACTAGGCACACACGGATCATCACAACACTCCTTGAGTCACGGCCGCAGGCATCAGTGCCGGCGCGCCTGGAACAGCGATGCGCAGCCCGAAGCCGTCACCCCGCCGGGTTTGAATTTCGAGCTGCCCACCATACTGGTTCAGTCGCTCGCGCATGCCGCGCAACCCATTGCCGGGCGCGACCGCATCGGCGCCGTGGCCGTCGTCGCGGGCATCGATCAGCACCGTATCGGCATCGCGGCGCACCTGGATCCACAGGTTGCGCGCGCCGGCATGGCGCACTGCGTTGGTGATGATTTCCTGGGTACAGCGCAGCAGCACATGGGCGCGCTCGGGGTCGTCCAGGGTCAGCGGCTCGGCGATATCCAGGTGGATGTCCAGCGACGGCACCTGGGTGACCAGCGGGCGCAGCGCCGCTTCCAGGTCGATCGCCCCGCTGTCGCGCAGATGACTGACCGCCTCGCGCACATCGGTGAGCAACAACTTGGCCAGCGTGTGCGCCTGCCGCACGTGTTCCTGGGCCTGGCCCTCGGTGATGTGCCCGGCCACTTCTAGGTTGAGACTGAGCGCAGTGAGGTGGTGACCGAGCAGGTCGTGCAGCTCGCGCGAGATGCGGGTGCGCTCGTTGATGCGCGCGCTCTCGGCCAGTAACGCGCGGGTGGCGCGCAGTTCGGCATTGAGCCGGCGTTGCTCTTCGCGCGCATCGGTCTGCTGGCGGGCCACCAGGCTGGTGACGAAGATGAACATCGAAAAGCCGCCGTACAACAGCGACTGCATCAGCGCCGCGAACAGGGTGAAATCCGGACGCAGGTAGTAGAACACCGGCAGCACCGCCAGCTGGCTCAGCACCAGCCACAGCACGCCCACGCGCAGCGGCAGCAGCCACGGGATCACCCCGGCCGCCACCATCATCAGGATGCTGCCGAGCCCGGTTCCGCTCAGATAGCTCACCGCCAGCGCGCAGATGGTGAGCAGCAACAGGATCAGCCGGTCGTACCAGTGCGCGTGGCCGCCGCTGTTCAAGCCGCGGGTCAACCAGAAGTAGCTGGCGCCGAAGCCGATGAAGAATGCCGACATCATCACCGCCTCGGCCACGCTGCGGTGGTCGCCCTCTTCGGCCGGCGGCCAGTAGGTGTACACCAGGGGCATGACGATCATCGCCCAGGTGAACAGGCCGGCGAAGCGCAGGACGCGCGTATGACTGAGGTATCCCAACATGTCCGCATCTTAGGCGTAAGCGACCGCGCTGCCCTCTTGCCGGAAGTCATGCATGCCGGCAGGCGCGGGTATGCACGGGTTGCGGATGTTGGGCCGGCACTGCACCTGTGCTGGCGCGCCGCTGCATGCCGGCACCTGCCGCGCGCGGGCCGATCGCGTGCGGCGGGTCGCCGCTTCAGGCCACGCATGTAATAATCCGACGCAGATCCGATTTCGGGTCGACGCGTTACCCCACGGAGTCCCAATGTCGATCGTCATCCGCGACGTGCGCGAGCACGAGCTCGATTCCGTCCTGGCCTTGAACAACAATGCCGGACTGGCGATCCTGCCGCTGGATTCAAGCAAGCTGCAACGTTTCTATGAGCAGGCCGAGTATTTCCGCGTCGCCGAGCGCGACGGCAACCTGGCTGGCTTTCTGGTCGGTTTCGGAAGTGGCAGTGCGCACGACAGCAGCAATTTCGCCTGGTTCCGGCACCGTCACCCGGAATTCTTCTATATCGACCGCATCGTGGTCGCCAGCCGCCGCCGCGGCGGTGGCGTCGGGCGGGCGTTCTGTGCCGATGTGCAGAGCTATACCGAGCTGCGCTACCCGCAGCTGGCGTGCGAGGTGTTCCTGGACCATGGCGCCGATGCGGCCTTGCTGTTCCATGGCAGCTTCGGCTTCCGCGAGGTTGGCCAGAACACCATGCCCGATGTGGAAGTGCGCGCCAGCATGCTGATGAAAGACATGTGCAGTTATCGGTGGGTCAAAGAGACCTATGGCGGCAAGTTGCCCGACCATTTGCCGTGGGTGGGCCGGCCGCGTCATGCCGCCACCACCGCTAGCCCATCGACGGGGAGCTGAGTTGTGGCAAGTGTGAATGTGGATTTTGAACAGGCCGGCGAACTGAAGATCGGCCAGATAGGCATTGCCAACCTGCGCGTGCGTACGCTGGACGTGCCGCGGCTGGTGCAGGAAATGCGCGAGCGCGTGTCCCGCGCACCCAAGTTGTTCGGCCGTGCGGCGGTGATCCTGGATTTCGGCGGGCTGTCGCAGGTGCCGGACCTGGCCACCGCCAAGGCGCTGCTGGAAGGTCTGCGCGATGCCGGCGTGCTGCCGGTGGCGCTGGCCTACGGCACCAGCGAGATCGACCTGCTGTCCCAGCAGTTGGGCGTGCCGCTGCTGGCCAAATTTCGCGCGCAGTACGAGCCGAGCGCGGTCAGCCCGCCGCCGCCGCCCGCACGTGCCGAACCGGCACCGCCGGCCGCGCGACCGGCCCCGGGCCGGATGCAGCGCACCGCGGTGCGTTCGGGTCAGCAGGTGTACGCGGAGAACTGCGACCTGACCGTACTCAGTACGGTCGGTGCCGGGGCCGAGGTCATCGCCGACGGCAGCATCCATATCTACGGTACCCTGCGTGGCCGCGCTCTGGCCGGCGCACAGGGCAACCCCGACACGCGCATCTTCTGCCGCGACTTCCACGCCGAACTGGTTGCCATCGCTGGCCACTACAAGGTGCTGGACGATGTTCCCATGGACCTGCGTGGCAAGGCCGTCCAGGTCTGGCTGGAGCAGGATCAGATCAAGATCGCTGCGCTTGATTGACGCGGCCCAACCACAGAAATATTCGGAGAAATCCTTTGGCTGAAATCATCGTAGTCACCTCCGGCAAGGGCGGCGTCGGCAAGACCACCACCAGCGCAAGCCTGGCTTGCGGGCTGGCCAAACGCGGCAAGAAGGTGGCGGTCATCGACTTCGACGTCGGCTTGCGCAACCTGGACCTGATCATGGGCTGCGAGCGGCGTGTGGTGTACGACTTCGTCAATGTCGTGCACGGCGAAGCCACGCTCAAGCAATCGCTGATCAAGGACAAGCGGTTCGAGAACCTGTACGTGCTAGCTGCTTCGCAGACCCGCGACAAGGACGCGCTGACCCAGGAAGGCGTGGAGAAGGTGCTCAAGGACCTGGCCGCCGACGGCTTCGACTACATCGTCTGCGATTCGCCGGCCGGTATCGAAAAAGGCGCGTTCCTGGCGATGTATTTCGCCGACCGCGCGGTGGTGGTGGTCAACCCGGAAGTGTCTTCGGTGCGCGACTCGGACCGCATCATCGGCCTGCTCGACTCCAAGACCCGCAAGGCCGAAGAAGGCAAGACGGTGCCGGCGTTCCTGTTGCTGACCCGCTACAGCCCGGGCCGCGTGGAAGGCGGCGAGATGCTCAGCATCACCGACGTGGAAGAAGTGCTGGGCCTGAAGGCGATCGGCGTGATTCCCGAATCCGACGACGTGCTCAACGCCTCCAACAAGGGCGAGCCGGTGATCCTGGATGCCGAGTCCCCGGCCGGCCAGGCGTACGACGACGCAGTCGCCCGCATCATGGGCGAGGAGCGCCCGATGCGATTCACATCCGTGGAGAAGAAAGGCTTCTTCAGCAAGCTGTTCGGAGGGTAAGCATGGGCCTGCTCGATTTTCTCAAGAGCAAGAAGAATACCGCCGAGACGGCCAAGAACCGCCTGCAGATCATCATTGCGCAGGAGCGCAACCACCGCGGCGGGCCGGATTACCTGCCGCTGATGCAGCGCGAATTGCTGGAAGTGATCAAGAAGTACGTCAACATCGATGCCGATGCGGTCCGTGTGGACCTGGTCAAGGATGGCGAACACGACGTGCTGGACATCTCGGTCGCCCTGCCGGAAGACGGCGACAAGTAAACGCCAACAGCGGCACCGCGTTCGCACGGTGCCGCTGTTGCATGTGACCCGACTGCGAGCCATTGCGCGTGACCACTGCCCCCACCGCTGCCGAGGTTCTGTGCGTGGCCGATATCGGCCTGGATGCACCTGCCGCCCTGCTCGCGCGCTATGGCTTGCGCCTGCATCGTGTGGACGCTGGTGCAGCGATTCCGGGCAGTTTCTGGGGCGAACCGGAGGCCGGCATCATCGGCTGCGATGTGTACGTGCGTGACGACACACCGGTGCATTCGCTTCTGCACGAAGCCGGACATCTGATATTGCTATCTGCGGAAAAACGCGCCGCGGTGCATACCGACGCCACCGATTCGGTGGAGGAAGAAGACGCCACCTGTTACCTGCAGATCCTGCTGGCCGAGCAACTGCCCGGCGTGGGCAGCGCGCGCCTGATGGCGGACATGGACAGCTGGGGCTATACGTATCGACTGGGCTCCACGCGCGCCTGGTTCGAGCAGGACGCGGAGAATGCGCGCAGTTGGCTGGACGCACGCGGCTTGTTGCCTGCCTGAGCCTGCGCGGCACGTGCGAGCGGCGAACCAACTGCAGCGAGCAGTCGCAGCAGCGAACGGGCATCGGGCCGGTGTGGCGTTCGCAGGCGCTGCGGCGGACGCGTGGCACCTGCAGGTACCGAGTACCGGACGCACCGTCTGGCCTAGGCGCACTCGGTGGAGTGGTCGCGCTCAGGATCCCGTTGCCGTGGCGCCGGAGAGATCCAGCGTGGCCACCGTGCCCTGCCCTGCATTGGAATCCAGCTGCAGGTGCCAGCCCAGGTGCTCGCACAAGCGTCCGATCAGTTCCAGCCCGATACCGCTCCCCTGGCGTGCGTTGCCGCGCGCCAGGCGCGTGTAGATGGCGCTGATCTCTTCGGGCGTCATGCCATGGCCGGGATCGGCAATGCGGACGACGCCGGGCGCCGACAGCGAGATGCGAATGATGCCGCGGTCGCTGTTTTCGATGGCGTTGCGCAGCAGGTTGCCGATGGCCGTCTGCACGATGGCGACCGGCGCGACCAGGCTGCACGGCGGCAACGGGTCCACGACCAGTTGCAGATCCTTGTCGGCGCACAGGTGCATGTGGTCGGCCACGATGTCCGGCAGCAACTGATCCAGCCACAACGCATCGCTACTGCGCACCAGCCGGCCAGGGTCCTTGGCCAGCACCAGCAGCAAGGTGATCAACTGCTCGACCGAGGTGCTGGTCTGCGCAATGCGCTGCAGCTGGTGGCGTACCGCCGGCGGCGTGCCGGGTTGCTCCAGCGCCAGCTCCACCGCATTGCCGATCACCGCAATGGGCGTGCGCAATTCGTGGCTGGCGCTGTCGATGAAGGCCCGCTCACGGTCGACGAACTGGCTGTTGCGCTCGAGATAATCGTTGAGCGCATCGGCAATCACGTACAGCTCGGCGCTGCCCTGTGGCCCGACCGCAATCTGCTGCGCGCGCTGCTCTGGACGCAACGCGCCGATGTCGCGCGCCAGCTCCACCAGCGGGCGCACCAGCCGGGCCATCGCATACGTGCCCATCAGCAAGGTGACGCCGATCAGCGCGATGCCGGCGGCCAGCATCCAGCGGGTGAGGAATTTTTCCAGCGCTTCGAAATCGGTGATGTCCAGCACCAGCGCCAGGCGGCCGGCATGCGCGGTGTCGCGCACCATCACCGCACTTTGGCGGCCGGCGATCTCCAGACCGTCGTGCAAGCCGGGATGCAGGGTGCGCAAGACCGGCGGTGTGTGCGCGACGTCGTCGACGCGGTACAGCCGCAAGGTGTCCGAATCCTGCCAGTGATACTCCGGGTTCTGCACGCTGCGCTCGAGGATGCTGTCCAGTTCGGAATTCAGCAGCGAGCGCCACACGCCGTGTTCGGCGCGTTCGTGCAGGTACTGCGCGGTGCCGAACACCGCCAGCGTCATCAACAGCGTGTAGCCAAACAACCACACGAGCACGCGGCGACCCAGGGGGCGCTGTTTAGACATCGCTGCAGTCGCCAGCGTCAGCGGCATCGGCCGCATCCAGCTGCGCCAGCCGGTAGCCGAGCCGCGGCAAGGTATGGATCAGTTTTTGCGCGAACGGGCCGTCCACGCTGCGACGCAACTCGTAGATATGCGAGCGCAGCATGTCGCCGTCGGGCGGGTCGTCGCCCCACAACGATTGTTCCAGGCGTTGCCGCGGCACCGCGGCCGGGCTGGCCTGCATGAGCACTTCCAGCAACTTGCGGCAGGCCGGATACAGGTGCAGCACCTGGCCGGCGCGGGTGGCTTCCAGCGTGGCCAGGTCCAGGCTCAGGTCGGCCACTTGCAGCAATTTTCCGCGGCGACGGCCGTGCGCACGCGCCAGCAAGGCTTCGATGCGCACCTCCAGCTCGGGCAATGCGAAGGGTTTGGTCAGGTAGTCGTCGGCGCCGGCGCGGAAGCCGGCGATCTTGTCCGGCAGTTCGTCGCGTGCAGTGAGCATGATCACCGGCAGCTCGGACTGGTGCTGCTCGCGCAGCCGGCGCAGCACTTCCGGTCCATCCATGCGCGGCATCATCCAGTCCAGGATCAGCACGTCGTACTGCTGGGTGGTGGCCAGGTGCAGGCCGGTGACGCCATCGGGCGCGGCGTCCAGGGTATGCCCGCGCGCTTCGAAATAGTCGAACAGGTTGGCAACCATATTGCGGTTGTCTTCAATGACCAGCAGCCGCATGAGCGGGATTCCAGGACGGCCCGGCAGGCACAGTGTGCGCATGCTAACCGAGGCCGGCCAAACGCGACCGGTATCGCCGGTACGGCCCTGCAATCGGTTGCGCTTCCGCACCCGCGCACGGCGATGCCTGCGCTGCGGCGCGCGATCACCCGGGCTCGGCTCCGACAAATTTCCGACCCACTTGCCAAATAGTGTCTGCCCGCATTTACTCAGGGCGTGCGCGTGTCGACTGCCATCGCTGCCTCCTCATCCCGCCAGCGTGCACTGCTGGCCGCGCTGCTGTTGATCGTCCTCAGCCTGCTGGCCGGGCTGGGCATACGCCAACCAAATCCACCGGACGAACCGCGCTTCGTGCTGGCCGCGCGCACCATGGTCGAGACCGGTCAGTGGCTGTTGCCGCACCGTGGCAGCGAGTTGTACGCAGAAAAACCGCCGGTCTTCATATGGCTGCAGGCGGCAACCTACGAGTTGGTACCGCACTGGCCGGTGGCTTTCCTATTGCCGTCGCTGCTGGCCGCGCTGGCCACGTTATGGCTGACCTGGGATATCGCGCGCCGGCTATGGACTCGGCGCGTGGCGGCCCATGCGGTGCTGGCCCTGTTCACGGTGCTGCAGTTCGGCCTGATGGCCAAGCGTGCGCAGATCGATATGGTATTGGTGGCGCTGACCACCCTGTCGTTGTGGGGAATGCTGCGGCACCTGCTGCGCGGGCCGGACTGGCGCGCATGGACGCTGGGCCTGTTTGCTGCCGGTGTCGGCACGGTGACCAAGGGCGTCGGTTTTCTGCCGCTGCTGCTGTTGCTGCCGTGGATGGCGCTGCGGCGTACGCATTGGCGCGTTTTGCCGTCACGCGCGCTGGCAGGACGCAGCTGGCTGCTGGTGCTGCCGACGTTCGTGGCCGGTACGGCGGTGTGGCTGGGGCCGCTGGGCATCGCGCTGTGGCACAGCGACGACCCGCAGCTGCATGCCTATGCGCACGAGCTGTTGTTCAAGCAGACCGGCACGCGCTACGCGCACGCCTGGCATCACGTCAAACCGTTCTGGTACTATCTGCAGGTGATCGCCACCTTGTGGCTGCCCGGCTGCCTGTTGTTGCCGTGGCTAATGCCGGCCTGGTGGCGGCGACTGCGCCGCGGCGACTCACGCTATGTGCTGCTGCTGGCCTGGAGCGTATTGGTGCTGCTGTTCTTCAGCGCCAGCCCGGGCAAGCGCGAGGTCTATATCTTCCCGATGCTGCCGGCGCTGTGCATTGCCGCGGCGCCGCTGCTGGCCGGGTTGTTGCGCCGGCGCGGCGTGCGAATGCTGCTGACCGGGTATGTGCTGCTGCTGGCCGTCGCCGGCCTGGTGCTGGGCGGCGGCATTGCGCTGCATCTGCACTGGGCCGAAAACACCGCAGTCAAGCGCGGCATGGAGCTTGCCTCGCTGCAGTCGGTGGGTCTCTGGTTGATCGGCCTGGGCGTGGTCGGCCTGGCCGCGATTGCATGGTCGCGCGGTAAACGCGCGGGCACCGCGCTGGTGGTGATGACCGCCGCGCTGTGGACGGTGTTCGGCCTGGGCTTGATGCCCACGCTGGATCCGTACAGTTCGTCCGCAGGTTTGATGCAGCGGGTGGGCCAGCGCATCGGGCCGGACGCGCAGCTGGGCATGCTGGCCTGGCGCGAGCAGAACCTGCTGCAGGCCGATCGCCCGGTGACCGACTTCGGCTTCAAGGCGAGCTGGCAGGACCAATGGGCCAAGGCCGGCCCGTGGCTTGCGCAAGCGCCGCACACCCGCTGGCTGTTCGTGCTCAAGCAGGCTGTGCCGGCGTGTATCGATCCGGCGCAGCGCATCGATATCGGCGAGTCCAATCGCAATCAATGGCAATTGCTGCCGGGCACGGCGTGGCATGCCGCTTGCATGGCCACTGCGTCCGACGCCGAACAAACCGGTAGCGAAGGCGATGCAGACTGAACGCTTGTGTCGGGTTAACGGCCGAGCAACCACGGTCCGACCGCTTTCCGACATCCGGGTTTCGAAGATGTCGGGCATTGACACGGCCCGACATCTTAATGACAACCCTTCCCATCCGGACACCGACCGTGGCGCATAGCGCCAGCGGCATGGAGACGCACTTTTTTGTGCGCCATCTGTGGCTGCCCCTGGCCTGCGTCCTGTTGGCGAGCGCGCTGCTGATGGGCGCTGGTGGTGACCAATGGATTGCCGATGCGCTGTATCGGCTGGAAGGCGGGCACTGGCTACTCAAGGACCACTGGTTCACCAGTGGCGTGATCCACCGCGTGGGTAAGTGGTCGAGTACGGCAGCCGGAGTTGGGGTGCTGGTGCTGGCCATTGTTGCGTGGTGCAGGCCGCGCCTGAAGGTGTTGCGTTGGCCGCTGACTTACCTGACCGCCTCCGTCGCGATGTCGACCTCGCTGGTGTCGCTGCTCAAGTCATGGACGGCGATGGATTGCCCGTGGGATCTGAGCCGCTATGGCGGTACGCAAGCGATGATCGGGCTATTCGAATCGCGCCACGGCATTGCCGCGTCCGGTTGTTTTCCTGCCGGCCATGCCAGTGCCGGTTATGCGTGGGTGGCACTGTATTTTTGTGCGCTGGCTCTCCGCCCTGCATGGCGGTTTGCAGGTTTGTTCATAGGCTTGGCAGCAGGTCTCATTTTCGGTGTTGCGCAACAATTGCGCGGCGCGCATTTTCTCTCGCATGACCTGTGGTCGCTGGCGGTGTGCTGGGTGAGCGCACTTGCCCTGTACTGCGTGATGCTGCAACGGCCGCGTCGCGCGCTTGGATTGACGTTGCTCTTGGGGGATGTGGAATGAACACCTGGTTGCCAGAACCGCGCAAGCGCAGTGGCCTGCGCGCGCTGACATGGAGTACGCGGCCGACGGTGTCCACCGAAGTGCTGGTGCTGCTTTCGAGCCTGTTTTTCGCATTGGTGTGCAATCGGTTGTTCTGGCGCACGGCCATGGCCACGCATCCGGGCAGCATCGGGTTTGCGATCTCGTTGATGGCGCTGCTGGTGGCCGTGCATGCGCTGCTCCTGGGCGTCCTGGTCTGGCGCTGGAATGCAAAGCCGCTGCTGACGCTGCTGCTGTTCACCACCGCCCTGGCCGCGCACTACATGGACAGCTACAACGTCTATCTGGATGCGGACATGCTGCGCAATGTGCTGCATACCGATCACAAGGAATCGCGTGAATTGCTCACGTCGGGCCTGATCCTGCCGCTGGTGTGCTACTTCCTGATTCCGACCGCATTGCTGTGGCGCACACGTTTGCGCGCACGCAGCGTGGGCAAGGCGCTGCTGGTGCGATCGGGTTTCCTGCTGGTGGTGGCGGTGGTGGGCGCTGCTGGCGCCATGCTCTCGTCGCAGGATATCTCCGCATTGATACGCAATCATCGCGAAGTGCGTTATTTGGCTACACCGATCAATTACATCGTGGCGTTGCGGCAAAACCTCAAGTCCGAATCACCGATCAAGCGTGCCCCCAAACAGCCGATCGAACACGACGCCACGGCAACACCGCGCGCACCCGGTAGCCGCCCGCGCCTGTTGCTGGTGGTGCTGGGCGAAACCGCGCGCGCGCAGAACTGGGGTCTCAACGGCTATGCCCGCCAGACCACGCCGGAGCTGGCGCAGGCAGGGGTGATCAATTTCCCGGACATGCATTCGTGCGGGACCAGCACCGAGGTCTCGGTGCCCTGCATGTTCTCCCCCTACGGCCGTCGCGATTACAACGAAGACATGATCCGCGGCCATCAGTCGTTCCTGCATGTGCTGGAACACGCTGGCATTTCGACGCTGTGGCGCGACAACCAGTCCGGCTGCAAGGGCGTGTGCGACGGCTTGGAGATCCAGAAGCTGGACGATGCCACCACACCGGGCCTGTGCACCGATGGCCGCTGCATGGACGAGATCCTGTTGAGCGATCTGGCTGCGCAGGTGCACGCAAAGCCTGGCGACCGCGTGGTGGTGGTGCATCAACTGGGTAGCCACGGCCCGAGCTACTTCGAGCGGTACCCCGCGCAGTTCGAACGCTTCAAGCCGGTGTGCAAGACCGCAGATCTGGGCAGCTGCGGCCGCCAGGACATCGTCAACGCCTACGACAATTCGATTTTGTACACCGACCATTTCCTCAATCAGGCCATCCACGCGCTGCGCGGCCTGCCTGACTACGACACGGCGATGATCTATCTCTCCGATCATGGCGAATCGCTCGGCGAAAAAGGCCTGTACCTGCACGGCGTTCCGTATGCCATCGCGCCCAAGGAGCAGACCCATGTGCCGATGGTGATGTGGTTCTCGCCGGAGTTCGCGCGCGATCGCGGCCTGGACGAAGCCTGCCTGCGTCACCGTGCCGGGCAATACACCGATCAGGATGCGCTGTTCCCGTCTGTCCTGGGGTTGATGCAGGTCAAGACCAGCGTCTATGCGCCCGAGCGCGACCTGTTCGCCAAGTGCACCGGCACGACGCTGCGCTGATCGCCAACGCCTGGGTCTGCCCGCCCCATCGCATGCGTGGCCGGCGTTGCCCCTTGCCCTGAAACCCGGCGCACTCTAGCCTTCGCCGGACTTCACTGCAAGGACCACCCGTGAATCCTCGTTTGCTGTTGCTGGCGTTGGCTGTGGCTGCCGGCACCCTGAGCCTGTCGGCCTGCCGCCGGGATGCGGCACCACCGAACAAACCTGTCGTGAGCAAGACCGCGCCGGCCGAAAGCGCCGACCAGTTCGTTGCGCGCATCAGCGCCGAATACAAGGCGGCTTATCCGGAAACCACTGCTGCGCAATGGCTGTCGTCGACCTACATCAACGGCGATTCGCAGTTGCTGGCGGCCAAGGCCAACGAACGCTCGCTGGCGCAGCTGGATCGCTGGATCGAACAATCCAAACAGTACGCCGGCACACCGATGTCGGCCGACAGTGCGCGTGCGCTGCAGTTGCTCAAATTGCTGAGTGCCCTGCCCGCACCACGCGACCCGGCCAAACTGGCCGAACTCACCCGCATCGCCGCCAAGATGGAAGGCGATTACGGCGCCGGCAGCTACTGCGTGGGCGAAGGCGAACAGCGCCGTTGCCGCCAGCTCGGCGAGTTGGAGCAAGTGCTGGCCAGTAGCCGCGACTACAACGAACAACTCGACGCCTGGCAGGGCTGGCACAGCACTGCGCAGCCCATGCGCAAGGACTACCAGCGCTTCGTGGAACTGGCCAACGAGGGCGCACGCGGGTTGGGTTTCGCCGACGTCGGGGTGTTATGGCGCAGCGGCTACGACATGCCGCCGACGCAACTGGCCAGCGAAACCGACCGCCTGTGGGAACAGGTCAAACCGTTGTATGCGCAGTTGCAGTGCTATGCGCGCGGCAAGCTCGATACACAATACGGCAAGGACAAGGGCGAGGTCGCCGGCGGCCTGTTGCCGGCGCATCTGATGGGCAATATGTGGCAGCAGGACTGGAGCAATCTGTGGGATCTGCTGCAGCCCTACCCCGGGGCCGGCGATCTGGACATCACCTCCGCGTTGGAAAAGCAGTACCAGGGCAACCTCACCGCAGTGCTGGCGCGCAACACCGGCGGCGACGGAGGCGCGGCTGCACGCTTCAACGCCGAACGCGAAGCGCAGCTGCGTACCGCCAAGCAGATGACCGAACGCGCGCAGGATTTCTACACCTCGCTGGGCATGCCCAAGCTGCCGGACACCTATTGGCAGCGCTCGCAGTTCATCAAGCCGCTGGACCGCGATGTGGTCTGCCACGCCAGCGCCTGGGACATGAACATGGGCGGCGAGGCCAACCAAAATATCGGTGCGGACGTGCGCACCAAGATGTGCATCAGACCCACCGAAGAAGACTTCACCACCATCTACCACGAGCTGGGCCACATCTATTACGACCTGGCCTATAACCCGTTGCCGCCGCTGTTCCAGAACGGCGCCAACGACGGCTTCCACGAAGCGATCGGCGACACCATCGTGCTGGCGATGACGCCGAAGTACCTGCAGTCGATCGGCATGGTGGGCGAACAACAGACCGGCCGCGAGTCGTTGATCAATTCGCAGATGCGCATGGCGCTGAGCAAGGTGGCGTTCCTGCCGTTCGGCCTGATGATCGACCGATGGCGCTGGGGCGTGTTCGACGGCTCCATCACGCCCGAGCATTACAACCAGGCCTGGTGGGAACTGAAAGTCAAGTACCAGGGCGTGGCGCCGGCCAGCGCGCGCGGCGAAGAGTTCTTCGACCCTGGCGCCAAGTACCACGTGCCGGGCAACACACCCTACACGCGCTATTTTCTGGCGCATATCCTGCAATTCCAGTTCTATAAGGGCCTGTGTCAGGCCGCCGGCCATCAGGGACCGCTGTACGACTGCAACTTCTACGGCAACAAGGACGCCGGGCAGAAGTTCTGGTCGATGCTGCAACGTGGTGCCAGCCAACCCTGGCAGGCCACGCTCAAGGAACTTACCGGCAGCGAACGCCTCGATGCCGGCCCGTTACTGGAATACTTCGCGCCGATCCAGGAGTGGCTCAAGCAGCAGAACCAGGGACGTCGGTGCGGCTGGGACACTGCCAAGTCGACAACACCGCATTGAGCCCCCATCAAGCGTGTTGCCTGAGGCGCAGCAACACGCAAGGAAAGCTAAGCACGCTTAAAAACGGCGGAGATTTTTAGAATCAAGCCGCAAATAAGACCAAAGAAAAATCCTGCGAAATGCGCGGCCGTGGCAGCATTCTCCGACATCAATTCGGCCCCCAACACTCCCAGAACAGCAAGATTTGCAACAAACAGACAGAACCCTTTCGGCATAAGGGATCGACTAGTAAAACCCGAAAAAATAACGAAACCAAAGAGGGCATACACACCACCAGACAACCCTCCGTAATTATCAAACAAATGACCCCCGCAATTCATTTGCGCATACGCAGCAATTATATTCCCAAAGAAGAACACCATAAAGCTCACGTATCCCAACAAAGCAGATGAGAGCACACCCACAAAAAATAGAAGCGCGGCATTATTTATAAAATGATATAGTGAGTAGTGCAGGAATGGACCCGAAACAAAACGCCAGTACTCACCAGAATTAATTGGCGAATACATTGCACCTATTCGCTTAAAGACCAAGTCGTTGCTACCAAGGCGCTCCATCATTAGAAGCTGAAAGCATCCTGCAGCCAGAATTAATCCCATCCAGATTAGCCCACCTTGACGCGACCGTTTATCGACTTTAAGCCATCGAAAAAACATAGCTCGCTGTACAAGACCGGCTTTTGAACCTATTCCCACGCAATAGTCAAGAATAAGAGCACCCGCGAGACTCACGGACAGGAGGCCAATATGAAATACTTTAGAACCCATCTGCTGAAAAGCAACGATACAGAGGAGCATACCAAAAACAAGTAATCCAACGGATATTCTCTTGTAGTTGCCCTGCACGGACTTAAATGCGACGTGTTCCAGCTCCGGTATAAGAATCGGAGGAAGGAATTTCGTTGAGTTAGGTGACGCAATCAGCATTGAGTTCGCTGGCAACCACCTAGACGCAAGATTCATGGCATCTTGCAAGGTAATGCTTTTAGGCTGCCGACGATCAAATAAGGACCACTGCCTTTGCTCATTATCAGGGAATCCCTGCCCATCATCCCATCGCTTATAACCATCCATCACTAATAATCTCTTCCAATGCAACTTATTGATCGAACAAGTCAGATTCAACTCACTTCATTGCACTTCAGTCTACATCCCCAACCAGATCTTGCGGATACACACATTTGTGCGATTACGCATCGACATTTTACACGCCAGCCCTCTAAAGTAAGGACTGGCGTGCGTTTTCTATCACTCAACTATTCGGCCAAATATTGAGCAATGGCTAAACCTGCAGCAGCCCCAAGAGCTAGGCCAATAACCGGCGCACTGATGGGAGCAGTAGCGATGGCAGCACCTGTGCCAAGCACTGTCAAAATCGCACCTGAACCTTCATAGCCAGAGATACCACCGCTGACCAATTGAACTTCATCAATTGACATTGCACGCATCGCAATACTCCTTTACTTCGCTATTGGACACAAGACCCTTGTGTCATGGGGCCGACAACGCGGCAGATGTCAATTTCCCAGAAAGAACGTAGCGACAACTAGCCATGTGCCCGCCAGTACCTGTGCAATGTGCTGACACCTCACCAAGCAATCGATATAGGCTAGAATCCTCGAATAAATTGTGATATAATTCACATAAATAGAAATCGTCTACATTATTAGGTAAAGTGCCGCAAGCCAGCCGCGAGGCACTGATTAACGCACAGATGCGCATGGCGTTGGACAAAGTGGCGTTCCTGCCGTTCGGGCTGATGATCGACCGCTGGCGCTGGGGCGTGTTCGATGGCTCGATCGGCCCGGACCGCTACAACCAGGCGTGGTGGGAACTGAAGGCCAAATACCAGGGCGTGGCCCCGGTCACGCCGCGCGGCGAGGCGTTCTTCGACCCCGGCGCCAAGTACCACGTTGCGGCCAACACGCCGTACACGCGCTACTTCCTCTCGCACATCCTGCAATTCCAGTTCTACAAAAGCCTGTGCGATGCCACCGGCTATAAGGGCCCTCTGTACGCCTGCACCTTCTACGGCAACAAGGACGCCGGGCAGAAGTTCTGGTCGATGCTGCAGCGTGGTTCCAGCCAGCCCTCGACGTCCCCCCGTCCT
>NZ_JFAQ01000101.1 GCF_001304695.1 Xanthomonas axonopodis
ACGCTTCCATTACGACGATCACGCACAACTGCAACAGCATTTAGCCAACTTCATCGACGCCTACAACTACGGTCGCAGGCTCAAAGCTCTGAAGGGTCTGACACCGTACGAATTCATCTGCAAGCAGTGGACATCCGAACCCGAGCGGTTCAAAGTGAATCCGATCCATCTAATGCCGGGACTGAACAGGTAATACCAGCCGGTACGGCCGGTTTCCTGCACACGCCGCGCCAGCTCGCGCACACCAAACCGGTCCGACAGCTTCCAGCACGGTTGTCGCAACTGTGACACCTCCACCACAGCCGTGCCCAAGGTGAAGCGATCACCGAGACAGACGTCGGCTTCGGTCACGCCCACACTGCTGAGGTTTTCGCCGAAGGCACCTGCCGCCTCCAGCAACACGTGCGGACCAAGTTCATCGCGCCAGGCGGCGTAGTGATCGCGCAGGTAATGATGGATGGCCTTGTCCGGCCCGCCATGCACGCGCCGGTCGCCTTGCTCGTCGCCCTCCAGGCCTTCGATGTCCACCTGCACCGCCCGCTGCAGCGGCCGTTTGTCGATCGCACTGCGGCTGCCGGGGCGAGTGAAGTCGCGCGCGCTGCCGACGGCTACGTGATCGATCCTGATCGCGATCAGCGCACCCTGCTCCGCCGTCGCCACCGTCACGCACCCAGCCCTGGCGATTCGGCAAGCGCCTCGCGCAGCAGCTCGCCCAGCACCTGGATGCCGGCATCGATCTTCTCGCCGGGTACGGTGACGAACGACAGGCGCAGCGTATTGGTCTGCGGCAAGGTGGCGAAGAACGGCGCGCCGGGTACGAACGCGACATTGCGTGCGATGGCCCGCGCCAGCAACGCGGTCCCGTCCAGCCCCGGTGGCAGGGTCACCCATAGGAACATGCCGCCCTCCGGGCGATTCCACTGCATCTGCGCCGGGAAGTGCCCGTCCAGCGCCTCCAGCATCAGGCTGCACTGGCGCGCGTACAGCGCACGGATCTGCGGCATATGGGTTTCGAGAAAATCGTCCTGCAGCGTCTGGTACACCACGCGCTGCGTGAACGATGGGGTGTGCAGATCGGCCGCCTGCTTGGCCTGGATCAGCTTGCCCAGCACCGCTTCGGGCGCTACCACATAGCCCAGCCGCAGGCCGGGCGCGAGCACCTTGGAAAAGGAGCCCATGTAGATGACGCCTTCCGGGTTCATCGACAACAGACTCGGCAACGGCTGGCCGCTGTAGTACAGCTCGCCATACGGGTCGTCTTCGACGATCGGCACGCCTGCCTCGGCCGCACGCGCCACCAAGGCCTGGCGACGCGCCAACGGCAAGCGCCGGCCGGTGGGATTCTGAAAATTGGGCAGACAATACAGAAAGCGCGCATCGGCCAGCAACGACGGATCCAGCGCATCCACCACCACGCCGTCCGCGTCCGAGGGCATGCCGACGAATGCCGGCTGGAACAACGAAAACGCCTGCAATGCGCCCAGGTAGCTCGGCGTTTCCACCAGCACCTTGCTGCCTTCGTCGATGAAGACCTTGCCGAGCAGGTCCAGGCCTTGTTGCGAGCCGGTGGTGATCAGCACCTGGCTGGGGCGGATGCCGGCGCCATCGCGACTCAGTCGCGCGGCCACCCATTCGCGCAGCGGCGCATAACCTTCGGTCGGGCCGTATTGCAATGCCGCCTGCGGGGCGTCGCGCAGCACCTGGTCGCTGGCAGCGCGCATGCGCTCCACGGGAAAGGTGGCTGGTGACGGCAAGCCGCCGGCGAAGGAAATGACCTCCGGCCGTTCGGTCACCTTGAGAATTTCGCGAATCGCCGAACTGGTCAGCGCCTGCGCACGTCGGGAGATCTGGAAGGAAGTCGTCATGGCGCAAGCATAGCGAACGCCAGTGGTTGCGGCGCTGTGCAGTACAGCGACGGATCGCTGGCCACTCGTCGCCAGGCACGGAGTCCAGAGGCAGCAGCACGTCGCCGGCAATCACCAGGCAACGGTGGAGGGCGGCACTGCAACTGCTCTGTCCGCATCACCACATGCCGCACCCAGCGCCGATCGCGCCGCGGGCAGCACGCGCAGTCGCTTGGTCAGCGGTGCTTATTGATACGCCGGGCCAACCCAGGCAGTGCCTTCGCTGCGGGCGATGAGCGTCTTCCAGCGCTTGCGGATCACCGTGTCGCGTGTGCGAAAGGTCATGCGCACACCCGGCAGACCAAGCGTGGCGCGGGTTTCGACCATCGCCGAGTGCTCGTCTGCGGCGATGTCGATCTTGGTGATCGACTGCTTGTAATCGATCAGCTCTTCCGGATCGGCCACGTGGCTCATCTGCCGCAGCACCTGTGCCCATTCGCCGTTGGACTTGCAATATTTCTCGCGGTTGGCGGTCTGCCGCTGCTGATGCGAATCCATGCGGTACAGCACCCCCATTTCGAATTCCGGCGCGGTCATCGCGCAGAGCACCTCGCCGTCCTGGCTCAAGATCGCCTTGTCGTGCGCGGCATAGAAATCGCGCACCTGCTTTTCGTCGAGCGCGTTGCCACCGTAGTTATAGACACCCGCAACGACCGCCAGCACCGCCAACAACACCAGCAAACGCATCACCGCCCCCCTGTTCCGCCGCGTCCTGTGGCCGCGAAAGTGTAGCCGACGCCGCGGGTATCAGTGGCGACGCGGCGGTGTCGGGCCGCAGCTGTCGCAACCACCGCAGGCCGAGACGTTTTGGGTGGCGGGCGGTGCCACGCGGCGCCCCAATGTCTGCATCCATGCCGGTCGCCCGTTGCGCAGCAACCCAAGCGCAAGGGCGCCACGCAGGCGACGCAGCACACCGGGAAACTGTTTCTTCATCACCACCCACAGGCTGACCAGCACTACGATGGCGATCACCAGGTATTGCAGCGCGAGCGAAAGCGTCATCTCAGCCGGCTCCCAGCAGCACGGCCAGCTGGTAGGTCACCAGCGACGCCAGGTAGGCCAGCGCGAACAGGTACACCGCGCTGATGGTCATCTGCTTCCACGAGTTGGTTTCGCGCTTGATCGTGGCCAGCGTGGAAATGCACATCGGCGCGTAGATGTACCAGACCAGCAGCGACAACGCAGTGGCCAGCGACCACCCGTCGCTGATCAACGGCGACAGCGCCTGCGCTGCCGCGTCATCGTCGGCAGCAGACAACGCGTACACCGTGGCCAGCGAGGCCACCGCCACTTCGCGCGCGGCCAGGCCGGGAATCAACGCGATGCAGATCTGCCAGTTGAAGCCCAGCGGTGCGAAGAACACCGCCATTGCGTGGCCGATACGACCGGCGAAGCTGTAGTCGATCGCCGGCAAGGTGACATTGGCCGGCGCTTCGGGAAACGACAGCAGGAACCACAGCAGGATAGTCAGCGCCAGGATGATGCCACCCACGCGCTTGAGAAAGATCCATGCGCGCTCCCACAGCCCCAGCGCCAGATCGCGTACCTGCGGCACGCGGTAGGACGGCAGTTCCAGCATCAACGGATGCTCGCTCTTGTCGCGCCGCCATTTCTTCATCGTCCACGAAACCAGCAGCGCACTGACAATGGCCGCAGCGTACAGACCGAACAGCACCAGCCCCTGCTGGTTGAAGATGCCCCACACGATCTTCTGCGGAATGAAGGCGCCGATCAACAACGCATACACCGGCAGCCGCGCCGAACACGTCATCAGCGGCGCGACCATGATGGTGGCAAGCCGGTCGCGCGGATCCTGGATGCTGCGTGTGGACATGATGCCTGGCACCGCACACGCAAAGCTCGACAACAGCGGAATGAACGAACGTCCCGACAAACCAGCCACCGACATCATGCGATCGAGCAGAAACGCCGCACGCGGCAGATAGCCGGATTCTTCCAATGCCAGGATGAAGGCGAACAGGATCAGGATCTGCGGCAGGAACACGATCACCCCGCCCAGCCCGGCGATAACGCCATCCTTGAGCAGGCTATTGAGCGGACCTTCCGGCAAGGTCGCACCGACCCAATCGCCCAAGGCAGCGGTGCCGCCGTCGATCAGGTCCATGACCGGCGCAGCCCAGGCGTAGACCGCCTGGAAGATCAGGAACATCACCACCGCCAGCGTGAACAGGCCCCAGACCGGATGCAGCAGCCAGCGGTCTAACGCATCGTCCACGCGCGAGGTGCGGGTGGGCATGGTCACCGCTGCGCCCAGGATCTGCCGCACCAGCGCGTGATAATTACCGTCGGCCAGCGGATTGGCGGCGGGCGCCGCCAGGCGTGCCGCTTGCGCATCGAGCCGCTCGACCAGCACCTTGGCACCACCGCGCCGCACCGCCACCGTTTCGACCACCGGCACGCCGAGCGCCTGCTCCAGCGCCGGCAGATCGATGACGATGCCGCGTCGCTGCGCGGCATCCATCATGTTCAGCGCCACGATCATCGGCCGGCCGAGCTCGCGCAGTTCCAGCGCAAAGCGCAGATGCAGGCGCAGATTGGTCGCGTCCATCACGTAGACCAGCACGTCCGGCGCCGGCTCGCCCGGATAAAAGCCGCGGCACAGATCGCGGGTGATCGCCTCATCCAGGCTCGCCGGTTGCAGGCTGTAGGCGCCGGGCAGATCCAGCACCGCAAAGGCGCGCCCGGACGGTGCGCGGAAGTGGCCTTCCTTACGCTCGACGGTGACGCCGGTGTAGTTAGCCACTTTTTGCCGGCTGCCGGTCAGCTGGTTGAACAGCGCGGTCTTGCCGCTGTTGGGGTTGCCAACCAGCGCCAGGCGCAGCGGAACGGTGGCCGCGGTCATGCCGATACTCCCGCATGGCGCACCTGCACGCGCGCGGCCTCGCTGCGCCGCAGGGCAAAACGCGTATAACCCACCTGCACCAACAACGGCTCGCGACCGACCGGCCCGGTAGCCAGCACCGTGACTTCCTCGCCTGCGACAAACCCCAACTCCCGCAAGCGCCGGGCGATCGTGTCGTTGGGGAGACGATCCTCCACGGAGTCCACGATGGCGGCGCGATGCAAAGGCATGTCGGACAGCGTCACAAAGACGGCCTGATTGTTAGGAATGGTTCTCAATTCTAGCATCGACGCACCGCGTCATGGCTCCGGCGACCCGGCCCGCTATCATGGTTCGCATCCCATTCATGGACGTACGCAATGCAGGACACCGGCTTGATCGTCGAAGACCACGGAGCGGTCCGCACCTTGCGATTGCATCGCCCTGCAGTCCACAACGCCTTCGATGCGACGCTGATCGCCGCGCTGACCGATGCCTTACGCGAGGCGGGCCGGGCGTCGCAGATGCGCGTCGTCGTGCTCACCGGTGATGGCGCGGCTTTTTCCGCCGGCGCAGACCTGAACTGGATGCATGGCATGGCCAGCGCCAGCGAAGCCGAGAACGCCGCCGACGCACTGGCGCTGGCGCAGCTGATGCGCACCCTGGATGAACTGCCCAAGCCCACCATCGCGCGCGTCAACGGGGCCGCCTTCGGCGGAGGTGTCGGCCTGGTGGCGTGTTGCGATATTGCCATCGGCTGCACCGAGGCGCGCTTCGGCCTGACCGAGAGCAAGCTCGGCCTGCTGCCGGCGGTCATTTCTCCCTATGTGGTTGCAGCGATCGGTGCGCGCCAGGCGCGGCGCTGGTTCGCAACCGCCGAGATCTTCGATGCCGGTACCGCGCAGTTGCTGGGTCTGCTGCACCAGCTGGTGGCTGCCGATCAACTGGATATCGCCGTGGAGCGCCAGGTTCGCCTGCTGCTGGCCGCGGCGCCGCTGGCCACCAGCAGCGCCAAAGCGCTGGTGCGCTCAGTGCTGCCGGCTGCCGACCGCGATGCCATCGATGCCGCCAATGCGGCGTTGATTGCCCGTCTGCGCGTGTCCCCCGAAGGCCAGGAAGGCCTGGGTGCGTTTCTCGACAAGCGCAGCGCCGCGTGGGTGACGGAGAGCCTGGCGTGAGCGCGATCGACCATATCGGCCTGGCCTGCAGCGATCTGCAAACCAGCAGCGCGTTCTACCAGGCCGCGCTTGCGCCACTGGGCATCACGCTGCTGGTGGAACTGACGGCCGCGCAGACCGGCAGCCGCGCGCATGCCGGCTTCGGCACCGAGCGCCCGTTTCTCTGGCTGGGCTCCCACGCGCAGACGCCGGGCACCACCCATGTCGCGCTGACGGCGACCGACCGCGACAGCGTCGATGCGTTTCATCGTGCTGCGCTGGCCGCCGGTGGCCGCGATCACGGCGCACCCGGCCTGCGCCCGCATTACCACGCACATTATTTCAGCGCCTTTGTGCTTGACCCTGATGGCAACAATTGCGAAGCGGTCTGCCACCTCCCTGCATGAGTCTCTTTCCCATGTCCCTGGTTTCCTTGTTCGCGCATTCTGCCGCCACCGTGCATGAGGTTGCGGCGATGTCTGCACGCCGCCATGCGCGCAGCGATGTGCGCGCATGAGCGACTTCGTCCGCATTGTCGAAGTTGGCCCGCGCGATGGCCTGCAAAACGAAGCGCAGCCGATCGCCACTGCCGACAAGATCGCGTTGATCGATCAACTCTCGGCCACCGGGCTGCGCACGATCGAAGCGACCAGCTTCGTCAGCCCGCGCTGGGTACCACAGCTGGCCGACGCCGCCGAGGTGTTTGCCGGCATCGCGCAGGCGCCGGGCATCGCATATCCGGTGCTGGTGCCCAACCTGCAGGGCTACGAACGCGCACGCGCCGCCGGAGCGCAGGAAGTGGCGGTATTCACCGCCACGTCGGAGGCGTTCAATCGCACCAATACCAATGCCGGCATCGACGAATCGATCGAACGGTTTCGGCCGATCCTGCAGCAGGCCGCGCTCGATGGTGTGCGCGTGCGTGGCTACGTCTCCACCGTGCTGGGCTGCCCGTACCAGGGCAAGGTGCCGGTGGCCGATGTGGTCGATGTGGCGCAACGTCTGCACGCGCTCGGCTGCTATGAAATCTCGCTGGGCGACACCATTGGCGTAGGCACACCGCTCAAGGCGCGTCAGATGCTGGCCGCGGTGGCGCAGGCGGTGCCGATGCAGGCGTTGGCGGTGCATTTCCACGATACCTATGGGCAGGCGCTGGCCAATATCGCGGCCTGCCTGGAGCAAGGCGTGCGCGTGATCGATGCGGCCGTGTCCGGTGCGGGCGGCTGCCCGTATGCCAAGGGCGCCAGCGGCAACGTTGCCAGCGAAGACGTGGTGTACCTGTTGCAGGGGCTGGGCATGCCCACCGGCATCGACCTGCCGGCGCTTGCCCGCACCGGCCGCTGGCTGGCGCAGCTGCTCGGTCGCGACACCGGCAGCAAGGTCGGCAAGGCGTTGGCTGCCGCCGGCTGAGGGATCCCTGCCCGAGCAATCGTGCACCACCCACCACCGCGATCACGCAGGGGCTTCGGCTAGAATTGCCGGCCGCTCCGCCGATCGTTCGTTTGCCGCTACCACCGGCCATCAACGCTACTCAGGGAACCACCGCATGCAGCCATCTTCTGTCCTTGCCATCGTTACCGGCGGCGTTTCCGGCCTCGGCGTGGCTGTCGCACAGCGTCTGGTCGCCGACGGCGGCAAGGTCGCGCTATTCGACGTCAACGCCGACAAAGCCGAGGCGGCGTTGGCGCTGCTCGGTGCCGGCAACGCGCATTACCTCGCCACCGATGTCACCGATGAGGCCCAGGTCGCGGCCAATGTGGCGCAGGCCACGCAGGCGCTGGGCGGATTGAATCTGGTGGTGAACTGCGCCGGCATCCTCGGCGCCGGCCGCGTATTGGGCAAGGAAGCGCCGATGCCGTTGGCCACCTTCCGCAATACCGTGCTGGTGAATCTGGTCGGCAGCTTCAATGTGGCCAAGGCCGCGGCCGATGTCATGCAACACAACACCAGCGGCGATGACGGCGAACGCGGCGTGATCGTCAATACCGCCTCGGTCGCCGCATTCGAGGGCCAGATCGGCCAGGCCGCGTATGCGGCCAGCAAAGGCGGCGTGGTCGGCATGACCTTGCCGATGGCACGCGAACTGGCGCGCTTCGGCATCCGCGTGATGACGATCGCACCGGGCGTGTTCTGGACCCCGATGGTCGACGGCATGCCCGAGGTCGTGCAGCAATCGCTGTCGGCCTCCATCTCATTCCCCTCGCGCCTAGGCCAGCCCGACGAATACGCCGACACCGTCGCCTTCATCCTGCGCAACCGCTACCTCAACGGCGAAGTGATTCGCCTGGACGGCGGCGTGCGGTTGGCACCCAAGTAGCCGGGATTGGGGATTCGTCACAGCGAGAACTCCGTACCCTCCCCGCCTCCTGCAATCCTGTTTTTGCCAATCCCAAATCCCCAATCCCTAATCTCTGACTCAACCCATGAAAGCCAACGACATCAAGAAAGGCAACGTCGTCGAATACAACGGCGGCATTTACCAGATCCGCGACATCGAACGCAGCTCGCCGCAGGGCCGCGGCGGCAATGTGCGCTTTCGTTTCATCATGTACAGCGTGCCGGGCGGAGTGAAAACCGACGCCAGCTTCGACGCCGACGACAACCTGCCGGAAGTCGAGCTGCTGCGCCGGCAGTCCACGTTTTCGTACAAGGACGGCGAAGCGTTCGTGTTCATGGACGACGAAGACTTCACCCCGTACACGCTGGATGCGGACGTGATCGGCACCGACGCCGGCTACATCACCGATGGCCTGAGCGGCATCTATGTACAAGTGATCGACGACCAACCTGTGGCCGTGCAATTGCCGCAGACGGTGACGCTGGAAGTGGTGGAGACCCCACCGGAATTGAAGGGCGGCACCGCCACCAAGCGGCCCAAGCCGGCCAAGCTCAACACCGGCATGGAAATCATGGTGCCCGAGTACATCACCAACGGCGAACGCGTGCTGGTCAACACCACCACGGGCGAATTTGCCGGTCGCGCCGACTGATGCGTCGCTTTGCTGTGGTCGTGGCGGTGGGTGTGCTGGCGCAACAAGCACCAACGCAGGCCGCAACGCCTGCGCCGGTGGCCTGCACCGATCCCAAGGTGAAAGACGAATGGCTGCAGCATCCGGCAGGCCTGTGCGGCATGCCGGAGGATGTGCGCAGACTGGTCGACGACTACGACACCTGCGAGCACTTCGGCGGCGAAGAGCCGTATGACGCCGACCGCCGGCATGAAATCGAAGTGGCCGTGGCACAGTTCTGCACGCCGGCACCAGCACGCCTGGCCAAGTTGATGCAGCAGTACCGCAACGACGCGCATGTAAGCCAATGGCTGCGTGAGTATGCAAAGCAAGCGGATCTGCAACCGGCCGGCTGAGATACATCGGCTGATACGACAGCTGTGTGCTAGTGAGGTGGGCTACTCCTGCTAGTCGCAGCATCATCAGAACTCACAGCTGCGGACTGCAGCCCTTCCTTTCTCGCCAAGAGAAGGTGGCGCGCCGCCCGCTCAATGAGGGCGAGGCAATTCGGGGAATGCTGGCTGCCCTACCCTCACCCCAACCCCTCTCCCGACGGGAGAGGGGCAAACAGTTCACCCGTTCTGGTCAGGGTCGCGATTGCACGTGCGCAGGGGCGAGGGTGAGCACGTCGGCGGCGGCCGCATCGCCGCGCGCAAGCACACGCAGACGCGCACGCAAACGTTCCACATTCGCTTCGCCCTGCACCAATCCATTGCGCACGTTGGCCGGCAATTGCTGGCGTCCAGCCAGCTGCAGCTGTTTCCAGCCACCGACCAACACCTCGCTTTCCTGCGCCACGCGCGCGCTCAGCCGTTGCTGCTCGTCGGCTTGCGGCAAGCCATACCCCACGCTGCCCAACAGCACCGCCGGATGACTGAGTTGCGCCTGGCGCACGAACAGCGCCTGCAGCTGCCCCTGCACCGCGTCGCGCGCGGCCATGCCCGGTTGCAACAGGCGCTTGAGCGCATCGCGCGCCAGCAATTCCTGACGACGCAGGGCCGCCTGTTCCAGCAACAATGCCGCTGCAGTTTCGCGCAGACCACCGCGGTCGAACCATTGCGCGCGCACCTCGGGCGCGGCATCCAGCCACTGCGCGACAGTAGTCTGCGGCACTGCGATGCCACGCCGAAGTACGTCGAACATGGCCTGGTAATGCGCTGCCGCCGATTCGAAGTAATAGCCCTGGCGGATGGCTTGTGCAGGGTCGTCTAGCACCCGCAGATCGGCGACGCCGGCACGCTGCAATCGTTGCCGCAGACCGCGCGGCGTGATCGAGGACAAGTTCGCCGCAGCCAGACGCGGCGCCCCGTCATGCAGCAACTTGTAGGTTTCCACCGCGCAGTTGTTGCCAATGAAGTAATAGCGCCCGTCGTAGCTCCAATGCACCTGCGCGGCGCGCTTGAGCAGGGCCGCGATCTCATCGGGCGCCAGCGTCAGCGGCACCGACGACAAGGCACGCAATTCCACCTTGGTGTATTCGTCAACGACCTGGTTCAACGGCAGCACGAACAGCCGCGACGGGTACGAACCAGTCAGCCCACGCCAGCCGGAAATCTGCACATCGACCACGAACGCGCGAAACGACAGCACGCGGTGGTACTGCAGATCCAGCCGGCACGCCGGGCCTGGGGTACGCCCGGGTGCGCAGATCACCAGGCGCAACATGCTATGGCCCCAACGGCTCATCGGCTGCTCATTGCCCTCGGCAAGCAGATAGTCCACCGCGTACACGCGTGCTGGATCCAGCGACAGCAACGACATCGCACCGGCGTCGTTGTCGGCCTGCAGGTACGGTAACGCGGTCTCGCAGGGCACAGCGCCCTGCGGCGTCCCGAGGCGCTGCGTAAACCAGGCCGCCAGCACGGGAAGTCGGCACGCGTAGTCGGCGTCCAGCACGTAATGCTCGAGATTGACCGCAACGAACTCGTCCGGGCTGCGGTCGCTGAACCGGTTCGCGCCGCGCCCCAGCCGCCACGGCCGCACCTGCCAGCCGGCAAGATCGCGCAGGCGCCGATCGCGGGACAACGCGCTGCCTGCGCCGCGATCGAGCACATGCGCTAGTTCGTGTATCAGCGCGGCCATCGCCGCGCGCGTGGCAGCTGCGTTGCGATCGAAACGTGCTTCATCGGATTGCGCGCTCCACGCCTGCAGCAGCGCGCGATCGAGCAGGATGCGAT
Organism: Xanthomonas axonopodis; assembly: GCF_001304695.1. Taxonomy (GTDB): domain Bacteria; phylum Pseudomonadota; class Gammaproteobacteria; order Xanthomonadales; family Xanthomonadaceae; genus Xanthomonas; species Xanthomonas axonopodis. Next base: position 11,089 of record NZ_JFAQ01000101.1, read on the forward strand.
TGCCGATTGCACAGCCATGTACCTGCGCCGGCAAATCGGTGCGCCATTGCAGCTGGATCGGGGCGGTCATCCGCTGCGTCCAGCCCGGCGGCAGTCGCTGCGCGACCTGCTGCACCAGTGCGTTGCTTGCTTGGATCTCAGCCGGACGCAAGTCCGACCGAACAACCTCGACCAACAGTTCGGCCTGCGCCTGCGGTTCGATCAAGGCGGCCAGCAGCAGCCAACCGCACCGCCGGCGCAGACTCACTGGGCCAGGATGGACTGCGCCAGCTCCAGATCGCTGGCCAGCCGCGCCGCGTCGCTACGGCCACGCAACTGCAGCAACGCCGCTTCCAGGCGCGCGCCGCGGATGACCCCATCGCTGGCGACAAAACCCGCCGCATCTTCGCGAGCGTCGGCCACCACCTTGTCGTCGCCGGAACTGCTGCCGGAAGAATTTGGACGAGCCAGCCGACGAGGCACCTGCCGACGTCCCGGCCAGGCTGGATGCGAACGCTGCCAGCGGCAGCAGCGTCAAGGCGCAGAACACGAGGGAGCGCATCATGGGCTGATCGATTCCGTGTGAAGGTGCTGGAAGACTAACCGGCGGGCGTGTTGGCAGGTGCGTCATGCATCTCGAACAGCTTGCCGGGATTCAGCAAAAGATGCGGATCGAGCACATGCTTGATTCCGCGCATCAAGGCGATTTCCTCGGCAGAGCGCGTGCTCCACAGATAGGCCTTCTTGACCAGACCGATGCCGTGTTCGGCGGAAATGCTGCCGTCGAAACGCTGCAGCGCCTGCGCCAGCAACTTGGTAACCTGATCGCAAGCCGCAACGAAATCGGCCTGGCTGGTGGCATCGGGTTTGAGCACGTTGATGTGCAGATTGCCATCGCCAATATGCCCGAACCACACCACATCGAAGTGCGGATAGGCCTCGCTGAGCAAGGCCTGGGTTTCGGCCAGGAAGGCCGGCATCGCCGAAATGCGCACCGACACATCGTTCTTGTACGGCGTGTAGCGCGCCAGCGCTTCGGTGATGCCTTCGCGCAGGCGCCACAGTTGCGCGGCCTGCGCATCGCTCTGGCTGATCACGCCATCGCTGACCCAGCCCTGCTCTATGCAGGTCTCGAAGGCCGCCATCGCGGCAGCTTCCTGCGCCTGATCGCCTGCCGCGAATTCGGTGACCACGTAATACGGGTGCACCTCGGCGAACGGCGCCTGCGCGCCATGCGCAAGCACATGTTCCAGCGCGCGATCGGTAAAAAATTCGAAAGCCTCCAGGCGCAGCTGCGCGCGGAACGCGGCGAACACCTGCATCAACACCTCGAAGGATGGCAATGCCAGCAACATCACATTGCTGGGCGGCGGCGGGTCGGTCAGCCGCAGCACGGCCTCGACGATGATGCCAAGCGTGCCTTCGGAGCCGATCATCAAATGGCGGAAGTCGTAGCCGCTGGAATTCTTCACCAGCGCATTGTTGAGTTCCAGCAACTCGCCGCCACCGGTGACCACCTTCAACCCGGCCACCCATTCGCGCGTATTGCCGTGACGGATCACCCGGATACCGCCCGCATTGGTGGCGATATTGCCGCCGATCGAACACGAGCCGCGCGCGGCAAAATCCACCGGATACACCAACCCATGCTCGCGCGCGGCGTTGTGCACCGCTTCCAGCGGCATGCCGGCCTGCACGGTGAGCGTGCGATCCACCGCGTTGAAATCCAGCGGCTTGTTCAAGCGCTCCAGGCTCAGCACCAGCTCGCCGTTGGCAGCCACTGCGCCGCCCGATAATCCCGTGCGCCCCCCCGACGGCACCACCGCCACGCCCTGCGCGTTCGCCCAACGCATGACCGCCTGCACTTCCTCCACCGAGCCGGGCAAGGCGATCGCGAGCGGGTTCGGCGTCCAGCGGCGGGTCCAGTCACGCCCGTAATGCTCCAGGTCGGCCGGGTCGGTCTTCAAACGCAACGCAGGCAAGGCCTGATGCAACGAAAGGATGCGGGGATCGGTCATGGCACGCGGCGATGCGGTAGGAACTGCACAGCGTGCCAGCGCTGGCCTGCCTCGTCCAGCCGACGCACTTACGGCCGACGCCACGTTGGATTCAGCTGAAACCGTTGCACCGCAAGGGCTTTGGCGGTGCGAACACAGCGTTGCGGCCACCCAATCGCGCACCCCATCTGGCATAGTTGCCGACCCGATTGCTGCATTGCGCTCCCCCATGTCGCCGAAGAAAACCTCGTTTCCCAAGCAGGACATCCGCGTGCTGTTGCTGGAAGGCGTCAGCTCGACCGCCGTGGACGTGTTCCGCGCTGCCGGCTACTCACAGATCGAACTGCACGCCAAATCGCTGCCGGAAGACGAGTTGATCGCCCGCATCGCCGACGCGCATATCGTCGGTATCCGCTCGCGCACGCAGCTGAGCGCCGACGTGCTGGCGCACGCCAAGCGCCTGATCGCCGTCGGCTGCTTCTGCATCGGCACCAACCAGGTGGACCTGGACGCAGCCGAGCTGGCCGGCATCCCGGTCTTCAACGCGCCCTACTCCAACACCCGCAGCGTGGCCGAACTGGTCATCGCCGAGGCGATCCTGTTGCTGCGTGGCATTCCGCAGAAGAACGCCGAATGCCATCGCGGCGGCTGGTCCAAATCTGCCGCCGGCAGCCACGAAACGCGCGGCAAGGTGCTGGGCATCGTCGGCTACGGGCATATCGGCACCCAGGTGGGCGTGCTGGCCGAATCGTTAGGGATGCAGGTGATCTTCCACGATATCGAAACCAAGCTGTCGCTGGGCAATGCCCGCGCCACGATCGATCTGGACGACCTGCTGGCACGCGCAGACGTGGTGACCTTGCACGTGCCGGAAACGCCATCGACCAAGGACATGATCGGTGCGTCGGAAATTGCCCGCATGAAACCCGGCGCGCATCTGATCAACGCCTCGCGTGGCACCGTCATCGACATCGACGCGCTGGATGCGGCACTCACCTCCGGCCAGATCGGCGGCGCGGCGGTGGATGTCTTCCCGATCGAGCCCAAGGGCAATGGCGATGCGTTCGAATCGCCGCTCACTGCGCACGACAATGTGATCCTGACCCCGCACGTGGGCGGCAGCACGCTGGAAGCGCAGGACAACATCGGGATCGAGGTCGCCGCCAAACTGGTGCGCTATAGCGACAACGGCAGCACCTTGTCGGCGGTGAACTTCCCCGAGGTCACCCTGCCCGAGCACGCCGAAAGCCTGCGTTTGCTGCACATCCATCGCAACGTGCCGGGCGTACTGTCGCAGATCAACAAATTGTTTTCGCGCCACAACGTCAACATCGACGGTCAGTTCCTGCGCACCGACTCCAAGGTGGGCTATGTGGTCATCGATGTCGGCGCCAGCGAGGAGCTCGCCGGCATACTGAAGGACGAGCTGGGACAGATCACCGGCACCTTGCGGACGCGGGTGCTTTATTGAGCGGGATTGGGGATTGGGGATTCGCAACAGCGGTTCGCGGCGATCGGTGGGTTCACCGGCCCAACCACGCTGTGAGAAGGAGACATGGGGCCGGCTAGGTAGACCGGCGCCGGCCCACCGCTTCTGCCAATCCCGACTCCCGAATCACCACCCCCGGCTTCCCAGCCACTTCTCCGCCATCCGCCGCAGCGACGGATCGAGCTCGGGGTCTGCAAGCAGCTCGGCGATCGGGCGCCATGCCAGTGCCAGCGATTCTTCGCTGACCTCGAATGCCTCGTCCGCACCGGCCAGCACCACGTAACGCGCATCAAAGTGCCAATGCCCCGCCACGTCGCCGCGCGCAGGAATCCAGTGACGGTCCAGATCGAACAGCTGCCCATCGGCCAGCCGCAAGCCGACGAGTCCGGATTCCTCCTCCGCTTCGCGTAATGCCACCTGCGCCAGGTTGCGGTCGCCATCGGCGTGCCCGCCCAGCTGCAGCCAGCGCTGCAGCTTGCGGTGATGGGTCAGCAAGGTACGTGTGCCGTCGGCGCTGACCACCCACGCCGAGCCGGTGAAATGACCTTCGACACGCTCGCGCACGAATGGATCGGTGGCATCGTCCAGCAGTTGCGCGAACTGCTCGGCCAGCGCGGCTTCTTCCGGCCAACACAGGCGGTAGGTCGCCAATTGCTGCTGCAGGGTTGCATCCACCATCGCTCTTTCTCGGTCGCCCGGTGCGGGCCAGGCGGCCATTATCGCCATTCATGCTGCGTACGCGCTTGTCGTGAGCGTTTAGCTTTGGCAAGGTAGGCCGCTTGCCTGTCCTACCGGGATGCGGCGCACAAATTCGTCCGGGCGCCTGCGCCTGCGCTTTGCCACTTGGGGATGTACCGAATGCTGAAGTCCCTGTTGAGGGTCAAACCGATCGAGCCCGCTGGCCACGTCGATGCAGGCGAACCGGTCGAAGGCAGCCTGCAAGGCGAAGCCACGCTGCAACGGACCCTCACAGCCAAGCACCTGATCATGCTCGGTATCGGCGCGGTGATCGGCGCAGGCATCTTCGTGCTGACCGGCCAGGCCGCGGCCAATCACGCCGGCCCGGCGGTGATGCTGTCGTTCGTGTTTGCCGGTATCGCCTGCGCCTTCGCCGGCCTGTGCTACACCGAATTCGCCGCAATGATGCCGGTCTCCGGCAGCGCCTATTCGTACTCATATGCCACGCTTGGCGAAGGCATCGCCTGGTTCATCGGCTGGTGCCTGGTGCTGGAATACCTGTTCGCCGGGTCCAGCGTGGCAGTCGGCTGGTCTGCCTACCTGATCAGCTTCATCACCGGCACCCTGGGGTTGCCGTTTCCCGCAAAGTTGGCGGGTGCGCCACTGGCCTGGGACGGCCACGGCTTTGTCAGTTCCGGGAATATGGTCAACCTGCCGGCCGTGCTGATCGTCGCCGCGGTGAGCATCCTGTGCTACGTCGGCATCACCCAGTCGGCGTTCGCCAACGCGATCGTGGTGGCGATCAAGGTCGTGGTGATCTGCCTGTTCGTGGGCTTTGGCATTTCCTATATCGACCCGGCGAACTGGCACCCCTTCATCCCGGAAAACACCGGCCCTGGCCAGTTCGGCTGGGACGGGGTGTTTCGCGCCGCGTCCATCGTGTTCTTCTCCTACATCGGCTTCGACGCGGTTTCCACCTCCGCCGGCGAGACCAAGGATCCGCAGAAGAACATGCCGATTGGCATCATGGTGACGCTGGCCATCTGCACCGTCATCTACATCATCGTCTGCGCAGTGCTGACCGGCCTGCTGCCCTATACCCAGCTCGGCACCGCCAAGCCGGTGGCCACCGCCCTGGAAGCCCACCCGCAACTGACCTGGCTCAAGACCGCGGTCGAAATCGGCGCCATCGCGGGTTTGTCCTCGGTGGTGCTGGTGATGCTGATGGCGCAGCCGCGCATCTTCTACACCATGGCCAAGGATGGGCTGATGCCCAAGCTGTTCGGCAAGGTGCACCCGAAATTCCGCACGCCTTACGTCGGCACCGTGATCGTCGGCGTGGTCGCTGCTTCCTTGGTCGGCATGATCCCACTCAGCGTACTGGGCGAACTCGTCTCGATGGGTACCCTGCTCGCCTTCTCCACGGTGTGCGCCGGCGTGCTGGTGCTGCGCTTCACCAAGCCCGACCTGCCGCGCCCGTTCCGGGTGCCGCTGGCGATGGTGATCTGCCCACTGGGCGCGTTGGCCTGCCTGTTCCTGTTCTTCCAGGCGTTCCAGGAGCACTGGAAGGTGTTCGTGGGCTGGACCGTGATTGGCCTGGCGATCTACTTCGGCTACGGCATCCACCAAAGTCGCCTCGCGAAACGGGCCTAACCTTCTCGCAAGACCGGCGCGCGACGCCGGTCTTGTTATTCAATCACCGCGCGTAGCGCCAAGCCGGAACCGCTCCATGTTCAAACAACTTTGGGCCATCAAACACCCGCACGCCAGCCATGAGGCGGCCGACGGGCTGGGCCTGCAACGCGCGCTTGGCCCCTGGGGGCTGACCGCCCTGGGGATTGGCGCGGTGATCGGCGGCGGCATCTTCGTCATCACCGGCCAGGCGGCGGCCGATCATGCCGGCCCGGCGATCATGCTCTCGTTCGTGCTCGCAGCGGTGTGCTGTGCGTTCTGTGCGATGGCCTACGCCGAATTCGCTGCGATGGTGCCGGTCTCCGGCAGCGCCTACACCTACACCTACGCCACCTTCGGCGAGCTGGCTGCGTGGTTCATCGGGTGGATGCTGGTGCTGGAATACAGCGTGTCCGCCTCGGCGGTGGCGGTCAGCTGGACCGGCTACTTCCTGAGCCTGCTCGAGCATTTCGGCCTCCACCTGCCGGCCGCATTCGTCAACGCGCCGCTGGACGGCAATCTGCAACCCACCGGGTCGATCGCCAACCTGCCGGCGGCCGGCATCGTGCTGCTGCTGACCTGGCTGTGCTATGTGGGCATCCGCAAGTCGTCGGCAATGAACATGGCCATGGTGATCCTCAAGACCGGCCTGATCCTGCTGGTGATCGCGGTGGGCTGGAAATACGTGGACACGGCCAACTGGCACCCGTTCATTCCGTCCAACGAAGGCCCGGGCAAGTACGGCATGGAAGGCGTGCTGCGCGGCGCAGCGATGGTGTTTTTCGCCTATATCGGCTTCGAAGCGGTGTCGGTGGCGGCGCAGGAGTCGCATCGTCCGCAACGCGACCTGCCGATCGGCATGATCCTGTCGCTGGTGATCTGCACCGTGCTCTACATCGCCATGGCGGCGGTCATGACCGGATTGGTGCCTTACACCCTGCTCGGCACCAACGAGCCGGTGGTGACCGCGGTGGGGGCACATCCACAGCTGGCCTGGCTGCGCGTGGTCGTGGAAGTGGGCGCGTTGATCGGGCTGTCGTCGGTGGTGCTGGTGATGATCATCGGGCAGCCGCGCATCTTCATGATCATTGCGCGCGACGGCCTGCTGCCGTCGATCTTCACCCGCATCCATCCCAAGTACCGCACCCCGCATATCAATACCGTCATCACCGGTGTCGGCATCGCGCTGCTGGCAGCGGTGTTCCCGCTGGATGTGCTGGGCGAATTGACCTCGATGGGTACGTTGATCGCCTTCGCAGTGGTCTGCGCCGGCGTGCTGATCCTGCGTCGCACGCACCCGGAACTGCCGCGTCCGTTCCGCATGCCGGCCGCCTGGCTGATCTGCACCGCCGGCGTGTTGAGCTGCCTTGCGCTGCTGTCGGCGATGAGGCTGCACAACTGGATGCTGATGGGCCTGTGGACGCTGGTCGGGCTGGTGATCTACTTCGGCTACGGGTATCGCCACAGCCGTCTGCGCGACGGCCGCTGAGCCTACGCATGAGCCAGCGTGGCGCGGCAGGACGATGCCTGCTGCGCTGCACCTGCCCATGCACCTGGGGCGCAGTAGAATAGGTCCATGAATGCGACCACTGCCCCCCTGCCCTACAGCACCACGCGTCTGCACGAGCTGGCACACCTGCTGATCGCCAATATCCGCGAGCTGGCCCATGCCGGCTGGACGCCTGCGACCAGCAGCAATTTCTCCCACCGTCTGGACGAACAGCACGCGGCCATCACCGTCTCCGGCCGCGACAAGGGTCGCCTGGTCGAAGAAGACATCATGGTGGTGGACTTCGATGGCCTGGCCGTCGGCCGCCCGTTGCGCCCGTCTGCCGAAACCCTGCTGCACACCCAGCTGTATCGCCGGTTCCCGGAGATCGGTTGCGTGCTGCATACGCACTCGCCGGTGCAGACGATTGCGTCCCGCCTGTATGCAGGCAGCGGCGTGATCCGGCTGGAAGGCTACGAACTGCTCAAGGCCTTCGATGGCAACACCACCCACGAAACCGCGCTGGAGGTGCCGGTGTTCGCCAATACCCAGGACATGCAGGTGCTGGCCGCGCAGGTCGAAGCCTTGCTGGACAAACAAAGCATGTCGGGTTATCTCATCGAAGGACACGGCCTGTATGCCTGGGGCCGCAACATGGCCGAGGCACGTCGTCATCTGGAAGCGTTCGAATTCCTGCTGCATTGCGAACTCGAACTGCTGAAACTGCGCGGCACGCGCTGAGTACTGCCCGTCCCCCATTCGTGAGCCAGACCGCCATGAGCCGACTGCGTATCTTTGCCGACACCAATCCCGCCAGCCCCGAATTCGACAGCCGCGACGGCGATGCGATCGCCGCCCAGTTGCAGAAGATTGGCGTGACATTCGAACGCTGGCATGCCAGCGCGCCGATTGAACCGGGCGCCACCCCCGAGCAGGTGATGGACGCCTACCGTGCCGATATCGACCGCATCAGCGCCGAGCGCGGCTTCAAGACCGTGGACGTGGTCAGCATCGCGCCGGACAACCCCAAGCGCGAAGAAATGCGCGCCAAGTTTCTGGACGAGCACTTCCACAAAGAAGATGAAGTGCGGTTCTTCGTCGCCGGCTCGGGCCTGTTCACGCTGCACGTCGATGCCAAGGTTTATGAGATCGAATGCGTCAAGGACGACCTGATTGCCGTGCCTAACGGCACCCTGCACTGGTTCGACATGGGGCCGGAACCGCACTTCGTGGCGATCCGATTCTTCACCGAGCCGGACGGCTGGGTCGGATACTTCACCGGCACCGAAATCGCCAAACAATTCCCCCGCTACGTCCCCGAGAAACCTCACAAGGCCAGCTGACGATGACACGACCGCAAGCGATCCTCACCGATATCGAAGGTACGACCAGCAGCATTTCGTTCGTCAAGGACGTCTTGTTCCCGTATGCGCGCCGCGCCATGCCGGCCTATGTGCGCGAACACGGCAATCATCCGCAGGTGCGCCACTGGCTCAACCAGGTGGCCGACGAAATCGGTGAGGACGTGCCGGACGAGATGCTGATCAGCACGCTGCAGACCTGGATCGACGAGGACCGTAAGCACACCGCGCTCAAGGCCTTGCAGGGCCTGATCTGGGGCGACGGCTACAAGACGGCCGACTTCACTGCGCATATCTATGCCGATGCGGCGATCCAGCTCAAGGCCTGGCACGCAGCGGGCATTCCGCTGTATGTGTATTCGTCCGGCTCGGTGCCGGCGCAAAAACTCTTCTTCGCACACAGCGACGCGGGCGACCTGAGCGGACTGATCACCGACTGGTTCGACACCGAAGTCGGCCCCAAGCGCGAAAGCGCCAGCTACCGCCGCATCGCCGAGCGCATTGGCGTGCCGGGGCCGGAGATCCTGTTCCTGTCGGATGTGATCGAAGAGCTCGATGCCGCCAAGCGGGCCGGCATGCGCACCGCGCTACTGGACCGCCTGGAGGACTACCCCACGCCGCGTTCGGCCGACGATGTCGGCAGCCACCAGCGCGTGGAGAGTTTTAGCCAGCTGTTGCTGTAAGCACGATCTGCAAGCCGATTGCGCTCCTTGCCGTTGAGCGCGATCGGCCGTTGGCGCTGCGCAGGCCGCTGCTATGTTCCAGCTGCGACGCGCCGCATGCATCTATCCGACGGGATACTGGTCTGCACTGCGGGCACCGCGCTCCGCCCCTTCACCCGTCTTTCCTGGACCTCTGCGCGCGCCATGTCGCTGCATTCGCGTTTGGCACCACATGCAGTATGGCGACGACTTTCCACGCTGATCGTCGTGATGGCGTTGATGGCCGGCTGCCATCCGGACGCCGGTACTGCATTGCAGGCTCAGCCTGCCGAGAACCACGACGCAGTCGATCCGGTCGATCAGGCCGCTCTTGCGCAAGCGCTGAAGGCGTTGCAACCGCAGCGTCCCGGCGTCACCGACCTGTATGTGGTCGGTTTTGCCGGCGATGCCAGCGACGACGTCTTCCGCAACGAGACGCTCTACCTCAAACAGCTGTCCGAGCGACGCTTCGATGCGCGCGGGCGCGTGGTCACGCTGGTCAACAACCCGGACAATCTGGGCGAGCATCCATACGCTCCGCTGGCAACTTACGACAATCTCTACGACACGCTTGCCGCGATCGGCAAGCGCATGGATCGCAAGGAAGACGCGCTGTTGTTGTTCGTCACCACCCACGGTACCGAAGACCACAGCCTGTACGTGCAGGTGGACGACAAGGAAGAGGATTTCATCAGCCCGCAGGATCTGCGCAAGGCACTGGACGATGCCGGCATCGACAATCGCATCATCGTGCTGTCGGCCTGCTATTCGGGAGGATTCATTCCCGCATTGCGCTCGCCGCAGACGCTGATCCTCACCGCCGCGCGTGCCGATCGGCCCTCGTTCGGCTGCGGCAATACCTCCAACGCCACCTATTTCGGGCAGGCGTGGTTGATCGATGCGATGAACCAGAGCGACAACCCGTTGGCCGCATTCGACATCGCCAAAGCCGCCATCACCGCACGCGAAAAGCAGGAACACGAGCTACCCTCGTTGCCGCAGCAATCGCTGGGCAAGCGCATCGCGCCGATGCTGGCGCGTTGGCGTGCCGGCGTGCATCTCGGGCCGGCGGTGGCGTATCCGTATCCGTCGGTGGACGTGGATGCCGAGGCGGACCAGGGCGTAGACCCCACCGACGCATCGGATGATGCTCCGGTGGACGCAATGCCGCGCTCGAATGCCCCGGCAACCGTGAACCCGGCAACTACGCTGCCATCCGCGCCTGCAGCATCCAATCGATAGCCACAGCGCGTGCTGAGACTAATTCTCATTTCGTCACTACCAACCGGGCCTCGCTACACTCGCGCAGCCAGCAAGCAACCGCCAGCCAGCATCGATCTTCGCCAGCGCGCCAACGCCCTGCCAGCCCGGATCCCGAAACGCCTCCCTTGTGGAGGCGTTCGTGTTTGTAGCGATCAGGAGGCTGCGTCTCAGCTGACGCATGATTCAACGTCGCGAGGTCGCAGCCGCGCTTCTGTCCGTCCTGGATATCACGAAGACACCGCTCCCTCTCGCTGCATCGAGAGCGGCTGCACGACGTAACGAGCAACCGTCAGCGGTGATCTAGATTCTGTTGGCGCGAGGTGACCCAGGGGTTGGGTGATGTCAGCATTGCGCGCACCCTCATCCCCCCCTTCGAAGCACCTTCTCCCGGTGGGAGAAGGGCATTAGGCGAGACAACTGCCTTACGGCTCAGCAGTTTGCAGGCGGTACACGGTGCTGGCGCTGTACTGCCCGGTAGGCAGGTTCACGCGCACCTGGACGGTGTGTTCGCCCACATCAAGCGCGGTCGGCAATGCGCCGCGCCACAGATGCGTGGACGGCGTAGCCTCCGGCGAGCGGTCGTAACCGCGCAATGCATCGGCCGCATCGTCGCGCACATTCTCTGCCAGTACACGCGGATCGCCACGCTCTACCCGCTTCATCGGCTGCCATGCGCCGTTATCGATGCGCATCTCGACCACGGTGTCGTCCTGGCCCATGAAGACATTGGCGTAGACGCCCCACGCCGCATACGCGCCCTTGCGCAGTACCTTGGGTGCGTGCAGCAGCAATTGCGCATCGTCGGCCGTGCGCGCAGCGTGATAGGCCAGCGTGTAGTTGCCGCTGGGAGCAACCTGCAGCACCGCATAGCCATTGGGAGTGCCATCGCTCATCGTCGCATCGGGGATGCCGTCGGCATCCTTGGCGCCCGACCAGAACGCACCGCTGGCCGCGCCGACGTTGTATTCGTGCAGCGGGCGAGCACCCTGCCAGCCCTCCTCGGCACCGTGATCCACCTGGCGCTGGGTGTGGCTATGGCCGCTGAGCACCAACACATGCGGAAACTCTTTCAGCAATGCGAACAGACGGCGGCGATCGGCATGCCGGAAGGTTTCCTGCCCCGGCGCTGCGTCGAACAGGTGGATATGAATGCCCAGCACCAATAGCCGGTCGCGTGGCAGCTGCGCCAGGTAGTTCTGCAAGAACACGAATTGATCGTCGCGCAGACCACCGATGTAGGCCTGCTTGCCGCCAGGCGTATAGATCACATCGTCCAGGAACACGAAGCTGGTATTGGCCTCTTCCACCGCATAGGTGTCCGGGCCGTAGACCGCGTGCCAGCTGTCGAGCGACTGCGCATCGTCGTGCGCGTCCAGGTTCAGATCGTGGTTGCCCGGCACATGGAACCACGGCACGCCCAGCTGCGTAGTGACCTTGTTCAAGGCCGGATACAAGCTTAGATCGTCGCTGACGATATCTCCCAGCGTGGTGCCCAGCCTGGCGGTGGTCTTGCCGATGATCGGTTCCACGATGTCGCGCCGATAATAGCCAACCTCGGCAAGGCTGGCGGTCTGGCTGTCGGCAAACACCAGCATCTGGAAGCCATCGGTTGCGGTACTTGCGCGTGGAGTCAGCGCGAAATCCCAGTTGCGCGTGCTGCTACCGGTCGCGGCGACACCGCTGTAGCGATGCTTGGCAGAACCACGCGGTGCGTAGTGGCGCCAGAACGCGGGCAGACCGTCGGCGGCGGGCAAAAAGCGGCGATCGCCCGGCTTGATCACGAATACCGTCTGCCCGTCGCGCACCGGCAGGCGGTAGCGACCCTGTGCGTCGGTACGCACGATTTGCTCGCCATTGGAAACCGCCACATCGGCCACGCCCGGCTCATCCGCGCTGCGGCCGGCGCGCCCGGCGCGTTCTTCGTAGACGATGCCATCGACCGTGGTGTCGCGCGCGTATGCGCTTGCCGCAAGCAAGCCCAGTGCCAACAAAGGGAAGCGAGGATGCATGCGTTTTCCTGCGCGAAGATCAGCGGAAATTGTACATGCCATCGCGAGGCGCACACCGCGCTTTCGAAGGCGGCAGCCATGACCGCGCCTACGCGGCTACGTTATGTGTGTCGCGACTCCAGCAACGCGACCGCATCGCCAAGGCCCAGCCCACGTGCGCGCAACAACACGATCAGGTGATAGAGCAGATCTGCCGATTCGCCGAGCAATGCGTCTTCGTCCTGCACCACGCCGGCCAGCGCGGTTTCAACACCCTCCTCGCCCACCTTCTGCGCGATGCGGCGGATGCCTTGTTCGAACAGCTTGGTGGTGTAACTACCGTGCGGCCGCTCACGCTCGCGCTCGGCCACCAGTGCATCCAGGCTGCCCAGAAATTGCCCGGGCGCGGACGGGAAGCAACTGGTGCGGCCCAGGTGACAGGTCGGGCCATGCGGGCGCGCCTGCACCAGCAACGTGTCGGCGTCGCAGTCGGTCTGGATCGACACCACGCGCAATACGTTCCCCGAGCTCTCGCCCTTGGTCCACAAGCGCTGCTTGCTGCGGCTGAAAAACGTGACGTCACCGCGCTGCCGGGTGACGGCCAAGGCTTCGGCATTCATGTAGCCCAGCATCAGCACGCGCAGTGTGTCGGCGTCCTGCACGATCACCGGCAACAGGCCCTCGCCCTTGCTCCAATCCAGCGTTGCGAGCGCATCGCCCGTCGCCACTTCGTTACTGCCCATCGCGTACCTCGATCTGTTGCGCGCACAAGAATTTCTTGAGTTCCGGGATCGGAATCGCGCCACTGTGAAACACGCTGGCGGCCAATGCGCCATCCACATCGGCCTGGTCGAAGACATCGGCAAAGTGCTGCATCTCGCCCGCACCGCCGGAAGCGATCAGGGGCACCCGGCACAACGCGCGCACCTGCCGCAGCTGGGCGATATCGTAGCCGCGGCGCACCCCATCGTTGTCCATGCAGTTGAGCACGATTTCGCCTGCGCCCAACCGCTGCGCTTCGGCCACCCAATCCAGCGTGCGCATTGGCAGCGCCTGGGTCTTGCTCGGGTCGCCGGTGTAGCGGCGCACGCGCCACTGACCATCTTCCTCACGAATTGAATCGATGCCGACCACGACACACTGCACGCCGAAGGCATCGGCCAGTTCGGAGATCAATTGCGGGCGGCCAAGCGCGGGCGAATTGATGGAAATCTTGTCGGCGCCGGCATGCAACACCGCACGCGCCGTTTCCACGTCGCCAATGCCACCGGCGACGCAGAACGGAATATCGATCAGCCGTGCCACCCGCTCGACCCAGGTGTAGTCGACCGAACGCCCTTCCGGACTGGCACCGATGTCGTAGAACACCAGTTCGTCGGCGCCCTGCGCGCGGTAGCGCAAGGCCAATTCGACAATGTCGCCCATGTCGATGTGGTCGCGGAACTTGACGCCCTTGACCACGCGGCCATCGCGCACGTCCAGGCACGGAATGATGCGACGGCTCAGCATGCCAGTGCCTCGTCGAGATCCAGATGTCCTTCGAGCAACGCCTTGCCCAGCACAATACCGGCGCAACCTGCGGCCTTGGCCGCGGCAACATCGGCAAGATTGCGCGCGCCGCCGGAGACCTGCACCTGCAGCTGCGGCGTCAGTGCGCGCAGATGCGCGTACAACGCCATGTTGGGGCCAGACAGCATGCCGTCGCGGGCGATGTCGGTGCAAAGCAGATGCTGCAGCCCGGCTTGCGCGTAGCGCACGGCCAATTGATCCAGCGTGGCGTCTGCCGCTTCGGTCCAGCCGTGCACCGGCAACTGCCAGATGCCATCGGCGTCCTGGCGCGTATCCAGTGCGATCGTCAGGCGATCGGCGCCGAATTCCTGCAGCCAGCCAATCACCATCTCGCTATAGCGCACTGCCAACGAGCCGATCACCACGCGTGCCGCGCCGGCGTCGAGGATGCGCGCGACATCCTCGCGCGACCGCACACCGCCGCCGGTCTGCACGCGCAAGCCGGTGGCACGCGCGATCTCGCCGAGCGTGCTGACCAAGGTGTAGCCGCCCGCTTTGGCCGCATCCAGATCGACCAGATGCATCCACTGCGCACCGGCATCGGCGAATGCCTGCGCACGCGGCAGCACGTCGTCGCCGTACTGTGTTTCGCGCGCGTAATCGCCTTGCAGCAGGCGCACCACGCGGCCGTTGCGGATATCCAGCGCCGGGTAAACGGTGAAACTCATGGGAAGCTCATCTCGAGAAAATTGCGCAGGATGCGTGCACCGGTATCTGCCGAACGCTCAGGGTGGAATTGCGCGCCGCAGCGCAGCCCGTTCTGCACAACGGCGGTGAACAGCCCGCCGTGATCGCAGGCGGCCACAGTGTCGGCCGTCACCGGCGCCGCGTAACCATGCACGAAATACGCACTGGCGCGCTCCGGCAGACCAGCCAGCAAGGCCGACTCGCGCATCGGTACCAGTTGATTCCAGCCGATGTGGGGCACACGGATGCCAAGTGCAGGCGTCATATGCCGCACGATGCCCGGCAGCAGCCTCAGGCACTCCACGTCGCCTTCTTCGGAACGCTCGAACAGCAGCTGCATCCCCAAGCAGATACCGATCAACGGCACCTGCAGCTCGCGCAACGGCTCGACCAGGCCCTGCGCGCGCAGACGCGACATCGCTTCTGGGGCAGCACCGACGCCGGGCAGGATCACGCGCTGTGCGCCCTGCAGGCCCGCCGCATCGCGCACCACGCGTGCGTCGACGCCCAAGCGTTCCAATGCATAGCGCACCGAGCCCAGATTGGCGCCACCGGCATCGATCAGCGTAACATCGGTCATAGCGCGCCCTTGGTGGTCGGCAACGCAGTGCCCTCGCGGCGGATCGCCTGGCGCAACGCACGTGCCAAGGCCTTGAAGCAGGCTTCCACCTTGTGGTGATCGTTCTCACCGCGCACAGTCAGATGCAGATTCAAGCCGAACGCATCGCAGATCGAACGAAAGAAATGCGGCACCAGTTCGGTCGGCATGTCGCCGACGCGCTCGCGCTTGAACTCGCCGTCGAAGACGAAATACGGCCGGCCGCTGAAGTCCAGCGCCGCGCTGGCGATGGTTTCGTCCATCGGCAACGTGAAGCCATACTGCGCCCTGTCGCCGGCGACCTGCCAGGGACTGCTTTCCGGATCGAAGCCGTAACGGCCGATACCGCGCTTGTCGCCCAGCGCTTCACGTAGCGCCTGGCCCAGCGCAAGGCCGGTGTCTTCGATGGTGTGGTGCTCATCGATATGCAGATCGCCTTCTGCCCGGATCTCCAGCGCAAAACCGCCGTGCTTGCCGATTTGTTCCAGCATGTGGTCGAAGAACGGTAGACCGGTGGCGGTCTTCGGTTCGGCGACACGATCCAGATCCAGTTCGACGCGGATCCTGGTTTCCTTGGTGTTGCGCTGAACCACCGCGCGGCGCGGCGCGTCGGCCAGCTCATGGGCGATGCCGGGCCAGTCCCACTTGCCGCCGAATTCGTCGGTGCGCAGCTGGAACCCGCGAATATTGAGGTTGTGCGCGAACTGGATGTCGGTGATGCGGTCGCCCACCATGGCCGAGCGTGCCCAGTCGATGGTGCGGTCCTGCAGATACGGCAGCATCAGGCCGATGCCGGGCTTGCGCGTGGGCGCGTTGTCGGCAGGCCAGCTGCAATCGATCAGCACGTCGCGAAATTCGATGCCCTGGCTGGCGAAGATCTGCAGCATCAGATTGTTCGGACCGTCGAAGGACGCGCGTGGGAAGCTCTCGCTGCCCAGCCCATCCTGGTTGCTGACGATGACGAACTGATAGCCGGTATCGCGCAGCTTGAGCAGCGCCGGAATCACATGATCGACAAAGCGCAGTTTTTCGTATGCGTCGATCTGGTAATCGGCCGGTTCGGTGATCAGCGTGCCGTCGCGGTCGACAAAAAGAATCGGGGTCATGCGGCGGCCTCCTGCGTGCGTTGCAGCGCGCTCAGCACGCGCTCGTTCTGTTCGTGCGTGCCCAGGGTGATGCGCAAGGCGTCGGCCAGGCGCGGCACTGCGCGTTGATCGCGCACCACCACGCCAGCCTCGAGCAGGGCCTGGAAGGCCGCCTCGGCATCATCAAATCGCACCAGCAGGAAGTTGCCTTGCGAGGGATAGACCTGCCGCACACCGGCCAGCTGTGCGAGCGCTTTGTGCACACGCTCGCGCTCACTTCGCACCTCGGCGATACGCCGGCGGGTGACCTCCAGCGCCGGCGCAGACAGGGCCTGCTCGGCCATGGCTGCGCATGGCGTAGGCACCGGGTACGGTGCCTGGCAGCGGCGCAGCAAGGCAATCAACTCGGCATTGGCGATCAGCGTGCCGATACGCGCGGCTGCCAGCGCATGCGCCTTGGAAAGCGTGCGCAACACCGCGAGATTGTCGTAACGCCCGAGCAGGCCCACCGCGGAAGGCACATCGGAAAATTCACCGTAGGCCTCGTCCACCACCACCAGCGCCTTGCCTTGCAAGGCCTGCAGCGCTTGTTCGATGTCGTCGAGCGCAATGGCCGAGCCAGCAGGATTGGAAGGTGAGCACAGAAACACCAACTTGGCATTCGAGGCCAACGCGGTTGCCACAATTGCCGGGATATCGGCATGGAATCCATCTGGCCCATCGACCAGCGGCACGTCCAGCAACGGCGCGTTCTGCAGCCGCGCGCATACGGCGTACATGCCGAACACCGGTGGCGTGACCAGCACCGCATCGCGCCCGGGTACGCACAGGCCGCGTACCAGCAGATCGATCGCCTCGTCGCTGCCGCGGCCGATCAACAGCTGCTTCGGTGCGCAACCGTACAGCGCCGCAAGCGCGCTGCGCAGGCCCTTGGGTTGCGGGTCCGGATAGCGCCGCGTGCTGGCATCGGGATCGGCAGAATTCGCCCAGGCAGACTCGTTGGCGTTGAGCCACACATCGCCCTGCAACGTGCTGGTGCGCGCCGACGAATAACCCGCGAATGTACGCAGATCTTCGCGCAGCAGATCCAGTATCGACGACGCGCTCATGCTGCCGCTCCCATGCGTAGCGCCACCGCATTGGCATGCGCATCCAACCCCTCGGCCCGCGCAAGGATCAGTGCGCATTGGCCGATGCCGTCGATGCCGGCCTTGCTGGCTGCCTGCACGCTGACCATGTTCTGGAAGCTGGCCACACTCACGCCGCTGTACGCACGCGCTGCACCGCTGGTCGGCAATACGTGGTTGATGCCGCTGCAATAATCGCCAAGCGCTTCGGGCGTGTAGTCGCCGAGAAACACCGAACCGGCCGCCTCGACGTGCGCCAACCACGCACGCGGTTCGCGCAACGCAAGAATCAGGTGCTCCGGTGCATAGCGATTACTGATCGCAAACGCCTCATCCAGCGTCTGCACCTTGATCAGCCGCGATTGCGCCAGCGCCTGGCGCGCGATGTCGGCACGCGACAGTTGAGCCAGCTGAACTTCCAGCTGCGCTCGCACCGCATCGATCAACGCGTCGCTGTCGGAGAGCAACAGCACCTGCGAATCGGGGCCGTGTTCGGCCTGCGACAACAGATCGGCAGCCACGAAGGCCGGTTGCGCGCCCGCATCGGCAATCACCAAGACTTCCGAGGGGCCGGCCGGCATGTCGATCGCCGCCGCACCGGATTGGGCCACCTGCTGCTTGGCTTCGGTGACATAACTATTGCCCGGGCCGAACAGCTTGTCGCAGCTGGGCACCGACTCGGTGCCATATGCCATCGCCGCGATCGCCTGCGCGCCACCGAGCTTGAATACGCGGCGCACGCCGGTCAGCTGCGCGGCCACCAGCACCGCCGGGTCCACGCTACCGTCCTTGCGCGGCGGCGTGCACAGCACCACTTCGCGGCATCCGGCCAGACGTGCCGGCACGCCCAGCATCAAGGCCGTCGATGGCAACGGCGCACTGCCTGCCGGCACATACAGGCCCACACGGCCGATCGGCCGCACGATCTTTTCGCACACCACGCCCGGCGCGGTTTCCACCGCATAGCCTTCGCTCATGCCGGCGCGGTGGAAGGTGTCGATGCGCGCCACTGCATCCTGCATGGCCTGGCGCAGTTCCGGTGCAACGGCCGCTTCGGCGGCGGCGAAGTCGGCCTCGCTCACCACCAAGCTCTCCAGCGACACGCCATCGAAACGCGCGGTGATCTCGCGCAACGCAACATCACCGCGCGTGCGTACCTCGTCAATCAATGCGACGACCGCGTCGCGTGTTTGGGTGGCCACGGTCTGCACCGGGCGGGTCAATGCGTCGATGCGTGCGGCGCCGTCGAGTTGGGACCAATCGAGAATGTTCATGCCAGCGAGCGCTCCACCGTCAACACCATCAAGCCTTGCGCACCTGCGCGTTCGAGTTCTTCCAGGCGTTGCCAGGTCACCGCGCCATGGCACATGGTCTGCAAGCGCAGCGCGCCGTTGCCATCGTCGGGCAACTGCACCAGCGGGTCGGCGTCGGGCAGCAGGCGCCGCAGCGCATCGACATTGGTCTGCTCGGCGCGGAACATGAGCAGCTTGCTGTCGCGCAGCTTGAGAACGCCGTCCATGCGCCGCAGCAGCATTGCCAGCAGGCCGGCACGCGCATCTGCAGGTTCGCGCACCGCACCGGCCAGCATTGCTTCGCTTTCCATCACCAGTTCGACCGGCTTGAGCTGGTTGGCGGCCAGGGTGGCGCCGCTGGAGACCAGATCGCAGATCAGATCGGCGGTGCCCAGGCGAGGGGCGATTTCCACCGAACCGGACAACTCCACCACCGTCGCCTCGATGCCCCGCCGCTCCAGCCAATCGGCCAGGATTGCCGGATAGCTGGTGGCGATGCGCTTGCCCGCCAGCTGCGCCACACCGTGCCAGTCCCATTCTTCCGGCACGGCCAGCATCAGGCGGCACTGGCCGAAGCCGACCCCACGTACCGCATGATAGGCGGCCGGCAAGCCATTACGGCGGCGCTCGGCGGCCTGCTCTTCCAGCTCGTTCTGGCCGACGATACCCAGGTCGCAGACGCCATCGGCGATCAGGCCGGGAATGTCGTCGTCGCGTACCAACAGCAGGTCCACCGGCAACGACTCGCCGTAGCAGAACAGCTTGTCGCGGCTCTGCCGCCAGCTCAGCCCGCAGGCGGCCAGCAGGCTACGCGCCGGCTCGGCCAGGCGGCCGCTCCTCTGGATGGCGATACGCAACCGGTCACGTGCCGGCGCTGCCGTGGAAGCACTCATCTTGTTCTCTCAGTGGAGTCGTCAGGGCGCGAAGACTGCTCGCGCAAGGCCGTGGCATAGCCGCCGGCACCGTGGTCCAGGGTGCGCGCAACGCGCCCAATGGTGGTGACGCTGACCTGGGTCAGCTCGTGGATCTCGCGATACGGCACGCCCTTGACCAGCAACGGCACCACCCGCCAGCGGTCGGCCATGGCTTCCAGCTCGGCAGGCGTGCATAGGTCGCGCAGAAACGCTTCGACCACCTCGGGTTCGCGCAGGCATGCCAGCGCGTCGGCCAGCATCTTGAGGGACGCGGCGACGTCGGTACTTCCGCGGGGGGCAGGTCGTTGTTTCATTGCGTTAATGTAATAGCGTGTTAGTACATTAACCCAAGCGGTGGCGCTTGTCACCTGCCCAGGCGATGGCATCAGGACGGCTTGGTTGGTGTCCCGTCATCCGGCTCTGCGCTTGCCTGCTCTCGCCTTGCTGGGGGTTGAACCACAAACCGCCGAAATTTCCGTCGGCTACTTTGCCGGTGATACGCCCAGGCTTTCCTAGACATCTCAAGGCCATGGAAAATGGCTAATTCGGAGGTGTCCATGAGCAGTAAGCGGTATACAGATGAGTTCAAGGTCGAGGCGGTCCGCCAAGTGACCGATCGCGGGTTCAAAAGTGGCAGAAGTCGCCGAGCGCCTGGGTGTTACCACGCACAGCCTGTACGCCTGGCTGCGCAAGTTCGGCAAGCCCGGCGTCGTGCAGCGCGCCGAGGTGGACCAGAGCGCGGAGGCTCGGCG
>NZ_JFAQ01000102.1 GCF_001304695.1 Xanthomonas axonopodis
GCGCATGTGCGCGCGCTGCGCTCGGTGCTGCCCACGCACATCCCGGTGTACGTGGTGGGCGGCGTCAGCCCGCAGACCCTGGCCGGCTTCATCGCCCAGTTCGCCGCCGGTGCCGGCATCGGCGGCGAACTGTACAAACCCGGCCAATCGCTCGAAACCACCCAGACGCATGCACGCGCCTTCGTGCAGGCCTACCAGGAACTGCAAGGATGAAGATCACCCGCCTCACCACCTATCACGCCGCACCGCGCTGGCTGTTCCTCAAGGTCGAGACCGACGAGGGCATCACCGGTTGGGGAGAGCCGGTCATCGAAGGCCGCTCGCGCTCGGTGGAGGCTGCCGTGCACGAACTGGCCGGCTATGTCGTGGGCAAGGATCCGGCGCGCATCAACGACCTGTGGCAGACCCTGTACCGCGCCGGTTTCTACCGTGGCGGCGCCATCCTGATGAGCGCCATCGCCGGTATCGACCAGGCACTGTGGGACATCAAGGGCAAGGCGCTGGGCGTGCCGGTGTACGAATTGCTGGGCGGACTGGTGCGCGACCGCATGAAGACCTACCGCTGGGTCGGCGGCGACCGCCCGGGCGCCATCATCCAGCAGATCACCGACTACCGCGCGCTGGGTTTCGACACCTTCAAGTTCAACGGTACCGAAGAAATGAAGCTGATCGACAGCGCGCGCGCCGTCGATGCCGCCGTGGTCAAGGTGGCCGAAATCCGCGAAGCCTGCGGCAACACCATCGACTTCGGCATCGATTTCCACGGCCGCGTCGGCGCGCCGATGGCCAAGGCGCTGCTGCGCGAGCTCGAACCGTTCAAGCCGTTATTCGTCGAGGAACCGGTGCTGGCCGAACAGGCCGAGTATTACCCGCGCCTTGCCGCAAGCACCTCCATTCCGCTCGCCGCCGGCGAGCGCATGTTCTCGCGCTTCGAGTTCAAGAACGTGCTGTGCGCCGGCGGCATCGGCATGGTGCAACCGGACCTGTCGCATGCCGGCGGCATCACCGAATGCGTCAAGATCGCCGCGATGGCCGAAGCCTACGATGTGGGCTTCGCCCCGCACTGCCCGCTCGGCCCGATCGCACTCGCCGCGTGTCTGCACGTGGACTTCGTTTCGCACAACGCCGTGCTGCAGGAACAGAGCATCGGCATCCATTACAACGAAGGCGCGGACCTGCTCGACTACGTCATCAACAAAGACGATTTTCACTGCGTGGATGGCAGCATTGCGGCCCTGCCCAAACCCGGGCTCGGTGTGGAGATCGACGAAGAGATGCTCAAGCGCGCAAACGAAAACCCGCCTGACTGGCGCAACCCGGTGTGGCGCCACAGCGATGGAAGCATCGCCGAATGGTGAGCACGCCCGAACACACCGCCGTGCTGGCGGTCGACAGCCGCTGCACGCATGGCGAAGGCGTGCTGTGGTGCGAGCAGCGCCAAGCGCTGTACTGGGTCGACATCAGCGAAAAACGCCTGTGGCGGCATCATCCGTCCAGCGCGCAGACGCGCTACTGGACGCTGCCCGACCGCCCCGGCTGCATCGGCCTGATGGACGATGGCCGCGTCTTGGTTGCGCTGGCCAAGGCAATCGGCATTGTCGATCCGGACACCATCGAAGAAGACGTGCCCTTCGAAAAACTGGCAGACGTGGAAGCGGACAACCCGCTCACGCGCAGCAACGATGGCCGCGTCGACCGGCTTGGCAATCTGGTGTTCGGCACCATGGACGAGCACGACAGCAAGGCCGCACGCGGTGCGTTCTACCAGTTTTCGCTGAAGCATGGCTTGCGCGCCCTGCCGCTGCCGGGCGTGTCCATTCCCAATTCGATCTGCTTCAGCCTCGACGGCCGCACCATGTATTACTGCGATTCGGTGCGCCCGCAGATCCTGTGCTGCGATTACGACCCGCAGACGGCGCAAACCAGCAACACGCGTGTGTTCACCACCCTCGATCGCGATGACGCCGAGCCGGACGGCTCGATCATCGACAGCGAAGACCACCTGTGGAATGCGCAATGGCGTGCGTCGCGCGTGGTGCGTTATCGCCCCGACGGCAGCGTGGAGCGCATCGTGCAGTTGCCGATCAAGCATCCCACTTGCAGCGCCTTCGGCGGTGCCGCGCTGGACCGCCTGCACGTGATCAGCTCGCGTCTGGACCATAGCGCCGATGAACTAGCCCGCATGCCCGAGGCCGGCAGCCTGTTCGTCTGCGAGCTCGCCATCGCCGGCCTGCCCGAAAACCGGGTGGCGAGCGCGTGATCGCCATCGACTGGGGCACCAGTAGCCTGCGCGGCTATCTGCTCGATGCCCACGGCAACGTCCGTGAGCAGCGCCGCGGTAGCGCCGGCATCCTGGCCTGCCAGGGCCGCTTCGACGAGGTGCTGGCTGGCTTGGTCGACGGCTGGGACGGCCCGCTGCTGCTCTCGGGAATGATCGGCAGCCGCAATGGCTGGGTCGAGCAACCCTACCTGCCCTGCCCGGCCGACACCGCCGCACTCGCCCGTGCGATGCGCTGCTACGACGCCCTGTTGCCCGGCCGCGCGCTGTGGTTCGTGCCCGGCGTCAGCACCGGCGAACAAGCCGGCGTGCCCGATGTGATGCGCGGCGAAGAAACCCAACTGGTCGGACTGATCGCCGCACTCGGCGACGGCGCGCATGTCGCCTGCCTGCCCGGCACGCACAGCAAATGGGCGCGGATCGCCAACGGCCAGCTGACAGATTTTTCCACCGTCATGACCGGCGAGTTGTACGCCGTGCTGCGTCAGCACAGCATCCTCGGCAAGCTGATGGATGACGACCACGCCGAGCTGGACGCTGGCGCATTCGTGCAAGGTGTCGACCGCAGCAACGCCCCCGGCGGCCTCAGCCACCACCTGTTCGGCACCCGCACGCTCGGCCTGTTCCAACGCCTGTCCTCCGCGGCGCTGCCGTCCTACCTCTCGGGCCTGCTGATCGGCCACGAACTGCGCGAGCATCGCGGCGGTCACGCCATCGTGCATCTGGTCGGCAGCCCTGCTCTGGCGCAACGCTACGCACTGGCGTTGCAGCATCTGGGCGTCGAAAGCCAGTTGCATCCGGAAGATCTGGCTGCGGCAGGGTTGTTCGCGCTGGCCAGGCAGCGCGGGCTGGCCTGACAGGCCAGCAGCAAAACGCCGACACCTCCACACCCATCACGCGACTGCTTTAGAATCGGAAGGCTAAACGCCGGATTCCGCCATGCCTTTTGTTGTCACCGAAAACTGCATCAAGTGCAAATACACCGATTGCGTCGAGGTTTGTCCGGTGGATTGCTTCCACGTCGGCCCGAACTTCCTGGTCATCGACCCGGATGAGTGCATCGACTGCACCCTGTGCGAGCCGGAATGCCCCGCCAACGCGATCTATCCCGAAGACGACGTGCCAGCGGGCCAGGAAGCCTTCGTGGCCCTCAACGCCGAACTCGCCAAGGCCTGGCCGGTGCTGACCGTGCGTCAGGAACCGGCGCCGGATGCCGCCGAATGGGATGGTAAGCCCAACAAATTGACGCTGCTACAGCGCTGAGTTGCACGGGCCAGACGCAACGCATCCATATGGCCGCGTGCCTCTGCAGAGCAAGCGCAGGAAACTCCGCACCAACGCAAAACGGGCGCCCAGGACGCCCGTTTTGCCATCCAGCAAACCGAACCGGCCTCAGCCGCCCAGCTTGCCCTTGAGCGCAGTGATCACCGCCACCGGCGCGGCTGCGGTTGCTGGCATGCCACGCGGGTCCACTGCCGACACGTAGCTGCCGGCATCGACCTTGACCACGCGCACCAGGAAGCTGGAACCCTCGTAGCTCACGTCGTATGAGCCGAGCATCTGCGCCTTGCTGGCAATGGTCAGGCCTGGGATATCGGCCAGTGCCGCGCCCACCTTGGCAAACACCTCGTCGCGCTCGCCCGGCACGGTGAAACCGCTGTTGGCGCTCGCCGACGGCGGCGTGTTGCTGTTCTGCTGCGTGGTGGAGGCCAGCGTCGGCACCTTCATCGCACCGGAGGTGTCGGGCAGGTTCAGATCCGGCGGCACTTCCAGCGGGCGGGCTTCCGGGGCCAGCGCATAGTCGCCGCGCGCGCCCTTGTGAAACCAGCTGCAACCGCTCGTGGCAGCGACGGTGGCGGTCGCCAGCAACGCGAGCGACAGCACGCGGACGGGGGAAACGGAATGACGCATCGATAGATCTCCTGGGTCAGGCCGCGAGCATTTCGCGGCTGGAAAGCGTTTCCAACGCAATGGCGTCGGCGGCAAGGCGGTCGGCAGCAGGCTGGTGCGCCGCAGAAAGAGGCAGCAGCGGCAAGCGCAGGCCGTGGCCGATCCCGGCGCGCTGCAGCAGCGCCTTGACCGAGGTGGGATTGGATTCGATGCCGCAGAAGCTGTGGTACTCGCTCAACCGCGCGTCCCAGGCGGTGGCGGCATCGCGCTGGCCATCGCGGGCCAGATCGCACAGGCGCCGGTACGCCGCCGGCAAGGCGTTGGAAGCCACCGAGATCAGCCCGGCAGCGCCGGACAACATCGCGTGCGCCGCACTGCCGTCGTCGCCGCTGAGCACCACAAAACTGGCGCTGCGCAGCGCCAACAGCGCGGCAATGCGCTCGGGTTCGCTCCGTGCTTCCTTGATACCGACGATGTTCGGATGGCCCACCAGTTCGGCCACCGTCTCCGGCAGCAGGTCGCAACCGGTGCGACCCGGCACGTTGTACAGCACCACCGGCAGGCCACCTTCGTTGGCCACCGCCAGAAAGTGTGCCTTCAAGCCGGCCTGGGTCGGACGCACGTACGGCGGCGTCACCACCAGCGCGTACTGCGCGCCCAGCGCCGCAGCGCGACATGTCTGCGCAATGGTCTTTGCCGTGCCGGACAAGCCGGTGCCGGCCAGCACCGGCACACTGCCGGCCACCTGCGCCACAGCAGCGCGCAGCAGCGTGTCGTATTCGTCCTCGCTCAATGCCGCCGCTTCGCCGGTGGAGCCGGCAACCACGATTCCCTGCACACCGCCGCGCAACTGCTGCTCCAGCAGCCGCCGCCAGGCATCCAGGTCGAGTGCGCCATCGGGACCGAAGGGGGTCGCCAGCGCGGTGATGATGCCGGAAAGGGACAAAATTCTGCTGCTCTTACATGACAGGAAAAGGCCCGCGCGCGCGGGTTGCGACCGCCTGCATGTTACTTGCGGCGCGAAAGCACGGGCAAGTATGCTGGTCACCGCCAGGGCGCCTGCCCGGGCGGCCATTCAGCCTGATGCAATGCCGGAAGCCCCTTTGACCGACTCTACACCCCGGCCTTCGCCGACCGAAAATCACCTCCTGATCAACGCCTACACGACGCATCCGGAGTCCCCCCTGTTGCCCGTCACTCGCCGCATCGCCGACAGCGGCTGCAATCTCGTGGACGCCCGTCTGGCCACGGTGGGGCGCGACGTCTCGGTCACCGCACTGGCGACCGGCTCCTGGGATTCGGTCGCCAAGCTCGAAGCCATGCTGACCCGGCTCGAACGCGAAGAAGGACTGAAGCTGGTGTGGTATCGCACCGGCCCCAAGCAGACCCAGTCCAATCTGCTGCCGTACATCGTCGAAGTGATTGCCGCCGACAAGCCGGGCATCCTGTTCCAGCTGACCGATTTCTTCGACCGCCAGGGCATCACCATCGAAAACCTGCAGAGCACGCGCTACCGCGCCATGCAGACCGGCGCGGAGATGTTTTCGGCGCAGGTGACGATCGGCGTGCCGGCCAACATGCACATCGCCGCCTTGCGCGATGATTTCCTGGAATTCTGTGATCACCTCAATCTCGACGCGATCATGGACCCGATGAAGTTCTAAGGCACCCATCAATGGCCATCGCGATCTCTGCGCTAACACAGATGTTCAACCACATCCGCTCCGAGACCGATTGGAATCTCGACGGCCCGCTGCGCTGGGAATACTTCTTCGCCGATCCTGCGCAGGAGCCGCTGCAGAAACTCGCCGAGCAACTGGCCCAGGACGGCTATCGCGTCATCGACATCTTCCTCGGCGAACGCGACGAAGACGACGGCGATGATGAAGAGTCGTACTTCCTGCATGTGGACAAGAAAGAACACCACACCATCGAGTCGCTGAATCAGCGCAATGCGCAGTTCGACGCACTTGCCAAACGCTTCCATGTGGTTGCTTATGATGGGATGGACGTCGGCCCGGCATGACCGCGCCGTACGCCCCTCCACTTTGGGCTGAGCAACGATGACCGACGCTGTGCTGGAATTACCCGCTGCAACCTTCGACCTACCGCTGGCGCTGTCCGGCGGCACCCAGACCACCCTGCGCGACTATGCCGGCAAATGGCTGGTGCTGTACTTCTACCCGAAGGACAGCACGCCCGGCTGCACCACCGAAGGCCTGGACTTCAACGCCTTGCTGCCACAGTTCAAAAAAGCCGGCGCCGCGGTGCTGGGTGTTTCGCGCGATTCGGTGAAGTCGCACGACAACTTCTGCGCCAAGCAAGGCTTCACCTTCCCGTTGATCAGCGACAGCGATGAAGCGCTGTGCCGCGCCTTCGACGTGATCAAGGAAAAGAACATGTATGGCAAGCAGGTGCTCGGCATCGAGCGCAGCACCTTCCTGCTGTCGCCCGAGGGTCGCATCGTGCAGCAATGGCGCAAGATCAAGGTGGCCGGCCATGCCGAGGCCGTGCTGGCCGCAGTAAAGGCGCACGCCAAACAGTGACACCCCTCGCTTCCCGCTTCCTCCATCACCCTGCCCCGGCAGGCGTGATGGCTCGCCCCTGCTCCATCACTTGGAAGACCCAATGACCCGAGGCAAGCGCATCTACGTGCTGGACACCAACGTGCTGATGCACGATCCCACCGCGCTGTTCAAGTTCGAGGAACACGATGTGTTCCTGCCGATGCAGGTGATCGAGGAGCTCGACAACGCCAAGAAGGGCACCTCCGAAGTCAGCCGCAATGTGCGCCAGGTGAGCCGGTTCCTGGACGAATTGCTGGAGAACACCAACGCCGAGCAGATCCAGGCCGGCATCCTGCTCAGCCATCCGCAGGGCATCCAGCTCAAGGGCCAGGCCGCGATCGGCCGGCTGTTTTTCCAGATCAAGCCCATCGATCCGGGCCGCACCTTCGGCGAAATGCTGCCGGACAACAAGATCCTGGCCTCGGTACTGGCGCTGCGCGAAGAAAACCCGGATGTGCCGGTCATTCTGGTGTCCAAGGACATCAACCTGCGCATCAAGGCCTATATCAGCGGCCTGGCCGCCGAGGACTACCAGAACGACCGTGCGCTGGACGATTTCAGCCTGCTGTTCACCGGTGCGATCGAACTGCCGGAAGATTTCTGGCAGAAGCACAACGAAGATCTGCGCAGCTGGAACGAACGCGGCCGCACGCATTACGAAATCGTCCTGGCCGAGGACGAAGACTGGTATCCGAACCAGTACCTGTACCTGCCTGGCGACGATGAGGTGGAGCTGCGCGTGGCCAAGGTGGGCGGCGGCAAGGCCGCCTTGTGCCTGGTCGACGATTTCCGCAGCGGCCAGCATGCGGTCTGGGGCATCGTGGCACGCAACCGCGAGCAGAATTTCGCGCTCAACGCGCTGATGGATCCGGAGATCGACTTCGTCACCCTGCTCGGCACCGCCGGCACCGGCAAAACCTTGCTCGCACTGGCCGCAGGCCTGGCGCAAACCATGGACCAGCAGCGTTACCGGGAAATCATCATGACCCGCGCCACCGTCAGCGTGGGCGAAGACATCGGTTTCCTGCCGGGCACCGAAGAAGAAAAGATGACCCCGTGGATGGGCGCACTGACCGACAATCTGGAAGTGCTCACGCACAACCAGGAGGGCGGCTCGTGGGGCCGTGCAGCCACCAACGACCTGCTCGCCAGTCGCATCAAGATCCGCTCGATGAACTTCATGCGCGGCCGCACCTTCCTGTCGCGGTATCTGATTTTGGACGAGGCGCAAAACCTCACGCCCAAGCAGATGAAGACCCTGATCACCCGCGCCGGCCCTGGGACCAAGATCGTGTGCCTTGGCAACGTCGAACAGATCGACACCCCCTACCTCACCGAAACCACGTCGGGGCTGACCTACGCGGTGGATCGCTTCAAGGCATGGCCGCATAGCGCGCATATCACGCTGCGTCGCGGCGAGCGCTCGCGTCTGGCCGACTTCGCGTCGGAGGTGTTGTGATGCGCGCATATCGCGGCGCGGTGGCGCTCGCGGTGATCGCGCTGGCCGGCTGCGCCACCACGCAGGGGCCAGCCAGCGTGCCGACCAATCTCAAGAACGGGCAGTCCTGGATCATCACCCGGCAGAGCGTGGCCGAACAGGTGTTGCAGACCTGCTCGCGCGACAGCCCGGCGCGGCATCCCGGCCAGATCAGCGGCTATTGGGCGCCGAGCCATCAGCAGATCGAACAGCTCGAAGCGCGGCAGGATGCGTTGACGCCCACCATTGCCGAGCCGCGCGAGTTCGACCGCCAATACGTGGGTGTGGTGATCCAGGGCCAGCAGTTGATCTACATCAATGCGTTCAAGCTCCCCAACGACCCGCCGGTGAAACCGGCGCGGGAAGCGATCCAGGTCTGCGACGGCGGCAGCATGTTCTGGGGTGCGCTGTACGACCCGCAGACCGGCACGTTCTCGCAGATCGCAATCAACGGTAGCCCCTGACCCGAGATGGGAATCCTGCTGCCGCGCTGGGTCTGGATTGGCGCGGTGGCATTGTCGGCCGTGGCCGGCATGGTCAATATGGTGGCCTACCTGGGCTCCGAACACCAAGTGGTCAGCCACCTCACCGGCACGACCAGCCTGCTCGGCGTTGCCCTGGCGCAAGACGCAGCTCCAGACATCGGCTTTCTCTGCGGCATTCTCATCGCCTTCTGCGCAGGCGCCATGCTCAGTGGACTGATCATTGAAGACGATGTCTTGCGGCTTGGACAGCGCTACGGCGCTGCGCTGTTGATCGAGGCCCTGCTGTTGCTGGGCGCCATTGCGCTGTTCAAGCTGCATCATGTCGGTGGTGTCCTGTGCGCCGCTGGCGCCTGCGGCCTGCAGAATGCGATGGCGACCACCCTCAGCGGTGCAGCGGTCCGCACCACGCATTTGAGCGGCATGTTCACCGACCTGGGCATCGGCCTGGGGCACCTGCTGCGCGGGCGCTCGCTGCAGGTGCGCCGCCTCGCGCTGAGCGCACTGATCATCAGCGGTTTTCTCGGCGGCAGCATCCTCGGCATCTTGCTGTTCCAGCGCTGGCAGTACGACGCGCTCTACCTGCCGGCCAGCCTCACCGGATTGACCGGTGCCGGCTATGTCGCCTACCTGCAATGGCGTCGCTGGCGCACAGGATGATGCGCACATCCTCCGGCCAGCAGTGCAGAATCGCCACATGACTACGCCCAGTACGCTGTCTGCATTGAGCATCGCCGGCTCCGACTCCGGCGGGGGCGCCGGCATCCAGGCCGACCTCAAGACCTTCGCCGCACACCGCGTGCACGGGCTGTCGGCGATTACCGCATTGACCGCGCAACACACCCGCGCCGTCACCGCCGTGCATCTTCCACCACTGCCCTTTCTGCAGGCGCAGGTGGATGCCTGCTTCGCCGATTTCCAGATCCAGGCGGTCAAACTCGGCATGCTGGCCAATGCCGAGGTCATTCATTGCGTGGCCGACCTGCTTGAGCGATATCGCCCGCCGTTCGTGGTGCTCGACCCGGTGATGGTGTCCACCAGCGGCGCGCGCCTGCTCGAAGATGCGGCACTGGGCGCGCTGCGCACGCGCTTGCTGCCGCTGGCCACCCTGGTGACCCCCAATACGCCCGAAGCCGAGCTGCTGACCGGCCGCCGCATCGACAGCGCCGACGCCGCTGAACATGCCACCGCCGCCTTACTCGACCTGGGTGCCAACGCCGTGCTGCTCAAGGGCGGACATCTGCACGAAGGCGCACGCGTGCTCGACCGCTTCGATGACGGCGTGACCCAGGACGTGTTCATGCACCCGCGCCTGCAGGTCGATGCGCACGGCACCGGTTGCAGCCTGTCGGCGGCCATCGCCGCGCAGCTGTGTCAGGGCCTGTCGCTGCTCAATGCCTGCGAAGCGGCGATCGATTACGTTGCACGCGCCATCCGCCTCGGCCAACGCCCCGGCCACAGCGATGTGCTGGTGCTCGACCACTTCGGCGCCGCGCCCGGCGCATGAGCGTGCAGACCGATACACTGCTCGCCAGCGCTGCAGATGGGCACCGCTGGCAAATCATCCGTTGTGCGCCACCGCACCCGACGACAACGCTGCTGTGGCTGCCTGCGTTGGGCGTGGCAGCGCGGCATTACCAACCCTTCGCACAGGCGCTCGCGTCCACCGGGGTTGCGGTGTATCTGCACGAATGGCGCGGCAACGGCAGTAGCACGCTACACCCGTCGCGTGAGCACGATTGGGGCTATCGCACGCTGCTTGCAGACGATCTCCCCGCCAGCCACGCGCTACTCGATATCAATGATGCGCAGTTGCCGCGCATTGTTGGTGGACACAGCCTTGGCGGTCAGCTCGCGTGCTGCTATGCCGCGCTGCATCCTGCGCAATTCGCCCAGCTCTGGCTGGTGGCCAGCGGCTCGCCGTACTGGCGCAATTTTCCCGCCCCGATGCGTTACGGCCTGCCCTTGGCGTTTGGGTTGTTGCCGTGGCTGGCGCGCAGGCAAGGCGTGCTGCACGGGCGCAAGCTCGGCTTTGGCGGCACCGAAGCACGTAGCCTGATTGCCGATTGGGCACAGATCGGCCGCAGCAATCGCTATCGCGCGGCAGGCGCGCCATGGGATCTGGAACAGGCACTGGGCCAACTGCGCGTCCCGATCCGCGCAGTGACCCTTGCACGCGACACGTGGGGCCCGGCAGGTGCGCTGCACGCGTTACTCAACAAGATGCCGCAGGCACACCCAAACCATGTGCGATTGGATGATGAGCAACTGGGCACACGCAGCGATCATTTCGCCTGGATGAAAACGCCTGCGGCCGTGGTCGCAGCGCTGCGCGCCTGACCACCACTTCAACGACGCTGCAATTTCACAAAGGGATTGACGGGCCCGTCGGTCGTCCGCATAATTCCGCTCCTGACGAGGCGCCCGTAGCTCAGTTGGATAGAGTACCTGGCTACGAACCAGGCGGTCGGGAGTTCGAATCTCTCCGGGCGCACCATCCTCAGAACAAGAAAAAGGCAGCACCAACACGCTGTTTTTCGTTAAAAAGATCCGATCGCCCTGCGTCAGATCTGCAAGTCAAACAAGATATGCGCCCGTAGCTCAGTTGGATAGAGTACCTGGCTACGAACCAGGCGGTCGGGAGTTCGAATCTCTCCGGGCGCACCAATCTTGAAGAAAACGACCAGCTTGCTGGTCTTTTTTTTGCCCGTCGTTTTTGCCGAAGCAGACGATGAGGCGCATCGCACTGGATTGCAGCGTGCCGTTACGTCGGGCGATGCCGATCTCGCAGCGAAACGCTCGCCGAGGTCACCACAGGCGCCGCATCCAGTGCAATCAGGCCGTGGCAGCAGTCGGGTTCGTGTCGGCAACCAGCGCCACCGGCACCAGCGATGTCACCGGATGCCCGGCATCGCGCCATGCATCCAGACCGCCCAGCAGCGGCCGCACATCGTGGTACCCGCGCTCGCGCATCCGCGCGGCCAACCATGCTGCGGACACCTCGTCCGGACACGCGCAGTAGATCACCACGCTGCGGTCGCGCGGCACGCTGGCAAGGATCTGCGCCAGCTGACGCTCGTCGGCGAACACGGCGCCGGGAATCGTGTATGGCTGCAACTGGCGATAGCCCGGGGCGCGGATATCCAGCACGGTCGGCCGCAGGCTTTCTTCGCCATCCAGCAACGGCACCAGCTCCTCTACCGCGATGCGCGCATGCTCCAGCGATCGCAACAGGCTCTGCCGTCGTCGCGAGCGCCAACCGACATAGCCGGCCAGCAACGCGGCCAAGACCACGATCGCGCCCGAGCCGAGGTCGGACAGCAAGGCGAGCACGTCCTGCACCTGACGTGCGAACACAGCACCCACACTCAGGCCGACCAGCGCCCACAACGCTGCACCGAAGGCGTCGTATCGCAGGAACGCCGCAGGACGTACCCGCATTGCCCCGGCCATCGGCACCGAGACCATCGACAAGCCCGGCACGAACTTGGCCACTGCCAGCACGCGCACGCCCCAGCGCGAAAAGAAGCACTCGGTCTGCTTCATGCAGCTGTCGCGCGACAGCGACAGCCGACACAGCGACTGCAGGTGCGGTTACCGAAGCGGCGACCGGCCAGATACCAGACCAGATCACCCAAGAGACTTGCCGCGACAGACACCGCCAACGCTGCAAGCCCGGCCAGCCAGGCATCGCTGCCACCTTGCAACGCATAGCTGGCGCCGACCAGCACCAGGGTCGGCAATGCTGGCACCGGCAGCCCGAGCGACAACGCCAGCACGTTGGCGAACACCAGCGCCAATCCGTACTGCTCGATCAAGCCTTGCATGCGACGACCCTGCGCGACGGCGGGCGACCATTATCCGCCTTCCCTCACAGCGGCGACTGCCCGGCGGCGACGGAACGATACGTTGCGGCCAAGGCGTGCAACCAGCGCTCGAACAGGCCCTCGCTGCGCAAGGCGCGTCGCCACCAGCTCAATGCCTCTCCCTCTTCGCCCGGCCGCCATGCCAGATAAAAGGTTTCGTCGGGCTTGCGGGTTTCCACCTGCACCTCGCGTAGCCGGCCCTGCTGCAGCGCACCGCGCGCATACGGTTCGGGCAGAAAGCCGTAGCCGGCGCCGGCCAATTGCAGCAGCAGTTTGGTCTGCATATCGGGCACGGTGAGCACATCGCGCCCGGAGAGCAGCCCGACCGTGCGCGGCAGCAGGCGCCGCGCCGAGTCCGCCACGGCGATCGCACGGTGGTCGGCCAGCTCCGCCGCGCCCAGCAGGCCGGCATCCGCGAGCGGGTACATGGATGCCACGGCAAACACGAACCGCAACGTGCCGATCGGCTCGGCCACATAGCCGCCACCGCTGGGCCCCTCGCCCGCCGCCACGATCAGGTCCACGCGCCTGTCCAGCAGCGCCTCCCAACTGCCCGACAACGACTCGCTCAGCACGCGCAGCCGCGTGCTGTCGGCCACGGTGTAGAAGTCCAGGATCTGCGGCTGTAGCAAGGCCGCAGGCAGCACCGCATCCAGCCCGATCGCAAAATCCGACTCCCAGCCTGAGGCTACCCGCCGCACCCGCACCTCCAGCTCCTGCGCGGCACGCAGCAGGTGGCGCCCCTCGCGCAACAGCTCGCGGCCAGCCTGGGTCGGCGTGGCTTTGGGCCCCACCCGCGCAAACAGCTGCACACCCAGATCCTCTTCCAGTTTGGACACCGTGTAGGAAATCGTCGAAGGCACCTTGAACAGCACCTTGGCTGCGCCAGCGAACGAGCCACGCCGGTCGATGGCATCCAGGATTTGCAGCGCTTCCAGGCTGATTTTCATTGTTCGAAATTTTCGATGATAGCGCCAAAATCTACTCGCTTTTTGTGCCGGACGCAGAGGCGGAGACTACGCATCAAGCCGCTGGACACCGATTCGCCCAGCGCCAATTCCGAATCTTTCAAGGAGAAGCAGCATGTTGAATGTCCGCAAGAGCGAAACCCGTGGCCGCGCCGAACATGGCTGGCTGTCCTCGCGCCACACCTTTTCCTTTGCCAGCTATCACGACCCGCGCCACATGGGCGTTGGCCCGCTGCGGGTGATCAACGAGGACAAGGTGCAGCCGGGCGAAGGCTTCGGCACCCACGCACACCGCGACATGGAGATCATTTCCTACGTCCTGGGCGGCGCGCTGCAACATAAGGACAGCATGGGCACCGGCTCGGTCCTGCATTACGGCGACGTGCAGCGCATGAGCGCCGGCAGCGGCGTGACGCACAGCGAGTTCAATCACTCAGCCAGCGAGCCCGTGCACTTCCTGCAGATCTGGGTATTGCCCGAGCGTGCCGGCATCGAGCCAAGCTACGAAGAAAAGCACTTCGATGCCGACAGCAAACGCAATCAGTTGCGCCTGATCGCCTCGCCAGGCGGTGACAACGGCTCGCTGCGCCTGCACCAGGACGCACGCCTGTATGCCTCGATCCTGGATGGCGAGGCGCGTCTGCAGCAGCCGCTGGCCGAAGGCCGCATTGGCTATGTGCAGGTGGCCCGCGGCAGCCTGAGCGTCAACGGGCAGGCACTGTCGGCTGGCGACGCGGTACAGATCGTCGGCGAGCCGGAAATCGTACTGGCCGACGCACGCGATGCCGAAGTCCTGGTGTTCGACCTGCCCAAGTAAGCAACCAGGGCTGGATGGATGGCCTACCCGCCCAGGATTCATGTGCGATGCGCTGGTCAGTGCCGAAACAGACAAAGCCCGCTCACGCGCGCCTTGTGTTGTGCGAAGCCTCTTGGAGTTGGCCAGCCGTGACATGGCAGCTCGTGGGTCGTGGCTTGCACCCTGTACCTTCGCACCCAAGATCCATGAGACGGAAATGCGACTCGCGACTGCGGGTTGCGATCTGCGCTTTACAAGTTGCCAATCGCAGTGCGCATCATCAGTGCAACGGTCTGTATGTCATCGCAGCGACGCTGATGGCAGCGAATACCTCCGCACCGCAGGTTTGACCACTTGCGCCGAGATGCACTACAACGTAGTTGCAAGATCTCAGGGAACATCACTATGTCGCGTATGCGACGCAGTGAACCATCATCACGCCACCCTCGATGTTGCGCGCCGCGCAGCCTGCGCATCGACCTGCACTGGCGCACAATCCGCCCCGCCATCCGCATCGCCATTGACCAAGGCGAACAGCGCATCCGCATCGCCTTCCAGCACGCGCGCCGAACGCGCCAGGTCGCCAACCATTTGCGCCTGGTCGCGCGCCTGCACGCCGATCGACTGCAACGCGGTGTTGGCGCTGGAAATGTCCAGCGCCTGATCATGGCTGGCGGCGGCGATCTGCTCCACGGTCGCAGTGACGCGCAGTACCGAGGTCACCATGTCCTGCATCACCACACCGGCCTGTTCGGCCAGGCGCGAGCCATCGCCGACCTGATCGGTCGCATTGTCGATCAAGGACCGGATCTCCCTGGCCGACACGCTGCAGCGCTGCGCAAGGCTACGCACTTCGGTCGCCACCACCGCAAAACCGCGTCCCTGCTCGCCTGCCCGCGCCGCCTCGACCGCAGCGTTCAGGGCCAGGATGTTGGTCTGAAATGCGATGCCGTCGATGACCTCGATGATCTGACCAATGCGGTCGGTCGCCGAGCGGATGCCGGCGGTGGTCTTGACCACGTCGGCAATGACGTCGGCACCGCGCCGCGCCATCGTTGCCGAGTCTTCGGCCATGCGCCGCGCCGAACCGGCATTCTCGGAATTGGCCCGCACCGTTGCGGCCAGCTGATCGATCGTGCTCGAGGTCTGCGCCACGGCAGCAGACTGCGTAGACACGCGACTGACCAGCTCCTGGTTGCTTACGGAAATATGGTGCGCCTCGCGCTGCACGTTCTGCGCAATGCTCATGGTCTGCAGCATCAAATCGCGCATCCGTTCGGCCGAACGCACCTGGTCGGTGACGTCGGTTGCGTATTTGACCACCTTGTAAGGCCTCCCGGAGACATCCATGATCGGGTTGTAGGAGGCCTGGATCCACACCGCACTGCCATCCTTGCGCAGTCGGCGATAACGTCCCGCATCAAACTGGCCGCTTGCCAGCTTCGCCCAGAACTGCCGGTACTCATCGGATGCGCGGTAGGCGGCATCCACGAACACGCTGTGGTGCTGACCGATCGCCTCGGCCGCCGGGTACCCCATGATGGTCAGGAAGTTCTCGTTCGCCCCAAGCACGTTGCCTTCCAGGTCGAACTCGATCACCCCCATGACCTTGTCGATCGCCCGGATGCGCCCGTCCGCATCGGCCGAATCGACCACCTGACGGGTCACGTCGGTGGCGTACTTGACTACCTTGTACGGACGCCCGTGCCCGTCGAGCACAGGGTTGTAGGACGCCTGGATCCACACCTCCCTGCCGTCCTTGCCGATGCGACGATAGCGGCCCGTATCGAAGGCACCGCGCCCGAGCGAATCCCAGAACGCGCGATAGGCAGCCGACTGGCGCGTACCGGCATCGACGAACATGCCATGGTGCTTGTCGCGAATCTCCTCGAGCCGGTAGCCCATCACTTGCAAAAAGTTTTGGTTGGCCGCGAGCACCGTGCCGTCCAGCGAGAACTCGATGACGGCCATCACCTTGTCGATAGCGTCGATACGCCCCTCGAAATCGGCTGTCTGGCGGACCTGCGCAGTGATGTCGGTGGCGTACTTCACCACGCGATACGCCTTGCCGGATCGATCCAGCAACGGGTTGTAGGAGGCATTGATCCACACCTCGTGCCCGCGTTTATCCAGCCGGCAAAAGCGCCCGGCATTGAAGTCGCCGCGCCGCAGCCCCTCCCAGAAGTGCCGATAGCTTTCGCTGTCGCGATCTGCGGCCGTCACGAACATGCGGTGGTGCTGACCGACCACCTCGTCCAGCCGATACCCCATCAGGGCCAGAAAGTTCGGGTTTGCATCCAGAATGCGACCGTCCAGGTCGAACTCGATCACCGCCATCACCCGGTCCACCGCTGCCACCTTGTGGTGCAGCCCGCGACCCCGGAAGGAGAACACTCGTCCAAGCAGGTGCGATAGGCGCATCACGTCAACATCCGAGATATGGTTCACGTCCTTAGCGACCCATGCGTCGGTTACTTGACCCCCACCACGTGCCGCATCTACAGGGCGGTTCAGATGTGTAAGGCAGAGGCGGCGCGCTCTGCGCGCAGCGTTAATGACACCCGCCTTGAGTTCCTTTCGTGGCATCCCGGGCAGGCGATCGCTATGGTGTAAGACTCAATCGCTGCACTGCCAACCTCGATCGCCGGACATCGATAGGCTTTTCACGCTAGGTCATCGATCCTGGTCTTGGTTTTGGTCTTGATCCTTACTCCTTGATGATTCAGACGAGTGGATTGGTGCACCGATCCACTCACGGCAGCGACAGATCAATGCTCAATCTTTAGCGTGGAAGCAGCGCTGCCATTCGCCTGGCGCCTGCATGCGCAGAGCAGCAGAAACCGGAAGCGTCCAAGACGCCATCGATACGAGGCTTTATCGCTTACGTCGGCGCCTCTCGCTCGATGCGCCGCACGGCACGCTGGCGTACAAGACGTTGGATTGCCGCCTCATCGCGTGTCGTGCGCCCATGCCTGCAAGCGCATGCCACAACCATGCGGATGGAACGACATGTCGCAGAGCTGCGCCGAGATCTGTCGGACTGGCAGCGAGCAAGCAGGGCAAGACCTCTTCGTAAGCAAGCAATGCAACTCGCGATCGCACTGCAGGCGCCTAACGCCTGACTATCGACTGTAGAGCGATGCGAGCAGACAAGGTCCTCGCCAACTAGCAACTCTCATGCTTGAGATGTGTGAGCTGGTGAGAGACGCGAAAAATCGTGGCAAACCTCCGGCCAGCAGTCGAGCTCAGAGCCGGCCCTTCCGCAAGCACTGTTGCCACTGGCGACGCGCACAGCATTACCCTTTCGCCGCGCAGGCTGCTAGCCAGAGTACGCTCCAGGACGCGTCTGCAGAATCGAGCTGAGGTCAGCGAGCACCTGCGGATGCCGCAGAAACCGGAACGACGCTCAGTGCCGCAGTGCCGGGCGACGCTCTCAACCCAATATCGCCTTCTCGACGAACGCACGGCACAAATAAAAACGCCCGCAAATCATTGATTTGCGGGCGTTTAGAACACTGGCGGAGCGAGAGGGATTCGAACCCTCGATAGAGCTTTTGACCCTATACTCCCTTAGCAGGGGAGCCCCTTCAGCCACTCGGGCATCGCTCCAGTTTTTTGCTACCTGCCGCAGTGTCTGTGGCAGGCCGCGAAGAATACCGGGTAAGAGGGGCTAACGTAAACCCTTGACAACGATCAATTCGAAGAATTGTCGCCGTGATGTGCGCCGGAGGCAACCGGCTCATCCCCACGCTGGATGCGCTGATAGATTTCTTCGCGATGCACAGCCACATCCTTGGGTGCAGTGATACCGATACGCACCTGATTGCCCTTGACGCCGAGAACCGTCACGGTGACCGAGTCGCCGATCATCAAGGTTTCGCCTGCCCGGCGAGTGAGGATCAACATTTTGTAAATCTCCTGGAACCGGTGGATTTCCCACCAGCATCGACGGCCTCCTGAGTGAGACGCGTCCTACGTAAAGGGAATAGACCCGAAATGGTAGCGGGACATCCTGCTAGCCAGCAAGGCATAGCAGGACAAGTGTTCAGCCCAAGTGTTGCTTGACCCAGAGGGGGACACCGTCGAATGCAGTCGCAAGGGCGGGCCCGTCCTCGCCACCACCCTGGGCGAGATCCGGACGGCCACCGCCCTTGCCGCCGATTTGACTGGCGATATGGCCGAGGAGTTCCCCTGCTTTCACCTTGCCAGTTGGGCTGCCGTTCACACCAGCGACAAGCGCCACCTTGCCGCCCGAAGCGCCCGCCAGCACGATTACCGAATCGCCGAGCTGTTGCTTCAGGCGATCCATCGCATCGCGCAGCGCCTTAGCATCGAAGCCTTCCAGACGCACTGCCACCACCTTGACCCCGGCAACATCGATCGCGCCAGCGCCCAAATCGGCAGTCGCACCCGACGCCAACTTGGCCTTGAGCGATTCGAGCTCGCGCTCCAGCCGCTTCTGACGCTCGGTCAGTGCGCGCACCTTATCCACCACCTCGGTGGTGTTGCCGCCGAGCAGATTCGCCGCTTCGAGCAGGCGACGCTCCTCGTCAGCTACATAGTCCAATGCGCCCTGCCCGGTCACCGCTTCGATACGACGCACGCCCGACGACACGCCGCCTTCGGAGGTGATCTTGAACAAGCCGATGTCGCCGGTGCGGGTGACGTGGGTACCGCCACACAGCTCGGTGGAATAGCCGCCCATCTTGAGCACGCGGACGTTTTCTCCGTACTTCTCGCCGAACAGCGCCATCGCGCCGAAATCCAGCGCCTCCTGCATGGCCATGTTGTGCACTTCCACACCATGGTTGGTGCGCACTTCAGCGTTGACCTTGCGCTCGATCACAGCGAGCTCGTCCGCAGTGATCGGCTGAAAGTGCGAGAAGTCAAAGCGCAGGCGATCAGGCGCAACCAGCGAGCCCTTCTGTTGCACATGCGTTCCCAGCACTTCGCGCAGGGCGGCGTGCAGCAAATGCGTTGCCGAGTGGTTGAGGATGGTTTTCCCGCGACGTTGCGTATCGATCCCGCCGGCAAGCACATCGCCAAGCGCGACCGCGCCTTCGCTGATGCGACCGACATGCCCGTGGAACTGGCCGGCGAACTTCTGCGTATCGGTCACTTCGATCGAAACACCGGGGCCGCTCAGCTGACCACTGTCGCCGACCTGGCCACCCGACTCGGCGTAGAACGGCGTGCGATCGGTGAACAAGATCACCTCATCACCTGCTTCCGCACGTTCGACCGGGCGGCCCTGCTTGACCAGTGCCACGACCTTGAGGGCATCGGCATCGTGCGCTTCGTAACCCAGGAATACGGTCGGCGACATGCTGGCGACCAGGTCCGCCGGCAATGCGACGCCGCCGCCGAACTTGCCAGCCGCACGTGCGGTCTCGCGCTGGCGCTCCATGGCGAACTCGAAGCCCTCCAGGTCCACGCGCATGCCGCGCTCGCGCGCGATGTCGGCAGTCAGGTCGACCGGAAAGCCGTAAGTGTCGTACAGCCGGAACGCGTCGGCCCCCGGGATGATGTCCTGCGAGCGCGATGCGACCTCGTCGAAGATCTTCATGCCGGCATCCAGCGTTTCGGCAAAGCGCTCTTCTTCGGCCAACAGGGCGCGCGCCACGGTGGCCTGTGCCACCACCAGCTCGGGATAGGCTTCGCCCATCAGCTCCACCAACGTGGGCACCATCTTGCTGAAGAACGGCTGGCGCACGCCCAACATCCAGCCATGGCGCAGCGCACGCCGGATGATCCGACGCAGCACATAACCGCGCCCTTCATTGGAGGGCAGCACGCCATCGACGATGAGGAAGGAACAGGCGCGGATGTGATCGGCGATCACCCGCAGCGACTTGTTCTCCAGATCGGTGATGCCGGTCAGTGCACTGGCCTTGCCGATCAACACCTGGAACAGGTCGATGTCATAGTTGGTATGGACGTGCTGCAAGATGGCAGCTAGACGCTCCAGACCCATGCCCGTGTCCACGCACGGCGCCGGCAGCGGCACCAGGGTGCCGTCGGGCTGGCGGTCGAACTGCATGAAGACCAGGTTCCAGATCTCAATGAAGCGGTCGCCATCTTCATCCGGCGACCCCGGCGGGCCACCGGCGATGTGATCGCCGTGGTCGAAGAAAATTTCGGTACACGGGCCGCAGGGGCCGGTATCGGCCATCTGCCAGAAATTATCCGAGGCGTAAGGCGCACCCTTGTTGTCGCCGATGCGCACGATGCGGCTTTCCGGGATGCCGATCATGTCGCGCCACAACGCGAAGGCTTCTTCGTCGGTGTGGTAGACGGTGACCAGCAGGCGGTCGGCCGGAAGCTTCCAGACCTGGGTCAACAGTTCCCATGCCCAGGCGATGGCGTCCTTCTTGAAATAATCGCCGAACGACCAGTTGCCGAGCATTTCGAAGAAAGTGTGGTGGCGCGCCGTGTAGCCCACCGAGTCCAGATCGTTGTGCTTGCCACCGGCACGCAGGCAGCGCTGTACGTCTGCAGCACGCACGTAGCTGCGCTTCTCCGCGCCAAGAAAGACGTCCTTGAACTGGACCATGCCGGAGTTGGTAAACAGCAAGGTGGGGTCGTTGCCCGGCACCAGCGGCGCAGATGGCACGATGGTGTGTGCCTTCCCCTCGAAGAACGCGAGGAAGTCACGACGGATCTGAGAAGTGCTGAATTTGGCAGGTGCGTTCATGTGCTGGCATTGGGCGGGCGGCAGTCCCGGTCACCCAATGACATGTGGGCGCAGATGAGCGGAACAACCTGAAACCACGAAGGGTAGCAGGCCTGACGCCCTCAGTCCTCAAGGTCGAAGCGCGTGGCGGCGCGAATGCTGTTGCCGTCGAAACCCCGCCGGGCCAGCAGATCGGCAGCCTTGCGCCGCTGCGGAAGGTCGATTGGGCCTTGTTCGCCGAACCGCCGGCGGATCAGGTCGCGCGCGTTTTCGGTCCAATCCCCTTCAAAGGTCGCCAGGGCGGCACTGATGGCCTCGCTATCGAGGCCATGGGTTCCGAGCTCGGCACGAATATGCAGCGGGCCATAACCCGAACCGGCGCGATTGCGCACCACTGCAGCAGCGAAACGGGTGTCGTCCTGCCATCCCTCGTCCGTGAGCCGATCGACAGCCGCTTGCGCCGCATCTGGCTCGATCCCGCGGGCCAGCAGCTTGCGGTTCAATTCCTTACGCGAATGTTCGCGCTGCACCAATAGGCCGAGTGCGCGCTGGAGCGGCGTCTGTTCCTTGAACCGGCGCCCCCGCTTTGGTGCGGGCTCTTGCTCGTCCATCGTTGAGGTGCCTCGAATCGCCAAGATCAGTTACGACATCAATGCGCCGTCCATGGCGCCTGCCCTCCTGGCCTTCGATAGATCTACCGCGAGAAGCGACAGCACTGACTCCGCCGTCCTCGCGATAGAAAAACTTCAAACACGCTCGACTTGCTGCCCCAGCGCCAGGCAGGCGTGGGGGCAATGGCGCGGTCGCGTACCGCGCGAGCTCCGTCCATCGCTCACCAACAGCATCACCGTCACCGTCACCGACTCCAGGCGAACCCGCTCCGGTGACTGGCGATGTTGTGCAGCTGCAACTTATTCCTTGTCTTCGTCGTCGCCTGCCTCGCGCGGTGCTTCGGCAGGCTGGAACTTCTCCCGCAGCTCGGCTTCCAGCCGGGCTGCAACCTGCGGGTTGTCGCGCAGGTAGGTCCGCGCGTTGTCCTTGCCCTGCCCGATGCGCTCATCGCCGTAGCTGTACCAGGCGCCAGCCTTGTCGACCAACTTGGCTTCCACGCCCATGTCGATGAGTTCGCCCTCGCGGCTGATGCCTTCGCCGTAAAGGATTTCGGTCACGACCTGCTTGAACGGAGGCGCCAGCTTGTTCTTGACCACCTTGATCTTGGTCTGGTTGCCGATGATGTCGTCGCCCTTCTTGATCGCACCGATACGGCGGATATCCAGACGCACCGAGGCGTAGAACTTCAGCGCATTGCCGCCGGTGGTCACTTCCGGGCTCTGGCCCGGCATCATGACGCCGATCTTCATGCGCAGCTGATTGATGAAGACCACCAGCGTGTTGGAGCGCTTGATATTGCCGGTGAGCTTGCGCAGCGCCTGGCTCATCAGGCGAGCCTGCAAACCTGGCAACTGGTCGCCCATCTCGCCTTCGATTTCCGCCTTCGGCGTCAGTGCAGCAACCGAGTCGACTACCACGATATCAACCGAACCCGAGCGCACCAGCATGTCGGCAATTTCCAGCGCCTGCTCACCGGTATCGGGCTGCGACAGCAGCAGGTCGTCGACGTTGACGCCCAGCTTGGCCGCATAAATCGGGTCCAGTGCGTGCTCGGCATCGATGAAGGCAGCGGTGCCGCCTTTCTTCTGGCACTCGGCGATGACCTGCAGGGTCAAGGTGGTCTTGCCGGAGGATTCAGGACCATAGATTTCGACCACGCGGCCCTTCGGCAGGCCGCCGATTCCCAGGGCGATATCCAGCATCAGCGACCCGGTCGGGATGACTTCGACCGCCTCAATGACGCGGTCGCCCATACGCATGACCGAGCCCTTGCCGAATTGCTTTTCGATCTGGCTCAGTGCGGCGGAAAGGGCGCGCTTCTTGTTCTCGTCCATCTGGGTGATCCTCGTCAGTGATTTTCGGTATGGGGCTAATGTAGCGGCGGTGTATCGCACAGGCTGAGACTGCAGGCGACACACTCAAATTAGGGATGCGGAAGGCCCCGTGGCAGCGGGGAATCCTGCGGCGCCAGCTCGGAGAAACGCCGGCACGGCCATCGGCACAGACCTCAGCGGTTAGGCCTCAACAGCCCGCAATACAGGCCTTCAATCGCGAAATCCTGATCCGGTAGCACCTCGATGGGCGCGTAGTCTGGATTGCGCGGCAACAGCCGGATGCGGTCCTTGCCGATCTTCAGCAGCTTCACCGTGATTTCCTCATCGATTCGCGCCACCACGATCTGCCCCGAGCGCGCGTCGCGGGTGCGGTGCACGCCGATCAGATCGCCGTTGAAGATGCCTTCGTCGCGCATCGAATCGCCTTGCACCTTGAGCAGATAATCTGGCGACGGCGAGAAAAACACCCGATCCAGTACAACGAAGTCGTCCGAGCCGATATCGGCGCCAATCGGCAGACCTGCGGCCACGCGGCCCAGCACCGGCAGACGCAGCACGTCGTCGCGAGCGGTCTCGCTCACAGGAGCCGTGCGTGTCTGCGCAGCATGCCCGGCCAGCCGTA
Organism: Xanthomonas axonopodis; assembly: GCF_001304695.1. Taxonomy (GTDB): domain Bacteria; phylum Pseudomonadota; class Gammaproteobacteria; order Xanthomonadales; family Xanthomonadaceae; genus Xanthomonas; species Xanthomonas axonopodis. Next base: position 23,566 of record NZ_JFAQ01000102.1, read on the forward strand.
TCCCACGAGCCTGGCCTGGGACGCGGCGGATCGCACCCGCATGCTCCAGCGCTTCGAGGTGATATTGCGCCGCGCGGACGCCCTTGAAGCCGAACGCGCGCGCGATTTCAGTCTGCGACGGCGGAACACCATCGGCATCGATGCGCTCGGCGATCAAGGCCAGGATTGCTTGCTGGGTATCGGTCAGGTCCATGGTTAGTAGTATTACTACTAACGAGCGTCTGCGCAAGTGTTCGTCGCGCCCTGCCCGCACGCCACCAGGATGCCGCGCTTAGTGCGCTAGCGCCGGCTTCGCCAGATCGAAAACAGGATCCAGATGCCGCATAGCGCCGCGCCGATGAAACCGCCTACGCCCAGCGCGAGCAACCAGCGGCTGGCGCTTCCGCCGACGCTATTCATGACGATCGAGGAGCCGATCACCAAGGCGGCAGTCACGATACCCATCGTGAGGCGGTTGGCGGCGCGGTCGACCTGCTCGCCGAACTCGCGCAATGCGCGTGTTTCGATCTGAAGCTGCAGCTTGCCGCGGCGTGCGGCTTGCAACAGGCGCTTGAGGTCGCGTGGCAGATCGCCGATCAGATCGATCGCACCAGTCACGGTCCGCCGGCCGCGCCGCACGATGGCGCGCGGCGCATAGCGCTGCAACACCACGCGTTCCAGATATGGGCGCGCCTCGGTGGCCATGTCGAAGTCCGGATCGAGCTGGCGCCCCATGCCTTCGAGGGTGAGAAACGCCTTGATCATCAGTGCCAGATCCGATGGCAGCGTCAGCCCGTGATCGCGCAGGATGGAGGTGACGTCGCCGAGCATTGCGCCGATGCGCAGTTCTTTCAGCGGCACGCCGCGATACTCGTCGACGAACGCACCGATGTCCTGCTGCAGACGTGGCTCGTCGATCTCCAGGCTGGTACCCGCCCATTCCAGCAGCACGTCGATCACCGCTTCGGCGTCGTAACTGACCATGCCATGCAGCAGTTGCGCGACCTGAAACCGACGCTGCTCGGAGACGCGCCCCACCATGCCGAAATCGATGACCGCGATGCGCCCGTCGCGCAGATAGAAAATATTGCCCGGATGCGGATCGGCGTGGAAGCAGCCGTCTTGCAGCACCATCTTGAGCACGATGCCGGCACCGGCGCGCGCGAGCGCCTTGCGGTCCAGGCCGGCTGCGTCGACGGCGAGCAGATCGCGCCCCGGAATGCCATCGATGAATTCCTGCACGTTGAGCGACTCACAGGTCCACTCCCAGTACACCGCCGGCACCACCACCTGCGCGTCGTGCGCGAAGTTGGCGGAGATACGTTCGGCGTTGCGCCCCTCGGCAGCGAAATCCAGCTCGCGCCGCAGCGAGACGGTGAATTGCTGCACCACCTCGGCGGGACGATAACGCTTGAGATCCGGCGCGCGGGTTTCGACGATTTCGGCAAGCCGCGCGAGCAAGCGCAGGTCGGCATCGATGGTGTCGCCGATACCGGGACGCCGGATCTTCAACACCACCGGCGTGCCATCGACCAACCACGCGCGGTGCGTCTGTGCGAGCGATGCGGCCGCCAGCGCTTGTTGGTCCAGGCGCGCGAAGACGCTTTCCGGCTCCATGCCCAGCGCAGCAACCAGCTGTGGGCGGATCCGCTCGAACGGCAGCGCCGGCACCGCGTTCTGCAGCTCGCTCAATTCTTCGATCCACTTCGGTGGCAGCAGATCCACGCGCGTGGCCAGCACCTGTCCGAGTTTGACGAAGGTGGGCCCAAGCTCTTCCAGTGCACGCCGCACGCGCATCGCTGCGGACATGCGCAAACGGCCTTCGGCGTTCTGCCAATGCAACAGCCTGCCGGCGCGCTCGAGCACATCGGCCATGCCGATACGGCGCACCACATCACCGAAGCCGTAGCGAATCAGAACCGAGGCGATTTCCTGCAGCCGCCCAAGATCACGTACCGTGCCGAGTGCTTCCCACATCAGTGCACCGCCTGCGAGCAGGCTGCGCTCAGACGCTGCGCGACACTGCACTGCACAGCAGCCTGCAGCGCCGGGGAAGATGAGATTGAGGCAAGCAGCGAACGCATTGGCACACTAGGCGGTGACGAGACTTTGTTTGTAGCCGATCTGCCCGCCGCTGTCGCGCCCTCACCCGCTCCAAGCTCAGCGCAGGTTGCAATGCGTTACGTAGCGCACCTGCAAGATGCCGCGTGCTTTCGTCAGGTGCATGCACCTCAATCGCGCAGTCGCAAGGTCAGGCCATCGCGGCGTGGCGCACGCAGAAACGCGTTTTGCGAAGTGGGCTGCAGTGGCTTGTCGATGACGAGCTGCCGATAGGTTTCTTTGGGCATGCGGCACTGCCTCAGCACTTCGGCTTTGCTGCCGCGCGATATCACGCTCAAAATGGCGCATACCATGAAGCTATTGCCAAACGCCATCCAGCGAACCTGCCGGTAGTTAAAGCAACGCGCTCAATCCACGCAGCGCTGCAGCCACGGTTTGACGCCGTACTGCATCGCGGTCGCCATTGAAGTGGAACAGTTGCGCCGCGGCATAACCGCCGCGACGTTTCCAACCGATCCAGACCGTGCCGACCGGCTTGTCGTCGCTGCCACCGCCGGGCCCGGCAATGCCGGTTACCGCCACCGCGATGCTCGCGCCGGAATTCACCAGCGCGCCAGAGACCATTTCGATCACCGTTTCGCGACTGACCGCCCCATGCACTTCCAGGGTCTGTGGGCGGACGCCGAGCAGCGCCTGCTTGGCCTCGTAGCTATAGGCGGCCATCCCGCAATCGAACCAATGCGAGGAGCCGGCGACATCGGTCACTGCCTTGGCGATCCAGCCACCAGTGCAACTCTCGGCAGTGACCAGGCGCTCGCGCGCGGCGAGCAATTGCTGCCCGAGAGCTTCGGCCAGCTGCTGCAGTTCGGAATCGGCGGAAAAAGACATGGGCACGGCAAGGAGGGGGCAGCTGACGTTTTAGCCCAATTCGTCGCGCCTGTCTGCCGCTGGCGCCGATTTCGGCTGGGCGTGAGGTGGCCCAGGTTCAGTGGCGATGTGCGGCCGATACGGCACGCTGGGTCTGCACGGGCTTGTAGGTGCGCCGAATTGCATGCCGCACGCGGTCAACGTACAGCGCCGCCTCCAGACTACCGAATCACTGCAGCTAGCGCACCGCATCACTGAGGCCAGGCGTGCGCCGCTTGAGCGCACGATTGCCCTCTTCCGCAGCACCCACTAGCCGTCCGGGGTTTCTGTCAATTCCGGCTGACCAGGAGGAGGCCTGGCAACTGCCGCACAGCGACCCGGTATGCCCTTGCCCCCTTTGCTTTGAAGCAGCAGCACAGTCGTGGACTACCGACCGCGCCGCTTCCATCACGCTTCCCAGTCTTCGCGACGATCCGGCAGCATCGCGCGCAGTGGTGCCCCGTCCTCGCTGGCGGCCAATCGCTCGGCCTCGACCATCGGCAGATCGACCTCGAGCAGCCAACCGTCTTCGTCGGTTTGCTTATTGCGCACCACTTCCAGCTGATGCAGCCTGGAACGCAGGCGGCCGGCAGACGGTGGTAGCCGTAGCTGGCCGGTCAGGTGGCGCAGATCCAGCCGCTGGCCGAGCGCATGCTGCAATTCTTCCAGCCCACGCCCGTCGCGCGCCGACATCCACACACGCTCGCGGCGTGCCGGGTCAGGAATGCCGTCCTGCACGTCGTGGCGCACCTCGGCGCCTTCGATCTTGTCGATCTTGTTGAATACCAGCAGCTGCGGCAGATCGCCGGCACCGACGGCCTGCAACACTTCATCGACCTGCAGGATGCGTTCTTCGCGCAACGGGTCTGCTGCATCGACAACGTGCAGCAACAGATCGGCATCGCGCGCCTCCGACAGCGTGGAGCGGAACGCGGCCACCAGTTCGTGCGGAAGATCGCGCACGAAGCCGACCGTGTCGGCAAGGATCGCGCTGCCGCCGGGCAACGCAATGCGTCGCACGGTAGGGTCGAGCGTGGCGAACAATTGATCTGCCACGTAAGCCTCTGCACCGGTCAACACATTGAACAGCGTCGACTTGCCGGCATTGGTGTAACCGACCAGTGCAATCCGTGGCAATTCGCTGCGCATCCGTGCACGACGCATCTGGGTGCGCTGCACCTCGACCTTTTCCAGCCGCTGCTGCAACTGTTCGACGCGTTTTTGCAGCAGGCGGCGGTCGGTTTCCAGCTGGGTTTCGCCCGGGCCGCGCAGGCCGATGGAGCCACCGCGCTGACGCTCCAAGTGGGTCCAGCCACGCACCAGCCGCGTGGCCATGTGACGCAACTGCGCCAGTTCCACCTGCAGCTTGCCTTCGTGGCTACGCGCACGTTGCGCGAAGATGTCCAGGATCAACCCGGTGCGGTCGATCACACGCCGCTCCAGATAGCGCTCCAGGTTGCGCTCCTGGCCAGGCGACAGGGTGTGATTGACCAACACCAGATCGGCACCGGTGGCCTCGGCTGCGGCCTTGACCTCTTCCAGCTTGCCGCTACCGATCAAGGTCGACGGGGTGGGCTTATCGATGCGTGCGGTGAGCGTGGCGGCGACGGTGGCGCCCGCCGACTTTGCAAGGTCGGCGAACTCCTCCATCACATCCTCTTCGGCAGGCCCGCCGGAGTGGGTCTGTATCAACAACGCGTGTTCACCCTTGCGGGACCGATCAAACACGCACTACTCCGTTACTGCTCGACGTCGTCATCTTCCGCCTGATTGCCTTCATTGGATTGCACATACCCACCACCCGGCCCCACGCGCACGTTGCGCGCCGGCACCACCGTGGAAATGGCGTGCTTGTACACCATCTGACTCACGGTATTGCGCAGCAGGACCACGAATTGGTCGAACGATTCGATCGTGCCCTGCAGCTTGATGCCATTGACCAGATACACCGACACGGGCACCCGCTCGCGCCGCAGCGCATTGAGGAATGGGTCCTGTAAAGATTGCCCCTTAGCCATCGAAAAATCCTCTTCATTATTGTTCTTATTGTTCCGGTCGACACCTGCCATCCCCAGCCGGCCCCGGAAACGGGATGTTACACGCCTGAAGCCTGCCGTACAGCCGGACGATCAGCGAGGAAGCCGACAATTGCGGCCTCCAATTGATCGCGGTCACGCTGCGGGTCGAACCAGCGCGCGTCGAGCTCGCCGCGCAGCCAGGTGAGCTGACGTTTGGCCAGTTGCCGGGTCGCCTGGATCGCCTTGTCGCGGAACTCGGCCAGGCTGCCAGCCCCGTCCAGATACTCCCAGGCCTGGCGGTAGCCGACCGCGCGCACGGCCGGCAGGTCCAGCGGCGCTGACACCGCCTGCATCTGCGGCAGCGCGCGCAAACGCTGCACTTCTCCCAGAAAATCCTGCGCCAACATCGCATCCATCCGGTGTGCGATGCGTGCATGCAGCACCGCGCGCTCGCGTGGCGCCAAGACCACCTTCAACACGCGCACCGGCAGGCGCGGCCCTGGCGGTAGCGCTTGCCACTCACTGATCGGCCGACCGCTGATGCGGTAGACCTCCAGCGCCCGCTGGATCCGCTGCGGGTCGGTCGCATGGATGCGCGCTGCCACAACCGGGTCCACACGAGCCAGTTGTGCGTGCAAACCGGCCCAACCGACCTGTTTCGCTTCGGCTGCGATGGAGGCACGCACGGCCTGGTCGGCCTCGGGCAGGTGCGACAAGCCTTCCAGCAGCGCACGAAAATACAGCCCCGTGCCGCCGGCCAGAATCGGCAACCTGCCGCGTGCCACGATCTGCGCGATTGCTTGGCGTGCGTCGGTGGCGAACTCCGCTGCCGAGTACACCTGCCAGGGATCGCGCAGGTCGAGCAGATGATGCGGAACCGCCGCGCGCATCGCCGCGTCCGGCTTGGCCGCGCCGATCTCCAGGCCGCGGTACACCAGCGCCGAATCGACGCTGACGATTTCTCCATTCCAGCGCTCTGCCGCTTCCAGCGCCAGCGCAGTCTTGCCGCTGGCAGTGGGGCCCATCACGGCGATCGCCAGCGGGCGTTGGTCGACAGGCATCAGTCCTCGTCCGGCCAACGAAACGTGGGCGCAGCGAGCGCGCTGACACGCGGGACGGGAATGGCCGCCATCGCCTTCCACACCGTCAACGCATCCACGGTTGCGGCCACATCGTGCACGCGCAACAGCAGTGCACCATGTTGCGCGGCGATCAGATGCGCGGCCACCGAGCCGTGCACCCGCTCGGCAGCGATCTGGCGCCCGGTCAGCTCGCCGATGCTGCGCTTACGCGACAGCCCGGCCAGCACCGGCAAACCGAATTCCTGCAAGCGCTGCAGCTGCGCGAGCAGGGTGAGGTTGTGCGTGATGGTCTTGTCGAAGCCGAAGCCCGGGTCCAGGACCAGCCGGCGCTTGTCGATGCCGGCCATCTCGGCAGAGAAGATGCGCTCGGCCAGAAACCGGTGCACGTCACCCACGACATCGTCGTAGTGCGGCGCATCCTGCATGGCATGCGGCGCGCTGCGCGCATGCATCAGGACCACCGGCACGCGCAAATCCGACGCCGCATCCAGCGCACCGGGCGAACGCAGGGCATAGACGTCGTTGATCATGCCGGCGCCGGCCGCGACCGCCGCGCGCATGACCTCCGGTTTGAACGTGTCCACGCTGATCGGCACGCTGGTGCGCAGGGCCAGCGCTTCGATCACCGGAATGACCCGCTGCAATTCTTCTTCCACCGAGACCGCCGTGGCGCCCGGGCGGGTCGATTCGCCGCCGATATCCAGCACCGCAGCGCCCTGCTCCACCAGCGCCAACCCATGCGCGATCGCCGCGTCGCAGCTCGCATGCTGGCCGCCGTCAGAGAACGAATCGGGGGTGACATTGACGATGCCCATCACCTGCGGCGCATCCAGTCGCAGACTGCGGCCGGCGCAATCCAGTGTGAGGGCGGTATCGAACATCGGCGGTGTCTCCTGGGATGGTGGTGGTCGCCCACACGTGGGCATGGCTGCAGCCCGATAACGCATCAAGGCCGGGAATCGCTCCCCGGCCTTGATGGACGCCTCGCAGATCAGTGCACGGCCGGCCTAGAGTTGCTCGGCGGGTCCGGCGATGGGCGGCAATGGACGCGGGCTACCCTTGTCGTTATTGTTGCCTCCGTCCTTGTCGGACTTGCCCCAACCCGCCGGCGGCGGCGGCTCGCGGCCTTCCATGATGGCGTCGATCTGAGGCACGTCGATGGTCTCGTACTGCAGCAACAGCTGCGACATGGCATGCAGCTTGTCCAGATTCTCGGTAAGGATGGTCTTGGTCTTGCTGTAGGCCTTGTCCAGGATCGAGCGCACCACTTCGTCGATCTTGCGCGCGGTCTCGTCGGAGACATTCTTGTGCTGGGTCACCGAACGGCCCAGGAACACCTCGTCCTCTTCCTCGCCATAGGCCACCGGGCCGAGTTCGTCGGACAAACCCCATTTGGTGACCATGTTGCGCGCCATCTTGGTGGCCCGCTCGATGTCGTTGGATGCACCGGTGGTGACCTTGTCGCCGCCGAATATCAGCTCTTCGGCAACACGGCCACCGTACAGCGAGCACAGCTGCGATTCGATCGCCACGCGATTCATCGAATAGCGGTCGCCTTCCGGCAGATACATCGTCACGCCAAGGGCGCGGCCGCGCGGAATGATGGTGACCTTGTAGACCGGGTCGTGCTCCGGCACCAGGCGGCCGACGATGGCGTGGCCTGCCTCGTGATACGCGGTGAGGGTCTTCTCGTCCTCGCTCATGACCATGGAGCGGCGCTCGGCACCCATCAGAATCTTGTCGCGGGCACGGTCGAAGTGGTTCATGCGGACTTCTTTTTCGCTGCCACGCGCCGCGAACAACGCTGCCTCGTTGCACAGGTTGGCCAAGTCGGCACCCGAGAAACCCGGGGTGCCGCGGGCGATGACCATCGGCACGACATCGTCGGCCAGCGGCAGCTTGCGCATGTGCACGCGGAGGATCTGTTCGCGGCCCTTCACGTCCGGCAGCCCGACCACGACCTGGCGGTCGAAACGGCCCGGACGCAGCAGCGCCGGGTCCAGCACGTCGGGGCGGTTGGTGGCCGCAATCACGATCACGCCTTCGCCGCCTTCGAATCCGTCCATCTCGACCAGCAGCTGGTTCAAGGTCTGCTCGCGCTCGTCATGCCCGCCGCCGAGACCGGCGCCGCGATGACGGCCCACCGCATCGATTTCGTCGATGAAGATGATGCACGGCGCGTGCTTCTTGGCCTGCTCGAACATGTCGCGCACGCGGCTGGCGCCGACGCCGACGAACATTTCGACGAAGTCGGAACCGGAAATGCTGAAGAACGGCACCTTGGCCTCGCCGGCGATCGCCTTGGCGAGCAGGGTCTTACCGGTACCCGGCGGGCCGACCATCAACACGCCGCGCGGAATCTTGCCGCCCAGCTTGGTGAACTTGGTCGGGTCGCGCAGGAAGTCCACCAACTCGCCGACTTCCTCCTTGGCCTCGTCGCAACCGGCAACGTCGGCAAAGGTGATCTTGATCTGGTCCTCGCCCTGCAGCTTGGCGCGCGACTTGCCGAAACTCATCGCACCCTTCGCGCCGCCGCCACCGCCCTGCATCTGGCGCATGATGAACAGCCAGAAGCCGATGATCAGGATGACCGGGAGGAAATTGAGCACCAACGACCAGAAGCCAGGGCCCGTTGACGGCTTCTGACGGGTCATTTCGATGTTCTTGCTGTACAGCACGTCGACCAGCTTGTCGTCGCGCGGACCGTAGACGGTGGCTTCGCTGCCGTCGGTGCGCTTGAAGCGGATCGCGTTGACGGCCAGATTGGTCTCATCGGTGTAATCCACCGATTTGACGCGCCCGGAGTCCACTTCCTTCAGGAACTGGGTGTAGGTGATCGAGTCGGCACCGACGCCGCCCGCCATCCGCGGCGAGAAGCTCTGGAAGACAACCATCAGCACAACTGCGACGACCACCCACAGCAGCAGATTCTTGGTCAAGTCGTTCATCCTCATTGGCTTCGGTGCCCTCTACTCTTCGATGCTTGAAATACGGTGGTCATTGGCAGCTTACTTGATCTGGACACGCTTGCCCTGACCGAGCGCATAAACTTCCGGGGAGCGCTTGCGCGAGGCCGCCGGTTTACGGATCGTCACCTTCTCATAGCGGCGGCGAAGCTCGCGAATGTAGTCGTCGGACCCGACACCCTGGAACAGCTTGATCAAAAATGCCCCGCCCGGCTTGAGGTGGGTGTCGGCAAATTCCATGGCAAGTTCCGCCAGGTGCATAATCCGCGGTTGGTCGACCGCATCCATGCCACTCTTATTGGGGGCCATATCCGACAGCACAAGGTCCACCGGCACATCGCCCAGCATCGCCTCGAACTGGGATAGGACGGCCTGCTCCCTGAAGTCGCCGTGAAGGAACTCCACGCCCGCCAGGGCCGGCATGTCCAGGATATCCAACGCCACCACCCGGCCGCTGTCGCCCATGGACTTACGCACCTGCTGTGACCAGCCGCCCGGTGCGGCACCCAGATCCACCACCACCATGCCGGGCTTGAGCAGTCGGTCGCGCTGCAGCAGCTCCTCCAGCTTGTAGGCCGCGCGCGAGCGCATGCCCTCGGCCTGGGCCTTCTTCACGTAAGGGTCGGCGAAGTGTTCCTTGAGCCAGCGCTGGCTGCTTTTACTGCGGGAAGCCATTGGCAAAGGGGTCCGAACGGGTCGCCATGATACCCTGAATGCCCTTTGCTCCCCTTCGATCCTGCATGTCCATTGTTCTCACCTCCGCCCAGAACCGTTTCCTGCGCGGTCAGGCCCACGACCTCAAAGCCTTGCTGCAGACCGGCGGCAAAGGGGTCACGCCGGCATTTCTTGCAGAACTCGAGGAAGTGCTCGAGCGCCACGACTGGTCAAGGTGAAGGTGGCATCGGAGGATCGCGAGACCCGTGATGCGCTGATTGCCGAGCTGATCGAGCAGACCGGCAGTTCGTTGGTACAGCGCATCGGCCACGTCGCCATTCTGTATCGCCCCAGCAAGGAAAAGCGCCAGATCGTCCTGCCGCGAAGCTGAGCCAACGAGTTCGTCATGCCTTTAAGTCAGGAACATCCCGATTACACCTATGCGCTGCGCGCGGCCGACGGCCGCCACGCCAAGGTGAACGACCAGATCCTGCAGCAGAGCTTCATCCTGATGCCGGATGAGCTGGTGGAGCACTGGCCGGTCCAGACGCTGGAGCACCTCCAGGCCAGCCACATGGAGGCGGTGCTGGCACTCAACCCAGTCGTCATCCTGCTCGGCACTGGCAAACGCCAGTTATTTCCCAAGGCCGACCTGCTGGCGGCCTGCCTGACCCGCGGCATCGGCCTGGAAGCAATGACCAATGCCGCCGCCGCACGCACCTACAACGTACTGGCCAGCGAAGGCCGGCGGGTGGCGTTGGCGATGGTGTTGCCGGGCTGATTGGTTGGGACGGGATTTGGGAATCGGGATTGGGGATTCGCAAGAGCGAGCCGCAGTTCGCGTTGCCATCAGGCGAAGAGCGAGATCGAATCGTGGTGCCTCGCCGGCACTAGAAAGCGAGAACACTCTGGACGCGCACGTTCAGCCCAAGGTCGTTGCGAATCCCGAACTTACTTCTTCGGCAGATACAGCAGCGGATCGACCGGCTTGCCGTTGTAGCGGATCTCGAAGTGCAACATGTCGCGGGACGCACCACTGCGGCCCATTTCGGCAATTTGCTGCCCTGCCTTGACATTCTGGCCTTCGTTGAGCAGGCGCTTGCGGTTGTGACCGTATGCAGATAGCCACTGGTCGTTGTGCTTGATGATGATCAACTCGCCGTAGCCGACCAGGCCGGCCCCGGAATACACCACCACGCCATCGGCGGCGGCACGCACGGCCTGGCCGCTGGTGCCGGCGATATCGACGCCCTGCTTGGTGGTTTCGCCAGTGACGAAGGTGCCCACCACGACGCCATCGGCCGGCCAACGCCAGGAAAATCCGCTACTGACCGGTGCGGCGATCGGCGCAGCAGGGCGCGGCGGCGCCACGGTGCCGCCAGCCACCGGCGCGCTGCCACCCGGCTTGCTGGCACCGGGCGGATACAACTTGAGCGTCTGGCCGGGATAGATGGTGTTCGGGGAAGACAGGCCATTCCAGGCGGCCAGGTCCGCGGCGGTGATATTGGTCCGGCGCGAGATTGCGTACAGGGTATCGCCACGCTGCACGTTGACGGTGGCACCCGGACGCGGCACCGAAGGGCGCGGCGCGGCGCTGGGGCGCGACGACGATCCGCCACCGTTCGCTCCGGACGAACGCACCACGGTTGCGCTGCTACAGGCGGTCAGCCCGACGGCGACTGCGAGCATGACTGCTGTCTTGCGTACCGAATTCATCTGCGTCTTGCTCATCCGTTGGTTGTCTTCCACACCAGCCAGCCCGCACCGACCGCCAGCACCGCCATTGCAACCCAGCCCAGCGGCTCGATCCAGCGGTGCAACGCCGCTTCGGCCCGTGCGCCGCCCAGGCGGATGGCACCGGCCACCAGGTACACGCGCTTGCCGCGCCCCACCAGCATGCTGGCGATGAATGGCAGGATCGGCACGCCGACCACGCCCGAGGCCCAGGTGAAGATCTTCAGCGGGATCGGGGTGAACCCGACCAGGACCAGCGCCCAGAACGCCTTCCACGGCGATTCGGCCACCAGGGTGCGCAGGGTTTCGATCTGCTGCTGGATCTTTGCGCTCCAGCCCAGCCATTCGATCAGCGGCTGCAGCGCGGCGAAGGCGAAATGGCCGAGTAAATAACCGACCAGGGCGCCGCAAATCGAGCCCAACAGACTTAAGGTCGCGAACCAGAGCGAGCGCTTGGGCTCGGCCAGCGACATCGGTGCCAACATCACTTCCGGCGGCACCGGGAAAATGAAGCCCTCGACGAAGCTGAGACCGGTCAGCAGCGCGGGTGCGCGGCGATGGCGCGACCAACGGATGGCCACGTCGTACAACGGCCCAAAAATCTTCATCGAAGAACTCTCATGGATTCAATCCAGCATGCCCGACAACAGCGGGACGAACGTGACCGGCGCCAGAACCTGTTGTTCGATTGCGGCATCGGCCCCGCGGGTGAGTTGCACCAACGATTGCGAGGAAGCCCCCCCGACTGGCGCGACCAGGCGCCCGCCGACCGCCAGTTGATCGACCAGTGCATCAACCAACGCCGGTGCAGCAGCGGTCACCACGATGGCGTCGTACGGACCATGCTCGGGCCAGCCGATGCGGCCGTCGTCGTGCTTGCTGCGCACATTCATGCCCAGGTGCCGGAAGCGCTTGCGCGCCTGCCGCAGCAGGTCGCCGATGCGCTCGACGGTGTAGACCTCCAACCCCAGCGCCGCCAGGATCGCACCCTGGTAGCCGGAGCCGGTGCCCACTTCGAGCACCTTGGTCGGGGTCACCTGCAGCACCGCCTCGGTCATGCGCGCCACCACCCACGGCTGGGAGATGGTCTGGCCATGGCCGATCGGCAGCGCGGTGTCTTCGTAGGCGCGCGAGGCCAGCGCTTCATCGATGAACAGATGCCGCGGCACGGTGCGCATCGCGTTGAGCGTGGCCTCGTCCTGGATGCCGGCCTCGCGCAAGCGCTCGACCAGGCGGTCGCGCACGCGTTGCGAGGTCATGCCGATCCCGACCGATTCCGGTTGCAGGCGCAGCCTGGGCGTCATGCCGGACAGTCCAGCGCTGCGGTCAGTCCACCCACCCAGCCGGCAACGGTGTCCAGTGCCTGGTAGCGGGTGAGATCGACATGGATTGGCGTGATCGAGATATGTCCGGTACGCACGGCGTGGAAATCGGTACCGGCGCCGGCATCCTGTTCGGGACCGGCTGGGCCGATCCAGTAAACAGTGCGGCCGCGCGGATCGCGCTGCGGTACGCAGGGCTCGGACCGGTGGCGGTTGCCGAGACGGGTGACTTCGAAACCGAGCACATCCGACCATGCCAGATCCGGCACGTTGACGTTGAGAATGGTGTCAGCAGGCAACGGGTCGGCCTTCAGGCGCGCCACGATTTCCACCGCAGCGCGCGCGGCGGTGGCGTAGTGATGCGCTTGGTGATTGTGCGTGACCAACGACACCGCTACTGCCGGCAAGCCGAGGAAGCGGCCTTCCATCGCGGCCGATACGGTTCCCGAATAGATCACGTCGTCGCCCAGATTGGCCGAGTTATTGATCCCGGAGACCACGATGTCAGGGTCGTAATCCAGCATGCCGGTCAGCGCCAGATGCACGCAGTCGGTCGGTGTGCCGGCCACCGCGCAGGTCTGCGCGTCGATGCGGCGAGTGCGGATCGGCACATCCAGCGTCAGCGAATTGCTGGCGCCGGAGCGGTCGCGGTCGGGCGCGACCACCATCACTTCATGACCGGCATGGCGCAGCGCCTCGGCCAATATCTGGATGCCGGGGGCGTCGACACCGTCGTCGTTGCTAACCAGTACGCGCATGGGACTCCTCGGAAAACCGAGCCATGATACCGGATGCGTCCCGCGCCTTCGCGCTTGATCTTCGCGTGCGTCTGCGCTTGGACCGGGTACGCTGTGCAGATGTCGCATCCTGAAGACGAAGACGACGGCGCGTTGTTCCGCGCAGCGATCGGCGCGGTCAAGCCGATTCGTGAAGTCGCCCCACCGGCCAACGCCAAGCCGCGCCCCAAGCCGCGCGCGCGCATGGCCGAGCGCGACGAGGCGCAAGCGCACACCGAATTTGCGCGTCTGTTGCGCGACAGCGCGCCGCTGGAAGCGGGCGATACCGCCAGCTATCGGCGCGAGAATCTTCCCACCCGCCTATTTCAACGGCTCAAGCGCGGGCAATTCTCGGTGCAGGACGAACTGGATCTGCACGGCGCCACCGCAGCGCAGGCCGAGTCGTTGTTGCGCCAGTTCCTGCTGGAAGCACACGCGCACGAGCATGGCTGCGTGCGCATCATCCACGGCAAGGGAATGCGATCGGACAACGGTGCGCCTGTGCTGAAGAACCTCATGGACCGACTGCTGCGTCAACGCAACGATGTGCTGGCGTTTCATTCGGCGCCGCCGACGCAGGGCGGTACCGGGGCGCTGCTGGTGTTGCTGGCGCGGCGCTAGGCCGATTGCGACGAGCGCATGACTCGCGGCGTTGAAGTGCAATTGCACGCGTTGATCCGTTGAGGGGAACGTAAGGCATGCGCGAATCGCATTGATGCGTGCGATGCTTCGTTGGCAACCGTGTGCAGCTGAGTCCCGGTCAGCGCCGCGACTATCGGCCTCATGGTGGCGGTCGTTGCGGCCAAGGGCGCGCCTACGCGAGCAGCATGACCGGATCGCGATCGACGATGCGCGATGCGACCGACCGACAGCCGCACCCAGTCACTCCTCAGACGGCACACCGGCGTTGAAGCGACCTGCATCGGTGACCTCTCCCAATTCCCACAGCACTGCGGTGGCATAGCAGCCAGGGGGTAGCGCGAAGGCAAGCTGCAGGGTCTGCGCCTCCAGCCATTGGTAGTCCAGCCCCTGTGGTCGCGAGCGCAGTGCGCGGCGCTCCTGCTTCAGTCCCGCAGCTTCCAGGCCCTGGCGCAGCGCCACGGATGGCGGGTCGGACAACGCGCCCTGCTCTACCGCTGCCGCCTGATCGGCCGAGCGCAACTGGCCAGCGCCCCACAAGGGCCCGCTGGGATGGATATCGAAACGCGCCAGTCGCTCTGCCAGGGCCTCGCTCCACGGTTCCGGGCCGAAGACGCTGCGCGAGCCGTCCAGCATCCACGCCTCGCCCTGCAATGCGCTATCCCAACTGCCCTGCGCCACGCGTGCGCCGAGCACCCGATTGAACAGCTCCGAGCGGGCTGCCGACAGCAACATCGAGCGCTGATCGTTGCGTAGCCGCCTTCTGGATGTGGGCGCCGGCAGCAACGTTCCATCGGCAGCTTGCACATGACCGAACATCGCCAGCGCAGCCGCCACATTTGCGCCATCGCGACCGAAGCGTTGTTCGCCGAACCAGTTGGGGATGCCACGCGCAGCAATCGCCTGCAACCGGTGCTCGATCGCCTCGCGCTCGCCCTGCACCTGGCGCAGCGTCAGCACGAAGCGGTTCCCGTGCAGCGCACCGCGTTGCAGCTTGCGGTTATGCCAGCTGCTGTGGACCACCTGCATCTGCGCATCATCCAACGCGGCGATATCCGGCGCGATGCGTTTGGGCAGATGCACGCTGAAGCGCTGGGTGGTCACTGCATGACGATCTTTCAGGCCCGCATAGCTCACTCCCATCTCGGCGATGCCAGCCCAGTGCGCAAGCTTCTTGGCGATATAGGCCGTGTTCTGGCCGCGCTTGCGCACGGTGAGCAGCAGGTGTTCGCCTTCGCCGGAGGGCTCGAAAGCCGGTAGCTCGTCGACCTGAAAGTCGTCCGGGGTGCTGCGCATCGCCGCGCTGAGCACGGCGGCACCATGCGCACGCGGCAGCAAAGAGGTCTCGCTCATGGTGTGGTTCGCCTTCGCGCCGGAGCTGGCGCGCTGTGCACCGAGTCGTTCGGCGCGGTGATTGCGTCTGGCAGCATCGGCGCCGACTCCGGCGCCAAGCGCTGCGCGTGTCGGGACAAATTATGCAGCGATCCTGCCCAGCAACACCGCGGCCTGTGCGGCGATGCCTTCGCCGCGGCCGGTGAAGCCCAATTGTTCGCTGGTGGTGGCCTTGACGCTGACCGCATCGAGTTCGATCGCCAACAGGCCGGCGATGCGCTTGCGCATGGCCACCGCATGCGGGCCAACCTTGGGGCGCTCGCAGATCACGGTGATGTCGGCATTGCCGACGCGCCAGCCGCGCTCGCGCAGCAAGCCATCGCAATGCTGCAGAAACTGCGCGCTATCGGCGTCTTTCCAGCGTGCATCGGAAGGCGGGAAATGCCGGCCGATATCGCCCAGCGCCAGCGCGCCCAGCATCGCATCGCACAGGGCGTGCAACACCACATCGCCATCGCTATGGGCGAGCACGCCATGGCTGTGCGCCACGCGCACGCCGCCAAGCATCACGTGGTCGCCGGGGCCGAATGCATGCACGTCGTAGCCTTGGCCGATTCGGAAATTAAAGGACATGGAGAACCTGTGATGATTGAGGTGGAAAATAATACGTCGCGAGCAGTCGTCAGTTAGGTGCGGGCAGCGCGCTTGGAGCCGCAACGCATGCGTTGTACATGCCGTACCGCGCACCGGCCTCGCGCCTTCCTGGCTGTGAACGCAGTCGCCTTATCCGCTCTCAGAGGCGTCGTTGCCGTTGCCGACGGTAGCGAGCTGCGCTGCAGCGTCGCGCGGGTTGACCTGCGCAGCGGCGACCTGCGCCTGCAGCGCGTCGGCATCGACGGCAATGCCGCGGCGTGCCAATTCGAATTCGAAGCGCGCCAGATCCGCAGGGGTCGTCACCTTGAAGTTGTCTTCGGCGCCTTCCACCAGCAACGGGCGCAGCCCCATCCGCTCCATCGCCATCGCTTCATCAGTGACCTCGACACCGGCCGCCGCCGCTTCGGTGAGTCCACGGATCAGTTGATGGCGACGAAACAACTGCGGCGTGAGTGCGCGCCACAGGCGTTCGCGCGGCTCGGTACCGTCGATACCGCCATCGTCGCCGGCCCGCTTGAGCGTGTCGCGCACCGGTGCAGCCAGGATTGCGCCGACCGGGTCACCGCGACCGATTTCCAGCAGGCGCTCCAGATCGGTCAGGGCCAGATTCGGCCGCGCGGCATCGTGCACCAGCACGAAATCGTCGGCACGCACGCTCTCGGGCAAGGCCAGCAGGCCAGCCAACACCGAGGCTGCGCGGGTCGCTCCCCCCAGGCAGGTCAGCACGGGCTTGGACTGCACTGCGGTCCAGCCGGGCCAATCGGCATCGCCCGGGGCGATTGCCACCATAATGCCGGCCAGCGCCGGATGCGCCGCCAGCGCCGCCAGCGTGTACGCCATCAATGGCTGACCGCCGGCCTGCAAATATTGTTTGGGAAGCGGCCCGCCAAAACGGGTGCCGCGCCCGGCGGCCGGCACGATTGCCCAAATGGAGCCGGTCATGGGTGATCCACCGGATCGATCGGCTCAGGCGCTTGATGTGCGGGGGGCGTCGCGTCAGGCGATGCAGGGGCCGGCAGCGGCGCATCCTCGACCACTCGGTAGAACGTCTCGCCCGGCTTGATCATGCCCAGCTCGCTGCGCGCGCGTTCCTCGATTGCCGCTTCGCCGTCCTTCAAATCCTTCACCTCTGCTGCCAACGCCTGGTTGCGTTGGCGCAGACCTTCGTTGTCCTGTGTCTGATGCGCAACCTGGGCTTCCAGCATCATGACTTCGCCGGAATTCCCAGGCCCGAACCAGAAGCGGTACTGCAGCCAAGCCAGCAGTACCGCCAGCACCAGCAGTAGCCAGCGCCAGTTGCGCACGGCTTATCGCTTGATCGAAACGAACGCGTCGCGGCCGGCGTAACGCGCGCCGGAGCCCAGCGCCTGCTCGATGCGCAGCAGCTGGTTGTACTTGGCGACGCGGTCGCTGCGGCACAGCGAGCCGGTCTTGATCTGCGTGGCGGTGGTGGCCACTGCGATGTCGGCGATGGTGGTGTCTTCGGTTTCGCCCGAACGGTGCGACACGATCGAGGCGTAGTTGGCCGCGTGCGCCATCGCAATGGCTTCCAGCGTTTCGGTCAGCGTACCGATCTGGTTGACCTTGATCAGGATCGCGTTGGCGGTACCCGAATCGATGCCCTGCTTGAAGATCTTCGGGTTGGTAACGAACAGGTCGTCGCCTACCAGCTGCACCTTCTTGCCGACGCGCTCGGTCAGCAGCTTCCAGCCGGCCCAGTCGTCTTCGGCCAGGCCGTCTTCGATGCTGATGATCGGGTACTGCGCCACCCAGTCGGCCAGGAAGTCGACGAACTGCTCGCTGGTCAGGCGCTTGTTCTCGCCGACCAGGTTGTACTTGCCGTTGTCGTAGAACTCGCTGGAGGCCACGTCCAGGCCCAGCATGATGTCTTCGCCGGCGGTGTAACCGGCCTTGCCGATCGCTTCGAGAATGGTGTCCAGCGCTTCGACGTTGCTGCGGAAGTCCGGCGCAAAGCCGCCTTCGTCGCCCACCGCCGTGCTCAGGCCATGGCCCTTGAGCACCGACTTGAGCGAATGGAAGATTTCGGTACCGGCGCGCAGCGCTTCGGAGAACGAGGCGCAGCCGACCGGCAGCACCATGAACTCCTGGAAGTCGACGTTGTTATCGGCATGCGCGCCGCCGTTGATGATGTTCATCATCGGCACCGGCAGGGCCACGTCGGATTCGGTGATGGTGGACAGGTACTGCCACAGCGGCTGCTTGCGCGAGGCGGCCACGGCATGCGCGACAGCCAGCGAGACCCCCAGCAGCGCGTTGGCGCCCAGGCGGCCCTTGTTCTCGGTGCCGTCAAGATCGATCAGGCGACGGTCCAGGCCCTGCTGGTCGGCCGCATCGAAGTTCTTCAGCGTCTCGGCGATGGTGCCGTTGACGTTGTCCACCGCGTGGCGCACGCCCTTGCCCAGGTAGCGGGTCTTGTCGCCATCACGCAGCTCCACCGCTTCCTTGGTACCGGTCGAGGCACCCGACGGCACGGCCGCGCGGCCGAACGAACCGTCGTCCAGCGTGACTTCGGCCTCCAGCGTGGGATTGCCGCGGGAGTCGAGGATTTCGCGGGCGAGGATCTTGGCGATAGTGGTCATAGGTCCGTTCGGTTACCAGTAAGGGGGGAAGTACACCGGAAACAAGCTGCCGGATTATCGCTGCACACCGGTCCATTGCCAAATCGCATGCAGCAGCCATACGCAGCGCGTCGCGGGCGGACCGCTAGGCCATCAAGCCCAACAGCGACAACCCAGACAGCAGCAGCAACAGCAAGATCAGCGCGGCGATCGCCGCACCAGGCTGGCGACCCAGCCGCAACGCGCCGAGCCGGTGGCCAGGCTTCCGACAGCGGCTATCGTGGCCATCGTCAGCGTGATGCGCATCGGCAGCCGCGTGGCTTGCATGGCATGGTCACCATCGCCCGGCATGCCGATGCTCGCGGCAAACAGAAAGACCACCCCCACCATGCACGCCCACGCCGCGATCGACGTGGCCAGTGCCCACCAGCCCCACGGCCCGTGGCGCCACCGCCGGCCCTGGCGGTGCGCCGCAGCGACCGCGCGCTGATCAGAACTCACGCAAAGCGCGCAAATCCGTGTTTCTTGGTGACGGCATCCAGCTCCATCAGGGTTTCGAGCAGTTCTTCCATGCGGTCCAGCGGCCACGCATTGGGACCATCGGACAGCGCCTTGGACGGATCCGGGTGGGTTTCGGCGAACAGCCCGGAAATCCCGACCGCCACCGCCGCGCGCGCCAGCACCGGCACGAACTCGCGCTGACCTCCGGAACTGCTGCCCTGCCCGCCCGGCAACTGCACCGAATGGGTGGCGTCGAACACCACCGGACACCCGGTGTCGCGCATGACGCTCAGCGAGCGCATGTCGCTGACCAGATTGTTGTAGCCGAAGGACGCGCCACGCTCGCAGACCATGATCTGCTCGTTGCCGGTGGACTTGGCCTTGTCCACCACCGGCTTCATGTCCCACGGCGCCAGGAACTGGCCCTTCTTGATATTGACCGGCTTGCCGGCGGCGCAGACGTTCTTGATGAAGTCGGTCTGGCGCACCAAAAATGCCGGGGTCTGCAGGACATCGACGACGGCCGCAACTTCGTTCATCGGCGTGTATTCGTGCACGTCGGTGAGCACCGGCACGCCGATCTGCTTTTTGACCGCATCCAGCACCTTCAAACCTTCTTCCAGGCCCGGGCCACGGAAACTGGTGCCGGAGGTGCGATTGGCCTTGTCGAAACTCGACTTGAAGATGAAGTTGACGCCGAGCTTGCCGGTGATCTCCTTGAGCTTGCCGGCCACGTCGAGCTGCAGCTGCATCGATTCGATCACGCAGGGGCCGGCAATCAGGAATAGCGGCTGATCCAGCCCAACGTCGAAGTCACACAGTTTCATCAGGTCACCAATTGATAAAGCCCCTCTCCCATCGGGAGAGGGGTTGGGGTGAGGGTAAGGCTGGCACGTAGTAGTTGACGCGTTTGGTGCGTGGGGCTTCGCCCGCACCCTCATCCGCCCCTTCTGGGCACCTTCTACCTTCTCCCAAGGGGAGAAGGCACAAATCACGCACGCGCTTCCTTGAGCAACTTGCCGCCAGCCTTTTTCTCGCGCGCTGCACGCACAAAGCCGATAAACAACGGATGCCCGTCGCGCGGGGTGGACAGGAATTCCGGATGTGCCTGGCAGGCCAGGAACCACGGGTGCGTGTCGCGCGGCAACTCCACCACTTCCACCAGGGTGTCGTCCATCGACTTGCCGGAAATGACCAGCCCGGCGTCTTCCAGCTGGGTGCGATAGCGGTTGTTGAACTCGTAACGGTGACGATGACGCTCGGCCACCACGTCCTTGCCGTAGACCTCGCGCGCCAGCGTGCCGGGCTTCAGGCGCTGCTCCTGCAAGCCCAGGCGCATGGTGCCGCCCAGGTCGGATTTTTCGTCGCGCTTTTCGACTTCACCGGTGGCAGTGCGCCATTCAGTGATCAGACCGATCACCGGGTGCGGCGACTGGCGATCGTTCTCGGTGCTGTTGGCTGCATCCAGCTCGGCGACGTGGCGCGCATAGTCCACCACTGCCGCCTGCATGCCGTAGCAGATGCCGAAGTATGGCACCTTGTGCTCGCGCGCGAACTTGGAGGTCTGCACCTTGCCCTCGAAACCGCGGTCGCCGAAACCACCCGGCACCAGGATGCCGTCGATATCCTGCAAGGCAGACATGTCGCTACCCTCAAGATCCTGCGCTTCCAGCCACTTCAGGTTGACCTTGGTGCGCTGACGCAGGCCGCCATGACGCAGCGCTTCGGCCACCGACTTGTAGGCGTCCTGGTGATCGACATACTTGCCGACCACGGCGATGTTGACCTCGTCCAGCGGATGCTTGACCGCATCCACCACGGCCGCCCACTCCGATAGATCGGCGGCAGCGACCTTGTCGCGCAGCTTGAACTGTTCGATGACCAGTTCGTCCAGTCCCTGGCGCAGCAACTCCAGCGGCATGCCATACAGCACGTCGATATCCGGGCAACTGATCACCGCGCGCTCGGAGACATTGGTGAACAGCGCAATCTTGCGGCGCTCCGAATCCGGCACCGCCTGCTCGGAGCGGCACAGCAGCACGTCCGGCTGGATGCCGATCGAGCGCAGTTCCTTGACCGAATGCTGTGTGGGCTTGGTCTTCAACTCACCGGCCGCCGCGATGTACGGCACCAGCGTGAGATGCATGAACATGGCCTTTTCAGCGCCGCGCTCGGTGCGCACCTGGCGAATCGCTTCCAGGAACGGCAGCGATTCGATGTCGCCAACGGTGCCGCCGATCTCGATCAGCGCGACATCGAACCCGGCCGTGGCCTCGTCGATGCAGCGACGGATTTCGTCGGTGATATGCGGAATCACCTGCACGGTGGCGCCCAGATAATCGCCGCGACGCTCCTTGCGGATGACGTTCTCGTAGATGCGGCCGGTGGTCACCGAATTCTTGCGCGACAGGCGCGTGCGCACATAACGCTCGTAGTGACCCAGATCCAGGTCGGTTTCAGCACCGTCGTCGGTGACGTAGACCTCGCCATGCTGGAACGGGCTCATCGTGCCCGGGTCTACGTTGATGTACGGATCCAGCTTCATCATCGTGACCTTCAGGCCACGCGCTTCAAGAATGGACGCAAGCGAAGCGGCGGCAATGCCCTTGCCTAGCGAGGACACTACGCCGCCGGTAACGAAAATCAGGGGGGTCATGGGGCTTGAAGCCTCCCGGAAAGCCATAGTTTAGCGGGTGACGGGCGAATGCCCAAGGGTTGCGTGACGACGAGGTCATCACCGGTTGAAACAGTGCAGGCCGCGCAGGGCCCGATCGACTGACAGACATGATGGGCGGCCGCCAGGCAATTGCGGACCCTTTGCAGGAACAGGCTCCATGCAGCAAACGGCATGCACGCGCTTTACATGCCAGTTCCAGGTACCGGCCAAGCCCAGCAGGTCGACTGCTGAGTCGTCTTAACTTAGGCTCCCTGAAAGCGAACGCCCCGACAATGCCGGGGCGTTCGTGACACCTGGTCGCTAGTCCGCGCGATCAGCGTGCAGGTTTTTCTTCTTCCTCTTCCTCGCGCTGAGCGCTATCGGCCTTGGGCTTCTGCGCGGCAGCGGCAGCGGCGGCGCGGCGTTCGGCCTTGCGCTCTGCTTCGGTCTTGGCCTTGGCGTCGTCGGCCTTCTGAGCGGCGGCGCCCTGTCCGGTCTGCTGTGGAGCCGCCTGGGCCATGGCGGGAAGCGCTGCGACTGCGGCCGCACCGAGGGTGAGCATCAGTATGTGCTTGAACTTCATGGCGTCCTCTTTGGCTTCGGTGACATCCTCAGGTGGGGACGTTTGATTTCGAAACCAACGCCAGGGTAGCCAATGCTGCCCGGCCCCCCACTGAACGCCGGTCGCGTGCAAAAAATCGGCTCAGCCCCCACACTTGCGCGTCGTTTCACGTGCCAACGAGATACATGAACACCCGTTATAACGCCGCCGATATTGAAGTGCTGTCGGGCCTGGACCCGGTCAAACGCCGTCCTGGCATGTATACCGACACCGCGCGCCCGAACCATCTGGCGCAGGAAGTGATCGACAACTCGGTCGACGAGGCGCTGGCCGGCCACGCCAAGCAGGTCGAAGTCACGTTGTATAGAGACGGTAGCTGCGAGGTGTCCGACGACGGCCGCGGCATGCCGGTGGACATCCACCCGGAAGAGAAGATTCCGGGAGTGGAACTGATCCTGACCCGGCTGCATGCCGGCGGCAAGTTCAGCAACCGCAACTACACCTTCTCCGGTGGCTTGCACGGCGTGGGCGTGAGCGTGGTCAACGCGCTGTCGACCAAGGTCGAGCTGTTCATCAAGCGCGAGGGCAGCGAGCACCGCATGGAGTTCCGCGATGGCAATGCTGCGTCCAAGCTGGAAGTGGTCGGCACCGTCGGCAAGAAAAATACCGGAACGCGGCTGCGTTTCTGGGCCGACCCCAAGTATTTCGATACGCCCAAATTCAATGTGCGTGCATTGCGACACCTGCTGCGCGCCAAGGCCGTGCTGTGCCCCGGGCTGACCGTCAAATTGCACGACGAGGCAACCGGCGAGCAGGACAGCTGGTACTTCGAAAACGGCCTGCGCGATTACCTGAAAGGTGAGATGGCCGAGCACGAACTGCTGCCGGCCGAGCTGTTCGTGGGCAGCCTGAAGAAAGACACCGAGATCGTGGACTGGGCCGCGGCCTGGATACCGGAAGGCGAGCTGGTGCAGGAAAGCTACGTCAACCTGATCCCGACTGCGCAGCACGGCACCCACGTCAATGGCCTGCGATCGGGCCTGACCGATGCGCTGCGCGAGTTCTGCGATTTCCGCAATCTGCTGCCGCGCGGCGTCAAGCTGGCGCCGGAAGATGTCTGGGACCGCGTCACCTTCGTGCTCAGCCTGAAGATGACCGACCCGCAGTTCTCCGGGCAGACCAAGGAGCGGTTGTCCTCGCGCCAGGCTGCCGGTTTCATCGAGGGCGCCGCACATGACGCTTTCAGCCTGTATCTCAACCAGAACGTGGAGATCGGCGAGAAGATCGCGCAGATCGCCATCGATCGCGCCAGCGCACGGTTGAAGACCGAAAAGCAGATCGTCCGCAAGAAGGTCACCCAGGGCCCCGCCCTGCCCGGCAAGCTGGCCGATTGCATCAGCCAGGACCTGTCGCGTACCGAACTGTTCCTGGTCGAAGGCGATTCTGCCGGCGGCTCGGCCAAGCAGGCGCGCGACAAGGATTTCCAGGCGATCCTGCCGCTGCGCGGCAAGATCCTCAACACCTGGGAAGTGGCTTCGGGCAGCGTGCTGGCCTCCGAGGAAGTGCATAACCTGGCGATCGCGATCGGTTGCGACCCGGGCAAGGACGACATCACCGGGCTGCGCTACGGCAAGGTGGTGATCCTGGCCGACGCCGACTCCGATGGCCTGCATATCGCCACGCTGTTGACGGCGCTGTTCCTGCAGCATTTCCCCGCATTGGTCGCTGCCGGCCACGTCTTCGTGGCGATGCCGCCCTTGTTCCGTGTCGATGTGGGCAAGCAGGTGTTCTACGCGCTGGACGAAGAAGAAAAGACCACGCTGCTGGACAAGATCGCGCGTGAGAAGATGAAGGGCCAGATCAGCGTGACCCGCTTCAAGGGCCTGGGCGAAATGAATCCGCAGCAGCTGCGCGAATCCACCATCCACCCGGACACGCGTCGGCTGGTGCAGCTGACCATCGACGACGGCGAGCAGACGCGTTCGTTGATGGACATGCTGCTGGCCAAAAAGCGCGCAAGCGACCGCAAGCAGTGGCTGGAAACCAAGGGCGATCTGGCCTCGCTGGAAGTTTGAGGATACCGGGAGTTTCAGAAGCCCCAAGAAGCGAAAGCCCCTTTCCCGTCGGCAAGGGGGTGGGGTGAGGATTGGAGTGAGGGTACGTGCACGCGCGGGCGATCGGTTGCTGGCTTCGGTAAGGGGCGTCAGCGCGGCCGGGGACTGGCTACGCGGCTCGGAAGACATCCTGGCTAACTTGCCGTCGCGGCACATCCTGAGTGCCACTCTCCGCCCCCCCGCTGCCGCCTCGGCACGTTGTTGCCGTGATTCCGAGGAGTCTTAACCGCGGTGATGAATACGTTGCCTGACGCCCTTCTCCTGCGGGAGAGGGGATGGGGCGAGGCTACGGGCGAAGCCAGGCAGCAGTTAGGTGCAGCAGGCTTCGCCCGCACCTCATCCACCCTTTGGGGACCTGCTCCCCCATAGCTGCGGTGCACGCGACATCCATGCCTTCCTGCACATCCACCGGACTCTGCAGCGGCCTAGCATCGGCACCTCCCTGCTCCGATGTCGATGCCCATGCCCTTCTTTCTCCGTGCCGGCCTGCTGGCCTGCGTACTGCTCAGCGGGACGGCGCTGGCCGAAGCGCCAGACAAAACCGATAAAAGCGATGCCAAACCCGATGCAGCTGCCGCCAAACAGGCGCCATTGCCGGCCGACGCCCGCGTGCGTCAGAGCACGCGGGTGGCCGGCCGTAGCCTGAGCTACACCGCCACGGTCGGCACGCTGCCGGTACGCGATACGCAGGGCAAGACCACAGGCGAAGTGGTGTTCACCGCCTACACCGTCGATGGCAAGGACCGCCCGGTGACCTTCGCGTTTAATGGTGGGCCGGGCGCCGCATCGGTGTATCTCAACATGGGCGCGATCGGACCGAAGATCGTCGGTTTCGGTGCCGAAGGCGACAGTGCGTCGGCACCGGCCACACTGCGCAACAACCCGGGCACGTGGCTGGACTTCACCGACCTGGTCTTCATCGACCCGGTCGGTACCGGCTTCAGCCGCGCGTTGATCGGCGACGACGATGCCAAGAAGCAGTTCTACAACCCGCAAGCAGATGTGGAATATCTCTCGCGGGTGATCTACGACTGGCTACTCAAGAACCGTCGCCTGCAGGCGCGCAAGTACCTGATCGGCGAAAGCTACGGCGGCTTCCGCGGCCCGCGCATCACCCACTACCTGCAGACGCAGCTGGGTGTGGCGATGAACGGCGTGGTGCTGGTGTCGCCGTATCTCAACCCGACCCTGGACGACAACGGCGATGTGTCGCCCCTGGCATGGATGCTGACGCTTCCCTCGATCGCTGCTGCGCACCTGGAGCGCCAGGGCCAGCTCAGCGACAGCGCGATGCGCCAGGTGATCGACTACACCCGCGGCGATTACGCGGTGGCGCTGATGAAGGGACGCACCGACCCGCAGGCGCATGAGGCGATGCTGCAGCAGGTCACCCGCATGACCGGACTGGACCCAGCGTACGTGCGGCGCTCCGGCGGTCGCCTGGAAACCCAGGCGTATCTGCGCGAAGTCTTTCGCGACAAGGGGGAGTTGGGCAGCCGTTACGACTCCAACGTGACCGCCTTCGACCCGTTTCCCAACGATGCCGAACAACGCGCCAACGACCCGTTGCTGGACAGCATTATTGCGCCCACTACTACCGCGATGGTGGACTTCGTGACCCGCGTGGTCGGCTGGAAGATCGATGCGCAGTATCGCGCGCTCAACTACGACGTGAACAAGCTCTGGGACTGGAACGACGAACTCCGCAAGGGCGCAGTGACCCAGCTGCGTCAGTCGGTGGCGATCGATCCGAAGCTGCGCGTGTTGATCGCGCACGGCTGGAACGACCTCTCCTGCCCGTTCATGGGTTCGGTCCTGACGGTAGACCAGATGCCGGCCATGGGCAGCGACAGCAAACGCGTGCAGGTGCGCGAATATCCGGGCGGCCACATGTTCTACAACCGCGCCGACAGCCAGGCCGCGTTCCGCAGCGACGTCAAGGCGATGTACGAAACGCGCTGAGCGCAGCCAGCGCCGGCCGCACACGCGGCCGGCGACCAGGCCATCGGGCAGCACCATCATTTCCGAGTGCCGCGCATCTGCGTTGCCATCGTCAACCTGGAACTGGCAAGCACCGTCGCAAGCACATCAGCCAAGCAGATCTAGCAGCGCACCAGCTGTTACAAATCCCAAATCCCGATTACAACGCACCAGGCTCGCTAGCCTTCACATTCCACCCCAACCACTGGTAGACCTGATAGCGCGCAATGCCCAGGTATTCGTGCAGGGCGACATCGGCCAGGGTGAAGTTGTAGCTCTGCGGCAGGATCGACCACGTGGCAGTCAGCCAATCGGCACGCACCGGTGTGGCATCGATGCCGAAATGGCGGAAATACAATTCGGCGCGACGCAGGTGCGTGGCCGAGGACACCAGCGCAATGCGATCGGGCCGGTAGGCGCGCAGCAAGGGCTGGCTGAACTGCGCGTTCTGCCAGGTGTTCATGCTCGACGGCTCCATGATCAGATCTGCCCGCGGAATGCCCAGGCCCAGCAAGACACGCTGGTAAACCACCGCTTCGGACAGGCCCAGGCCGCGTGCATCGCCGCCGCTGATCTCGATCTTGCAATCGCCCCCGCTGTGCCGGCATTGCCCGTACAGCCGCGCCGATTCGACGATGCGACCGTAGGCGAACAGATTGGCTTCGGCCGCCGCGTCGCGACCTTCCGGGCGCACGGTGCCGGCACCCAGCAGCACGATGACGTTGCGCGCGCCCCACGCGTTGAAATCGTTGACCCCGGTGCGTTGCAGGTGTTGCAACATCCAGGAGGGCAACGGACCGCACCCCACCGCGAACACCAGCAGCAAGCTGGCCAGGCCCAGCACGCGGGAAAACCGCCGCAATCCGCGGCGGTCGATCAACCAGGCAAACCCGAACAACACGCACACCAGGGCAAGCATCATCGGGAAAGGGTCTCACTCATGGCATGCGGGCAACCTGCCAGGAACAGGTCGATACGGCAACGGCAGTGCAGTCTGCCGACGGTGCGTGACCGCAGCGCGGCACCGCTCAGGTCCAGCCGAACAGCTCGAACAGCGTCAGGATCAGATACGCCACGCCGCCAGCAGCCGGGATGGTGAGAATCCAGGCCCAGACGATGCGCTCGATCACGCCCAGCCGCAGCGAACGCGGGTTCTTGGCAAAACCCACGCCCATGATGGCGGTGGAAATGCTGTGCGTGGTGGACACCGGCATGCCGAAATGCGCCGCCACGGTGAGCACCGTCGCCGAGCTGGTTTCTGCGGCAAAGCCGTGGATGGGGTGCAGCTTGACCATCTTGTGGCCGAGCGTCTTGATGATCTTCCAGCCGCCCGACGCCGTACCGGCGGCCATCACCACCGCGCAGGTCAGCACGATCCACATCGGGATACTGGCACCGGCCGCAAGGCCGGTACCCGGATGCAGGAACGACAACCAGCTCGGCAGGTCGTCCAGCGCACCGGCCGACTGCGCGCCGATCAGGGTCATGGCGATGATGCCCATGGTCTTCTGCGCGTCGTTGTGCCCGTGTGCGTAGCCCATGTACGCGGCCGAGGCGATCTGCGCCTTGCCGAAGAACGCGTTGACCCAGCGCGGCCGCGCCAGCCGCCCGATCGGGCCGCCGAGCTTGGACATGCCGGCGATGATCGCCCACAGCAGCACCATCACCACGATGCCGAGCACGAAACCAGCGATCGGCGAGGTGATCATCGGGACGAACACCTTCCACAACAGGCCCTTGTTCTTGGCCCAGTTGCCGATGTTCTCCGACCAGATCAGCGCGTCCCAGTTGTTGTGCGCCGCGGCCAGGCCAGCACCGCACAGCCCACCGATCAACGCATGCGAGGACGACGACGGCAGGCCCTTCCACCAGGTAATCAGGTTCCAGATGATGCCGCCCAGCAACGCGCACAGGATCACCCGCGGGGTGACCTCGACCACGTTGGTATTGAGCAGGCCCGAGGCGATCGTCAGCGCCACGGCGGTGCCGTTCAGCGCGCCGATCAGGTTCATGCCGGCGGCCAGCATCACCGCCCAACTAGGCGAGAGCACCTTGGTGGCAACCACGGTGGCGATGGAGTTGGCGGTGTCGTGGAAGCCGTTGATGAACTCGAACACCAACGCGGCCAGGATCACCACCAGAACTAAGGTAAGCACGCGGCGACCTCAGCTGTTCTTCAGCACGATCTGGTAGACCACCACACCGGCCTCGCGGCAGCGGTCGATGGCCTTTTCCAGAATCTCGAAGAACTCCTTGAGCAGGAACATCTGCAACGTGTCCAGGCGGCCGGAATAGATGTCGCGATACAGCTCCAGCATCAGCCGGTCGGCTTCGTTTTCGAGCATGCGCAGCTTGTCGTTGAGCGCGGTCATGCGGTCGATGTTCATGTGCGGCAGGTCGGCCACCATCTCCACCACCACCGCGGCGGCCTGCTCCAGCATCGCGGCGCGCGGGGCGAAGTCGATGTGTTCCAGGTGTTTGGTCGCCAGCGAGTAGCGGTCGGCGAATTTCTCGACCTGCTTGGGAATCTTGTACAGCGCCGAGCCCAACGCCTCGATGTCCTCGCGTTCGATCGGGGTCATGAAGCTGTCCACCAGCGCCTGGCCGATCTTGTCGGAGACGGCGCGTTCGCGCAGGCGGGCCAGCTTGAAGGCGTCCAGCGCGGGCTGGCGGTCGGACTCGCGCATCATGGCGTGCAACGCCCTGGTGCTGTCGTAGGCGGCCTGCGCCGCTTCGTTCAGAAGCGCATAGAACTGCTTGCCGGAACCGAAAATGGTCTGCAACGAGAACATGGGTGGACAACTTCCTGCCGTCGAGAGAGAAACGGCGCCAGGCGCGAATTATGACCGTTCCATGACCTCTTCTGGGTATCTCGCGCCGGGAGCGGACTTCACATCGACATTTCCCGGCTCGAACCACCCTGTGGTTTGCTAACATGCCTCCGCGCCTTCGGGCGCACCCTATGGAAGACGACCCTATCCCCCCGTGTTGCCGCCCGGCCTGTGCGCCCGAAGGCGCGGAGGCATGTTAGCAAACCACAGGGTGGTTCGAGCCGGGAAATGTCGATGTGAAGTCCGCTCCCGGCGCGAGATACCCAGAAG
>NZ_JFAQ01000103.1 GCF_001304695.1 Xanthomonas axonopodis
CGCGAATACAACGAGGAGCGACCCAAGAAGGCAATCGACGGCATGACGCCATCCGCGTATGCCCAACAGCTGGCCAATACCGATATCATCAACCCCGGACTCTAAACCCGGCCGCTACTCAGGACGGGGGGACGTCGCCTGGTGTAATGCAATGCGCCATCTGCCTCTCAACGGTGCTGAGACATGTCGGGTATGCGGCGTGGGCGCGTGAGTGGCTCTTCCCGGAGATGAGGATACGCGCTGCAGGATCCTCACCAGCTTTGCCATGGCCAACCATGGTTCGACCTTCATGCACTGGCTGCGTAGATGAAGAGTCTCGGGCTGTACGACATCGACGCGGTCTATGTCGATTCGATCGTGTCGCGGTCGATCGACGATCGTGCCACGGTCGCCCCCGATACCCGCGCGCACATGCGTTCGCCGACCGGCGCAATGCCGATCGGGGCGATGCGCGAGGACTGGAATGCGCTGTACCAGGTGGCGATGCGCCAGGCGCAGTTGATGCTGTTTTGCTACACGGACGAGTTCAGGGACAGTCAATGGTGCCGGCAGGAATGGGATCAGTTCGTCGGCCAGAAGGCGGGGCGTCCTGCAGAGCGACCAGTGCGCGGGCTGATACTGGAATTCACCACCGATGTGTGCACATTGCCCGGGAGTCGTGGCGATGGTGTGGCCCGGATACCGGTCGCCAAGACTGACGGCGGTCGCTGCGGGCTGGCATGGGACAAAGGGGATTACATCCTGTCGAGCACGGACTATGCGCGTGTGCTCGCCCAGATCCAGCAGCTGATCCGTTGAGAGGGCATGCCGGGCGTTGAGGCGATGCCATGGCGTGGGCGGAAAGACCTACTCGTCGCCGGCATGTGTGGCATCGCGATTTTCGATTTCCCGCACTCCAGGGCAGCCGGCAAAGTCATCGCATGCAATCGACCTCCGCGCCTATGTGCCGCAAGACCACTCCGGGAGCCTGAGCCATGGCCCACGCCATCACCTTGCAATCGCCGCTGGGCAAGACGCTGCGCTTCGTGCGCATGCGCGCGCGTGAGGAGCTGGGCCGGCCGTATGCGTTCGCGTTGCACGGCATCAGCCGCGATGTGGCGATCGACCTGCGCGCCTTGCTGGGCAAACCGATGGCGGTCAAGGTCACCTCGCCGCAGGGCTATGTTCGGCATTACCACGGCATCGTGGCCGAGGCCGAGCAGACCGGTTTCGAGCAGATCGAGGGCTTGCGCTATGCAACCTATGCGTTCTCGCTGGTGCCCAGGCTGTGGCTGCTCGGGCAGCGGCGCGACTGCCGCATCTACAAGAACAAGAGTGTGCCGGAGCTGGTGCGTGCACTGCTTGCCGATGTCGGCTGTACCGACGTCAAGCTGCGCCTGAGCGCGAGCTACCAGCGGCGCGAATATTGCGTGCAGTACCGCGAGAGCGGGCTGGACTTCATCAGCCGGCTGATGGAGCAGGAAGGCATCTACTACTACTTCGAGCACAGCGCCAGCACGCACACGCTGGTGCTGGCCGACAGCCTCGGCGCGCACGAGGCGGTGGCACCGTTCGCGCAGATTCCCTATTGCCCACCCGGGCAGAAGGGCAGCCGGATGAAGGACGCCATCAGCGACTGGTCGCTGGCGCGCAGCGCGCACAGCACACGCGTGCGCCTGGACGACTACGACTACCTCAAGCCAAAGGCCTCGCTGCGGGTGAACGAGAGCCCTGCCGAGTCCTCCGGACCGGCGCTGGGTGAGCTGGAGGTGTTCGACTATCCCGGCGAGCATCTCGATGTCGCGGCCGGCCGCCGCCATGCACAGGTGCGTGCCGAAGCGCTCAATGTCGCGCAGGCGCAGTACCAGGGCTGGACCGATGCCTGCGGCCTGCAGGTGGGCGCGCTGTTCAAGCTGCGCGACTTCCCGCTGGCCGAGCACAACCAGGAATATCTGGTGACCAGCGCGGACACCGAGCTGGTGGAGGTGGACTATGTGTCCGGTGGCGAGGACGTCGCCGAGCCGTTTGCGTCCACCTTCCGTGCGCTGCGCAGCCGGCAGCCGTTCCGCACTCCGCAGACCACGCCAAGGCCGACCATCGCCGGCTTGCAAACCGCCGTGGTCGATGGCAGCAAGGCCGAAGACATCGCCGTCGATCAGCATGGCCGCGTCCAGGTGAACTTCTTCTGGAGCCCGCCGGGCACGCCCAACGCCGACTGCTCGTGCCCGGTGCGCGTGGCGCAGTCGTGGGCCGGCAAGCGCTGGGGCGCGCAGCAGATCCCGCGTGTCGGTCACGAGGTGGTGGTGAGCTTTCTGGAAGGCAATCCGGATCGGCCACTGATAATCGGTAGCGTCTACAACGGCGACAATCCGCCGCCTTACGCGCTGCCGGCCAATCGTACCCAGAGTGGCGTGCGCAGCCGCAGCCATCCCGATGGCGGCGCGGACGACTACAACGAGATCCGTTTCGACGACAAGAAGGGCAGCGAGGAGCTGCTGCTGCATGCGCAGCGCGATCTGCGCCACGAGGTGGAACACGATCATTTCGTCACTGTCGACGGCAACGAGATCGCCGAGATCAAACGCGAGCGCAGCCACACCGTCGGCGGCAACGACCGGCTGGACGTGGGCAAGGCACTGCGGATCCAGGCGGGCAGCGAGATCGAGCTGGTCACCGGCGCGGCACGCCTGCAGTTGAAGGCCAGCGGCGAGATCGTGCTCAGCGGCACCCGGCTCACGCTCGATGGACGGGTGAGCGTTGGCATCCAGGGTGGAGCCAGCGTCGATGTCAGTGCGCTGGCCAGCCTGACCTTGCGCGCCAACGCGTCGGTGCTGCTGCAGTCCAACGCCGTGACCACCATGCGCGCCAACGCCGCACTGCTGTTGCAGTCGTCCGGCCCGGCCGTGCTCAAGGGCTCGCCGCCCATCATCGCGTGAGGAACGTCATGTTGCAGATCCTTCCCGCCGCGCGGCAGATGCGGCTCTCTCCCTCCGCGCAGGCTGCCCTGGCGCCGGAGATGGCGCCGGACACCGCGGTGCGCGAATTGCTGGCGCGCGGACTTGCCCAGGATGCCTTGCCGCTGGCCTTGCGCTTGTTGCCCAGGCCGTATGCCGTGGCGTGGTTGTGCCAGTGCATGCGGGTGCAGGCACTCAGCGGCCACGACAGCGAGGGCCTGCGGCTGGCGCAGGCCTGGGTGCAGCAGCCAGGCGCGGCGCAGCGCGAGAGCGCACGCGCGTTCGCCGCTGCCGACGACTACCAGTCGGTCGGTGCCTGGTTGGCGGCGGCTGCGGCCTGGAGCGACGGCAGCCTGAGCGACGAGGACGGTCCGCCGGTCGCAGAGCACCTGACCGCCGCCGCAGCGGTGGCGGCGTTGCTGCATCTGGCCGGACGCGAGCCTGCGACCTTCGAGGAGCAATTGGTGCACTGGAGCGAAGATGCGGCACGACTGCTATCGGGACTGTGCGTGCGCGAGCGTGCGCCATGAGCGCGGCGTTGCCCCTGCTGACGCTGACGCTTCGCGACGCACACGCGGTGCCGGCCAGCACCCGGCCGCAGGCCAGCTTCGCTGCCGAAGGCGGGCGTATCGGCCGCGACGCCTCCTGCGACTGGGTGCTCGAAGGCGAGGGCGTATCGCGTCTGCATGCCAGCGTGCGCCATCTCGATGGTGTGTATTTCATCGAGGACCACAGCACCAACGGTGTGTTGCATAACGGTGTGCCGTTGCGTGCCGGCTTTCCGGTGCCGCTGCATGCCGGTGATGGCTTGCGCATCGATGCCTTCGAGATCGACGTGGCAGTGTCGGCCGCGGGCGTGACCAAGGTCCCCACCGCCACGCAGACCTGGGATCACGCCGAACCGTGGACGCTATCGGCAACGCCACCGCCGCCGCCGCCGCAGTCCCCGCAGCCGCCGCTGGAGCGCGATGTGTTCGCCGAGCTCGGAGCTTTGTCGATGCGCGCCGCCGCCGCCGACCCGCTGGCGTTATTCGCGACCTCGTTCACGCTGGCCGGGAGTGAGGGCGATGCGGCGGCGTTCGGGCTAGGGCATGCGCCAGCGACCGCCGAAGCCTACCGTGCGCCTACGGCCGTGACCGCTGCCGGTGGCGTCGTGTTGCCGGAGCACTGGGACCTGACGCGCAGCGAATTTGCGCTGCCGCCGGTTGCAGATCCGGTGGCAGGCATGCAAACGCCGCTGCCGTCCGCGCCAGTGGCCAATGCGGCAACGGCGCCAGCGCCGACGCAGACACAGCCGCAGATACCCGCGCCCGCGCCAGTCCCAACTCCGGCCCCGGCAACGCATGGCGCTGCGGCGCCGGTGGTCGTTGCGGCGCCGTCCGCGGCGCAGCCGGCCGTCGCGCCGACGCCCGGCACGGCCGAACTGCCGGCGCTGTTCGCCGCCATGACCGCTGGCCTGATGGATGTGTTGCGCGCGCGCGCCGAGCTGAAGAACAGCCTGCGCCTGCCGGTCACGCTGATCCAGCGCACCGAGAACAACCCGCTCAAGTTCGCCGCCACCGCGGACGAGGCCGTGGCTCGCCTGTTGGCGCCACCGGGGCCGGGGTATCTGACCGGTACCGCCGCCATCGACGAGGCGATGGAGGACATCGGGCGTCACCAACTGGCCTTGCTGGCCGGCATGCGGGCGGCCTTCGAGCATGTGTTCGCCCAGTTCGATCCGGCACGGTTCGAGGCCGATGCCGCCGGCCACTCCGCGTTGCGCGCCTGGGGCAATCGGCCCTGGCGACGCTACACGCAGCACTACCGCGAGCTGCTCAGCGATCCGGACGAGCGCTTCCGCCGTCTGTTCGGCGAGGAGTTCGCCCGCGCCTACGAACAACAGCTGGCCCGCGCCAAGGCGCAGGCCCAACCCGCACACGGCGATCGAGCATGACTCCCTATAACAAGGTGATCTGGAGCGAGGGCTTGTTCCTGCGCCCGCAGCACATGCAACAACAGGAGCGCTATCTGGAGCGCTACATGGAACTGCATGCCGGTGCTTTGCGTTCGCATGCGTGGGGATTCAGCCAGTTGGAGCTGGAGCCGGAACTGCTCGCCATCGGCAAGCTGGGCATCCGGCGCGCCCGTGGCTGTTTTCCCGATGGCACGCCGTTCTCCATTCCCGACCGCGACCCGGCGCCGCCGCCATTGGAGGTGCCGGCCAACTGCCGCGACCAGGTGGTGAGCCTGGCGCTGCCGCTACGCGCGCCTGCCCAACCCGACAGCGCGTGGCCCGACGGCGACGGCAGCCGGCTGGCCCGGTATCGGGTGGGCGAGGCGGAAGTCGGCGATGCCTCCGGCAGCATCGCCGGCACGGTGCTGCTGGAAGTGGGTGTATTGGCCAGTCGCCTGCGCCTGCAGTCCGAGCCGGGCGAGGGGCTGGTGGACGTGCCGATGGCGCGCATCGTCGAGTGCCGCCCCGATCGGCGGGTAATTCTCGATGATGCCTTCATCCCGAGCGCCAGCCGCATCGAAGGCGCGGCGCGCTTGTCCACGCTGCTGGCCGAGTTGCTCGGGCTGTTGCACCAACGCGGTCAGGCGCTGGCCGAACGCGTGGCCGGCAGCGACCGTGGCAGCGTGGCGGAAATCGCCGACGTGCTGATGCTGCAGGTGATCAATCGCTACCAACCGCTGGTGGCGCATTGGGCAAGCGCGCCGCTGGAGCATCCCGAAGCCTTGTACTGCGCGCTGCTGGCGATGGCCGGCGAGCTGGCCACCTTCACCCGTGCCAGCAAACGCAGCGGGCCGTTTCCGCCGTATGCCCACGAGGCACTGCAAGCCAGCTTCGAACCGGTGGTGCTGTCCCTGCGCGAAAGCCTGAGCGCGGTGCTCGAACAGTCGGCCATCGCGGTGCCCTTGCAACAGCGCAAGTACGGCGTATGGGTGGGCATGGTGCCCGATCCGGCCTTGCTGGACTCGGCCGCCTTCGTGCTGGCGGTCAAGGCGGATCTGCGCGCCGAGGACCTGCGCAAGCGGCTACCCACCGAGTCGAAGATCGGCCCGGTGGAGAAGATCCGCGACCTAGTGAACCTGCAATTGCCAGGGGTGGCCGTGAGCGCGATGGCGATGGCGCCACGGCAGGTGCCGTATCACGCCGGTTGCGCCTACTTCGAACTCGATCGGCAATCGCCGTTGTGGAAGACGCTGCGCACCTCCGGTGGCGTGGCGCTGCATTTCGGCAGTGGTTTTCCCGGCCTGGAACTCGAACTGTGGGCGCTGAGGAACTGAGATGAGCAAGACGGTCGACCACCACGATGACGATGCCACCGTGGTCCGCGGCGCCACCCCGGCGCCGCGGACCGCCGCGGCCACGCCGCCCCGTCAGGCGCCAGCGCGCACGCAGCAACCACCGGACCTGGACGCCGCCATGCGTGCGGCGCCCGGCGCCATGCAGGGTAATGCGGTGGTGCGCGCGGCCACGCCGCTGCTGTTGCTGGCGGTGCAGTTGCGACACTCCACGCAGACGCCCGACATCGGCACCTTGCGCGAGAACTGCAGCACGCGCCTGCAGCGCTTCGAGCAGGAGCTGCGGCAACAGGGCATCGACGACAAGACCGGCATCGCCGCGCGCTATGGGCTGTGCACGCTGCTGGACGAAGCGGTGCTGGCCGCGCCCTGGGGCGAAGGCAGCGGCTGGTCGCAGCGCACCTTGTTGGTCACCTTCCACGGCGAGACCTATGGTGGCGCCAAGGTCTTCGACCTGCTCGATCGGCTGGCACGCGATCCGGCGCGGCACCTGGACCTGCTGGAGCTGCTGTACCTGGCACTGGCGCTGGGGTTTGGCGGTCGCTATCGGGTGGAGCAGGGTGGGCGCGCGCGCCTGGCCGACCGCCAGGCCGAGCTGTACCAACTCATCCAGCGTCAGCGTCTGCCAGTACCTGCCGAGCTGTCGCCGAACTGGCAGGGCGCGCAGGCACCGTTGCTTCGCAATGCGGCGGCCACGCCGCTGTGGATCGCGGCGCTGGCCTCGCTGTGCATCGTGCTGCTGGCGTTCGTGTGGTTGCATGCGCGCCTCAATACGCTGACCGCACCGATCAGCGCACAGCTGGCGCGCATCGGGCTGGACCGGGTAGCATTGCCGATCCCGGCAGCCAGACCGGCGATTACACAGGCGCTTGCACCGCTGCTGGCGGCCGAGCAACGCGCAGGATGGCTGACCGTCCGGACCGAGGGCGATGGCCGCAGCACCGTGCGCCTGGCCAGCGAGGCCATGTTCCCCAGCGGTAGCGCAGACCTGGACGCCGACCAGACCCGCCTGCTCGAACGCGTTGCCACGGCGCTGGAGCAGGTGCCCGGGCGGGTGGTGGTGGTGGGCCACACCGACGACCAGCCGGTGCGCTCGCTGCGCTTCAAGGACAATTTTGCGTTGTCGGCCCGCCGCGCCGAGAGCGTGGGCGCCGTGTTGGCGGCCGGCTTGCGCGATCCACGCCGCGTCCAGACCAGTGGCGCGGGCGATTCCCAGCCCATCGCGCTACCGCCGCAGCTGCCCCGCAATCGTGCGCGCAATCGACGCGTCGAGATCCTGTTGATTCCCGAGACCTGACCCATGCGCTTTGTGCTCGATTTCCTGCGCGCCCGCTACGTCGCCAGCGCTGCCGTCCTCGGTCTGTTGGCCATCCTCGTCTGGGTCGGCGGGCCCTATCTCAGCCTGGGCCGCTGGCAGCCATTCGCCAGCGTGAGCGGGCGCCTGCTTGCCGTGGCCGTGCTGCTGCTCGCATGGGCGGGGTGGCGTTATGTGCGCTGGCGTCGCGAAAGCACCAAGCAGCAGCGCATGGCCGGCGACCTGGTCGGGCAGGGCGCAACTGCCGAGGACGCCAGCGGCAACGACAGCCGCGCGCGTGCAGCACAGGAGCAGGTCCGCCTGCGGGCGCGCTTTGCCGAAGCCATGGCCGTGCTGCGCCGGCGCAGTCGCAACGGGCCCGGCCTGCACGTGCTGCCCTGGTATCTGTTGATCGGCGCGCCCGGTTCCGGCAAGAGCACCTTGCTGCAGTCCTCGGGCCTGGACTTCCCGCTCAAGGAACATGGCAACCAGGCCGCGCTGGAAGGCGTCGGCGGCACGCGCAACTGCGATTGGTGGTTCGCCGATCAGGCGGTGTTTCTCGACAGCGCCGGGCGCTATACCACCCAGGATTCGGACGCGGTCGCCGATGCCGGTGCCTGGCACGGCTTCCTGGACTTGCTGCGCAGGCACCGCCGGCAGCCGTTGAATGGCGTCATCGTGACCGTGAGCGTCGCCGAGTTGCTGGAACTCGATGGCGATGCCGGTCTGTCGCACGCGCGCGCCGTCCGTCACCGGCTGGATGAACTGGTCGACAAACTGCGCGCACGCGTGCCGGTCTACCTGGTCGTGACCAAATGCGATCTGGTATCGGGCTTTGCCGAGTTCTTCGCCGACCTGGATGCGGCCGGCCGCGCCCAGGTGTGGGGACTGTCGTTCCCGCAGGCGGATGCCGCCGGCCAGACCGATCCGCTGACGTTGTTTCCCGCCGAGCTCGAACGCCTGCTGGAGCGGATCGATCGGTGCGTGCTGGAGCGTCTGCACCGGGCGCGCGATGCACGTGAACGTGCCACGGTGCTGTCCTTCCCGCAGCAGCTGCGGCTGCTGCAACCGGCGCTGATGGAGTTCGTGCAGGCCGCATTCGGCCGCCATGGGTATGCCGGCCAGCCGTGGCTGCGTGGTGTCTATCTGAGCTCGGGCACGCAGCAAGGCCATCCGATCGATCGCGTCATCTCGGCGGTGGCGCGACATTTCGGTGTCGCCGCTGCCGGTCTGCCGCCCGCCGTCGGTGCTCCACGGAGTTATTTCCTGCCACGCCTGTTGAAGGAGGTGGTGTTCGCCGAGGCGGGCCTGGCCGGCAGCCAACCGGGCAGCGCACGGCGCCGTCGGTTGCTGCAGCTGGCTTGCTGGGCGGTGTTGACGGCTGCCACGCTGGGGGTGCTGTCGGGCATGGCCGGCAGCTACACGCGCAACGTGCGGCTGATCGGCGAGGTGCGCGACGCGCTCGACGCCTATCCCCCCGGCTCGCTGCCCGCCGATGCCGGCGAGGCCGCGTTCTATTCCAAGGCATTGCAGCGGTTCGACGCGCTGGCGCGCGCGCGCGATGTGGCGCTGCCGTCGGGTGAGTCGATCCCGTGGTCGCGACGTTTCGGGCTGCACCAAGGCACCGCCTTGGCGCGCGATGTGCAGGAAGCGTATCTGCGCGACCTCAACGGCGCGTTGCTGCCGGCATTGGCGCAGTCGCTGCGGCGCGCGCTGGAGCAGTCCAGCAACGATCCGCAACGCCTGTATCCGCTGCTGAAG
The DNA here is from genome assembly GCF_001304695.1 of Xanthomonas axonopodis. GTDB lineage: Bacteria > Pseudomonadota > Gammaproteobacteria > Xanthomonadales > Xanthomonadaceae > Xanthomonas > Xanthomonas axonopodis. The sequence goes on from NZ_JFAQ01000103.1 coordinate 9,277, forward strand.
GGCTACCTGATGTTGGGAGAACCTGCGCGTCGTAATGTGATGCATCTGGCCACGCTGGCAGGCACGGTCTGGCGGCAGGTGTTTCCGCAGGATGCGGCAGTGCGTGCGGGGTTGAACCGGCACCTGCGCGCCTTGTTGGGCCCGGTCGACGGTGCGCGCGCGCTTCCGCTGGATCGGCAGCAGATCGAGCAGACACGGGCGAGCCTGCGTACCGCCGAACTGCCGGCACTGGTCTACGGTGGCCTCAGGCTGACGCAACCCGGGGTCGATCCGGGCCAGGCACCGCGCCTGGATCGCCGACTGGGCCTGCTGGGCGATGTCTTCGAACGCCGCAGTGGCCTGCCGCTGTCCGCGCCGCTGCCTTCGCTGTTCACCCGCCAGGCGTTTCAGGCGCAAACCGGCGGTGGCATCGCCCGTGGCGTGGAGCAGTTCCTCGCCGACGATTGGGTGCTGGGCACGGCACCGCTGGATCCGCTGGCGCGTTCGCAATTGGAGCGCGAGGTGTTGGCGCTGTATCAGCGCGATTACATCGCCGCCTGGGACAGCATGCTGGCCGACCTGGTGCTGCGGCCGGTCACGCAGACCGGGCAGGCGAGTGCGGTGGCGGCCAAGCTGGGCGGGCCGGCGTCGCCGTTGAAGGCGTTGCTGGTGTTGCTGCGCGAGCACACCCATGCACTGGGACGCACGCCACCGGCGAAAGCGGGTGCCAGCGGCACGGCTGCCGCGGACACGCCTGTTGCGGCCGAGCCCGACCTGGCGGCCGAACCGATCGAACGCCATTTCGAGCCGCTCAACCGTCTGCTCGATGGCGGGCCGGGCGCCAGTCCATTGGACGAAACCCTGGCCGCGCTGACCCAGATGAGCCGCACCTTGTTGGGAGCTGCTGCGGGTGTCGCTGCCGACCAGAACGCCCCGGCCTTGCTGATCGCCGCACAACAGGCCGAACAACTCCCGCCGCCACTGGGCAATTGGATGGCGGCACTGTCCGGCCGTGGTCGGGAATTGACCGCCAGCAGCGCCGGCGAGGCACTGCGCAATGCGCAACGGCAGGCGGCCGGGCGCGAGTGCGCGCTGTTGGTGAGCGGGCGCTTCCCGTTCGTGCCGGCCGGCAGCAACGACATCCCGTTGCGCGACTTCGCCGAAGTATTCGGGCCGGGCGGGCGCATGGATCGGTTCGCGCAGCAGGCCTTGCTTGGCAAGGTCGATACCAGCGGGCGTCGCTGGCAGTGGAACGCAGGCATGGCGGCGGTGGGCGCCGACGACGTGCTGGTGCGCGCGCAACTGGCCGACGAGATCAAGCAAGCGTTCTTCGCTGGCGGCGGCGCGCAGCCGCAGGTTGCCTTCACCGTCTCCATCCCGCCGCAAGCGGCGATCAGCCGACTGCAACTGGAGGTGGATGGGCAAACCCTGGAAGTGCGCGACGGTGTGCGCGCCACCCAGCAGATGACCTGGCCCGGCCCAGCGCCGGGTCTGGTGCGTCTGGCAGCGTGGGACGCCAGCGGACAGGCGTTGCCGGTGCGCGAATACCGCGGTCCCTGGGCCTGGTTTCGGGCGCTGCAGGCCGGGCGCCTGCGCCGCAGTGGCGATCTGGACTACACCGCCAGCGTCGCACTGGGCAGCGCCACAGTGCGCATGGACGTACAGCCGGCCAGCCTGCGACATCCGTTTGCGGCGTCGGCCGTGCAGCGGTTCAGCTGCCCATGAGCGCCATGCAACGCCCGCCGGGCTTCTACGGCAAGCTGCCTGCAGTCGGCGATTTCGTGCATCGGCGCTTGCCGGAGACCTTTGTCGAGCCATGGCACGCGGCCATGCAAGGCTTGCTGTCTGCCACCGGGGCAGCGATCACGACGCCCGAGTACCACCCACCGGTCTGGCGCTTCGTGCTGCTGCCTGGCCTCGCTGGCACCGTCGCCTGGGCCGGGACGATGCGGGCGAGCGTCGATCGTGTCGGTCGCGCCTTCCCTTTGGTCATCGCCGCGCCGCTGACGGCGAACGCTGCCAATGGCACGACAACGGATGCCGCCACGCCGACAGACCTGCGTCTGCCCGCATGGCTGGATGCTGCCGATACGGTGTTGAGCAATATCGGTGCAGGGCGACAGCAGGATGGCACCTGGTTGGACCAGGCCTGCATGGCGTTCGTCCAGCAACAGCGCAAACACGCATCACCGTTGGCTGTGCCGCTGCTTGCGGATCCGACCACCGCTGGCAGCAGCCTGTGGTGGACAGCCATGACAGGATCACCGCCAGGTGTCTGCCTGCGCATCGCCGGCTGGCCCGCGGCCTGCTGCCATGCCTCGGTATTGCTTGGGTCCTGGTATGCACCGAGCGCCCGCCTTGCACAGGAACTGCAATGAGCCCGTGTTACGTGTCCGCCGGTCGTACCGAGCAAGGCAATGTCAGGCGCCAGAACGAGGATGCGATCCTGCTGCGCGACGATCTCGGTCTGTGGGCGGTGGCCGATGGACTGGGCGGCCACAGCGCCGGCGACCTTGCCAGTCGCATGGTCGTCGATGCGCTGGGCGCCTTGCGGCGCGACGGCGACCTCGCCAGCTTCGTCGATGCCATCGATGTCCAGCTGAGCCAGGTCAACCAACAACTGCGTGCGCTGGCGCGCGCGCGTCGCGTGGACGTGATCGCCAGTACGGCGGTGGTGCTGGTGCACGACCAGAACCTGCTGATGTGCGGCTGGGTGGGCGATAGCCGTGCCTATGCCTTCGAGGAAGGTCGGCTGCAGTTGCTGACCCGCGACCACGTGGCCGGCGACAAGGACGAGCTGACGCAGGTCGGTCGGGCGCAGCCTGCGGGCGGCGCGCTCACCCGCGCGATCGGCGCTGACGACGCGCTGTACGTGGATTGGGTGGTCTGTGCCCGCCGACCGGGCCAGCACTATTCGCTGTGCTCGGATGGAATCAACAAGGAGCTCAGCGACGATGAGATCACCGCCCATTTCCAGCGGGAGCCTCAGCCTGCCGGGCTGGTGGCACGCCTGTTCGATACCGCGCTTGGCCGTGCCGGGCGCGACAACGTCTCGGCCGTGGCCTTGCGCCTGGCCCCACGGAATGCCCCGCCATGACCACCCGCGATAACGACACGACCGGCCGCACGTCGCCGCCGGACGACGACCGCACCCGCGTGCAACCAGCCCGCGACCTCGCGCAAACGCCACCGCCGCCGCCGGAGGTGGACGACGATGCCACCCGGATCGCGCCGCTCACCCAGCAGCGCGCTGCGCCGGCGCCGGACGACGCGCAAACCCGGGTCAACCCGCCTCCGCGCACTGACGATAGTGCCGGTGCGTCGAGCTGGCGGCGGGTTGCGGAATTGCAGGGCGAGGCCCAGGTGGGGGTGGGCATGGTGCTCAAGGCGCGCTTTTTGCTGGTGCGCGAAATCGGCCGCGGCGGCATGGGCGTGGTGTATCTGGCGCGCGACGAGCGCAAGGTCGAGGCGCGCGACCGCAATCCCTACATCGCGGTCAAGGTGCTCAACGACGACTTCCGCCGTCATCCGGATTCGCTGATCGCGCTGCAACGCGAGTCGCGGCGTGCGCAGAGCCTGGCGCACGACCATATCGTGCGGGTGTACGACTTCGACAAGGATGGCGCCATCGTGTTCATGACGATGGAGTACATCGAGGGCGACGACCTGCGCGGAGTGATCCGCAGCCGGTTGGGCGAGGGCATGCCACTGGCCGAGGCCTGGCCGCTGATCGAAGGCATGGGGCGCGCACTGCAACGCGCGCATGCCGCCGGCATCGTGCATTCGGACTTCAAACCCGGCAATGTGATGGTCGGCGCCGGAAACGTCGCCAAGGTGTTCGACTTCGGCATCGCCCGCGCGGCAAAACTGGCCGGCGCCGAGTCCGGCGACGACCACACGGTGTTCGACGCGGCGACGCTCGGCGCACTGACGCCTGCCTATGCCAGTCTGGAAATGCTACGCGGCGATGAGCCGGCGTTTGCCGACGATGTCTATGCGTTCGGCTGCGTGGTGTACGAACTGCTGTCCGGCCGCCACCCCTTCGGCAAGCAGTCGGCGACGCAGGCGCAGGCGCAGCACCTGCGCGTGGCGCCGCTGCCGACGCTGAGCCGCCGGCAGAATCGCGGGCTGCGCAGCAGCCTGGCGTTCGAGGCCGCGGCGCGACCGTCGATGACGGTTTTGCTGGAGCAACTGCGTCCGCGTCGCCGCAGCGAGCGCGTGTTGCCATATCTGCTGGCCGCCGGCCTGCTGCTGGCCGCTGGCATCGGTACGGCGATGTGGATGCAGGTGCATGCGCAGCGGGAGAAGGTGGCCGGCGTGTTGGAACGCTTCTCGCCGCAGGCGCCGAACCGGTTCATCCACGAGGCGCATGCACGCGCGGCGCTGTGGGGGCTTGGGGAAGACGACCGCCGACGCTTGATCCTCGATCGCAGCAGCACTATCGAGGCGTTCCTGTTGCGGCGCATGGATCAGTACTGGCAGCCGGCAAGCGGCCGCGAAGACTATGTGGGCGCGCAGCGCATCCTGACCTTGCGCGACCAGTGGAAGCTGTTCTCGCCACGCCTGGATGCGCGCCGCAGCGCAATAGAGCAGGAGCGCGATCGTCTGCTCAACGGTCTGGATACCGCATTGACGAGCGCGATCGCCGCCGGCGCCCTGTTCGGGGATCAACCCGGCAACGTGGTGGTGCTGCTCGACCGCGTGCGCCGCCTGGCGCCGGACAGCGGCCTGCTGCGTCATGCCGAACTCGAGTTGCGCTACCGGCACGGATGCGCCGATGCGCTCACCGCAGGTCGCATCGATGAAGCGCGCCGCTGGCTCAACACCGGGCAGCGCGTATTCCCGCAGTCCACCCTGCTGCAGGAGTGCGAAAGCGAGCTCGATGCCGCCACGGTCACCGCGGCCGCCGCTACGCCGGCGCCGCCGGTAGACGATGCCCAGGCCCAGCTGGCCGCGCAGATCGCCACGCGCATCGAGTCGGTGCGCACCGCGGCCGCCGCCAATGACGTTGCCAAGGTAAAGCGGCAGTTGGCGCAAATCGCGGACAGCAGCCCGGATCACCCGTTCCTGCGTAGCGAAGGCGCACAACGGCTGACCGATGCCTACCTGGGGCTTGCGCGTTCCCTGTGCCGCGAAGGGCGGTGGAAAGAAGCCAGCGTGGTCATCGGCCAGGGACTTGACACTCAGGACGCGCCACGTCTGCGTCAGGCGCTGGGCCGCTACCAGTTGGCGATGGAGCTGGAACAGCTCGGCACCGCGCTCCCTGCGCCTTCGGTGCTGCAGCGTCTGCGCGAGCGCAAGATGGCGCTGCAAGCGCAGGACGCCGACGGCTTCCGGGTCTTCCAGAGCGATGTCGCCAGGTCCGGCCGACAACGCGCCTCCTATACCGCGACATTGCTGCCGAAACTGGAACCGGTGGCAGCTGTGCCCGCAAAGCCGGCAAAGCCTGGAGATCCCTGCCGTATCTCCGCTGAGTCCGGCGGCGCGGCGACCTGCAGCGACGATCTGGGCAAGCATGGCCGCGGCCCGGAGCTGGCGGTGCTGCCCAAGCCCGGCCGTGCGCTGGCGATGATGCGTCGGGAGATCAGCGTGGCCGACTTCGCGCCGTTCTGCGCCGCCACCCAGCGCTGCCGTGTGTCGCGCTGGACACGCAAGTCGGCGCCCGTGGACAATGTCAGCGCTGGCCTGATCCGCGATTACGCCGCCTGGCTGAGCAGCGTCAGCGGCCGCACCTATCGGCTGCCGCATGATGCCGAGTGGCTGCGCGCGGCGCGCGCCGGCGAAGACGGCTGCACAGCGACGGTATCCAACAGCTGGGGGCTGCTTGACATGGTCGGCGGCATCGCCGAGTGGGTTCAGGATGGAGGCGGCGTGGCCGTACGCGGCAGCCAGCGCGGTCCGGCTGCCTGTGTCGGCACCGGCGTGGTGAGCTCCAATGGCGAGGCCGCGCGCAGGATCGGCGCGCGCCTGGTGAGAGACGTGGAATGAACGAGTGGGAAACCCGGGCCAACCTGGTCCTGCAGGATTTGAACGCAGCACAGGCGCAGCGACGCGTGGACCCGGCAGAATATCGACGCCGTCGCCTGCAATTGCTGCAATCGATCGCGCGCTTGGCCGATGCGCCAACCGCGCGCCGACGACGCGTTGCAGCGCCGCACAACTTGCCAACCCCGATCGTGACGGTGCGACGCGACCGCCAGCCGCCAACTGCCCTGCAGGCTGCCTTGCGCTCGTGGAAATTGCGTCTGTGGGCGGCTGTGATGCTGCTAGGCGCGGCCTGGGTCTACGGGCATGGCCTCTCCGCGTCGTGATGCCGGCCGATTGATGCCGGCCGATCGAGACTCAGGGCGGCTAACAAAATGGAGCGAGCAGCTGCCCGGTAGGCATGGACGGCGCACAGGAATCGGAGTCTACGAGTGCTACATGCCGATTCCGAGCACCGACCGCGCCCGCCTTTTGGATGCGCAGTCGTTTTGGTGGCTGCTTCAATCGGAATGGTCTTGGCCCGACACTACCTGCAACTCCTCGATCCCGCGCGGCGCGAGATCCCGCATCAGCGCGGCAAAATCTAGGCCGATCAGGCGTTGTGCGCGCCGCAACAGCAACGGCACCGGGCTGGAGGGCTCGCGCTGCGCGTAGTAATCGCAGAGCTGGTCGAGCATGCGGCGAACGTCGTCCGGATGCTCCAAGGCGTGCGCGCGTGGCGCCGATGTACTGACACTGTCGGCGCCCGATGCTGCATGCTCGGTCGGATCGGCTGGGGAGCCAGAACGCTCAGACACATAAGGCCGCAGAAACGCACGCAACTCGCCAAGGTCGTGCGTCAGCGGCGCCAGCTCCGGACCATGTCCCGGAGTGCGCTCGGCAAACACGCCGGCAATCGCGGCGATGTCGTCCTGCGCAGCGGCCAGGGCCGCGTCCAGATCCAACAGCGCCTCCAGTGGACAGTCGCGCAGGCAGGCATCGATGGCGGCAGGCTCTGGCATCTCGTCCACGTCTTCTGCAGCGAGCTTGAGTGTGCCTCGCACGATGCGCAAATCGCGCAGCGAAAAATGTCCTGGATGCAATCCCTTGAATAGGCGCACGTTGCGCAGCTGCGTCAGCGTGCGCTCGCTGTCGGCCAACGCAGCGATGGCGTTGACGCGTTCGGTAGGGTCGTTGTGTTCATCGGCATCCAGGTGAGGATGGACGTCGTCCCAGAACTGCTCCAGCAGTTGCCGGAGCAGGCCGACGCCGCTGGACCAGCCCAGCAGGCCGTCTTGGTGCAGGCGGGCGATGCTCAGCAAGATCCCCAGCCGCAGGTCCTTGGAGCGCACTAGCAGGTGTTCGGCACTCTCTGCAATCTGACGCCACTGCGGTGCCTCGGGCACGAGGATTCCCGCGCCCAGGGCGCGTTCCTGACGCGGCCGCGCAAGTTCTTCCAGGCTCTGGAACTCCGGGGTGTATTCCAGGTTCGGACCGGACGGCGCCTGTTCGTCGACCGGCTGCAGTAACTGTTCGTTGTCGATCTGCATGGCGCGGCTCATGAAATGAACAGCACGGGATCGGCACAGCCAGCGCTACGTCGCGGTGCCTGCTGCGCTGCTGCGGCCGGCGCTTCTGGAGCGAGCAGTGCCAGCGCACGCTCGCGCAACCAGCGATGTGCGGCATGGCCGTCGTTGCGTCGATGCCAGGCCATCGCCAGCGCCATGTCCGGCAGCGGGAACGGCAGTTCAAAGCAGTCCAGCGGTGCATGCCCGCCCTCTGCTGCAAGCGTTGCCGGCATGGTGGCGACCATGTCGGTGCCGAGCACGATGTCGCGCGCGGTGGCGCACTGCGAGACGGTCACCGCGATCTGCCGGGTGTGCCCCAGGTGTCGCAGTTGCGCATCGATGGCGAGGTTACAGGCCTGTGCGTGCGCCACCTGCACATGCGCCAGACGGCTGTAACTTGCCGCGCTCAGCGCTTCGGTGCCGCGTGGATGGCCACGGCGCTGCACCAGCACGTAACGTTCGTCGCGCAAACGGCGCAAGCGCAACGCGGTGGGGATCGCTTGCGCGTGATCGATCAGCAGATCCAGTTCGCCGCTTTCGAACGCGTCCAGGCTCGTGTCGGAACTCACATGTACGAACTCCAGACGCATCTTCGGGTTGCCCTGGTCTTGGATCAATCCTGCCAACCCAGCACCCAGCGTGCCGAGCGCATCGGTGGCGGCAGCGATGCGGAAGCTCGCCGACGACGTCGCCGGATCGAACGCACTGTCCTTGCCAAGCAGGCTCAGTTTGCCGATCGCTTCGCGCAGCGGCGAAGCCAGTTGATCCGCACGCGGCGTGGCCACCATGCCGCGCCCGGTGTCCGAAGGCATCAACAAAGGGTCCTTGAACAACACACGAAGTCGTGCAAGTTGCGAGGACAGTGCCGGCTGGCTCATGTGCAATCGCTGCGCGGCATGAGTGACGTTCTTGAGCTCAAGCAATGCGTCGAGGGACACCAGAAGAGGTAAGTCGCTTGGTCGGATATTCATGTCGTGGATCGCTCGTAGTGGAATGCAGGCGGTCTACCGCGCCTGGACATCCGCTACGCTAGGCAGCCCGCGCTACGTTCCGGTGTCGATCTGCGGCGACTGTGTTTCATTTGTCACAGAGCAGGAGTGCTTTCATCCTGCGTTGTCATGTCCATCCTGCAACCCAGGGCACGTTCTAGTGCAATGGCCAGCGCGCCTAGATCGAACGGCTGCGCAATGATCTCGGTAATGGCGCCGACCAGATCCTTGCGTGTTGCCAGGCTCACCGCACGGGTGGCGAGAATCAACGGCAGCTTGGGCGCCGCAGCATGCAGCGCGCCGATTGCGCGTTCGGCATCGCCGTCACGATCACGTTTGAGCAGCACGCCATCGAAGCGCAGCGGGTCGGCAGCTGCCATCGCGACGGCTGTCGGCAGCTCCAACACGCCGACCGGTTCGTGTCCCAAGGCGGCCAGCATTTCTTCCAGGCGGTCGAGCTCGGCCGCGTCGTCGCACAGGAGCAGCAAGCTCGCATGCCGCGATCGCATCTTCAGCAGTGGTACGGCTTGGGCGGCGGCTGTAATGGCTGTTCGCAGTGGCAGTTCGACCAAGAAGGTGGTGCCGACACCCAGCGCGCTGTCCACGTCGATCCGCCCTTCGTGGTTGTCGATAATCTTGCGCACCGTCGCTAACCCCAGCCCGGTGCCGCCGTTGCGCGTGGTGAAGAACAGATCGAAGATGCGATCCAGCTGGCCTGGAGGAATGCCGATGCCGTGATCGCTGACGCGTAGCCGCGCGATACGGCGGGGCGTACCGTCGGCCGCGGTGCCCTTGGCGGCGGACAGTTGGATCGTGACCGTCCCGCGCATGCCCATCGCCTGCGCGGCGTTGCTCGCCAGGTTGAGGATGATCTGCTGTAACTGCGCTGGATTGCCCCTCGCGTGCAGTGGTTCCTGCTCCTGCTGCAGGTCAATCGATACGGTCGATGGCAGCGATACCGACAGCAGCGAGACCGCGCCTTGTAGCAGGGCGTTCAACTCGACCGGCTGCACGTTGTAATTCTGCACCCGCCCGAAACTGAGGATGGATTCGATGAGATCGTAGGCGTGGGCAGTGATGTGGCTGATCTCGAGCAGGTGCTCCGATGCCGGCGAGTGCGGGTCCAGTTTGGACAGGGCGATCTCGGCATTGCCGCGAATCGCGCCGACGATGTTATTGAAGTTGTGCGAAATGCCGCTGGCCATTGTCCCCAACGTTTCCATCCGTCGAGCCAGTTCCAGGCGATGTTCCAACGCCAGGGCTTCGTCTTCGAGTCGTCGCCGCTCCAGCGCATCGAAGAAGGTGTCGAGCGCGATGTGCAACTGCGGCAGAAGTTCGGCCAGTGCTGCCAGGCCGCGATTGCGGCGCGCAGTGAGTGGCGACAGCCGCAAGCACAGCAGCGCCACCATCCCGGTTTCGGAGTGTTGTCGCAGGCATAGCCACTGCGCGCCGCGCACGCGTTCGGGGTTGCCCAATACCTCGACAGAGCCATTGGCGTCAACGACCAGCACATCGCTGGCGGCGACCGGTCGGGCAGCGGTCACTGCGGCGAGCATCGTGCGCAGCGCTTCGTCCTGCGCGTCGGGCCAGATCCGCGCGCCACTCCCGGCGGGTACCAGAGCCAGACAAACGCTTGGCAGCTTCGTCCACTTTGCCAACCGCACCAGTCCGGCCTCGATGCCAGCGTCCAGGTGGTGGCGATCATTGGCCACCAGACGGCGTGACACCGCGACCATCAAGCGGTCAAACTCCGCGCGTCGACGCAACGCGCGCGCGCGCTGCCGCAGCTGCTTGCACAGATACAGCAAGGCGCCCAACATGACGACGGCCAACGCCAGCAGCAGGAAGCGGACCTGGCGCGCGGTGGCCTGCTGGCTGGCATGCTGCTTTTGCAGATACGTCTTGAGCTGTACATACGAGGCCAGCGAAGCGATCGGCCGCATGCGGCGGATGGTGCTATCGGTTTCTGGCAGCAGCTTCAGCAGCATGCGTCCATGCGGGAGCAGCGGTGCGCTGGTCGTGCGTTGTGCCGCTTCGTCCAGACGCTGGCGTGCCAGTGCGACTGCATCGCCGGTCGTGTCCAGGCTCAGGCGTTGCACGGCGCTTGCCAGCAGGCTCGCTGCGCGTGCCTCAGCGGGATCGTCGCCTTGCCGGATCTGCGCGCTGCTCTCGCTCCAGAAGTACGCCAGCGAGTTTGACAGCAGCGAGTTCTGCGACTTGAACAGTTCCAGCTGCAGCGATTTTGCCGTGTAGTCGGCGTCCAGCGCGGCGATGGCCCGCACCAGCCCGGGGTCGTGGGCAGCCAGCTGATGCAGGTGCTGCAAGGTAGCGCGTGCCTGGACATCGCCGGTCACCAGCGAGTCGTAGTCGCGCAACAGACCAATGCGTGCCTTCAGCACGTCGTTGTCGAGATTGGTATCGGCCATGTCCAGCGCGTCGAGTGCTTCCAAAGCGTGACCGTAACGCTGCGTGTCGCGATCCAGGGCCGCCATGCACAGGCTGAAGAAGATCAGCCCCACCAGCAATACGGAACTGAGGATCGTCGCCCACCTCATGGCTGGGGCACCGTCAGTTGCCGACCCTGGTACTTGCCGGTCAATGTCTGCAGAAACGCAGCGATGTCGGAGACATCCGCAGGGTTCAGTGTGACGCCCAGTTGGGCGGTGCCCATGGCCTTGATCGCCTGGGGCAGGGTGGTCGCGCTGCCGTCGTGGAAGTAAGGGGCGGTGGTGGCGACATTGCGCAGGCTGGGAACCCGCAGGATCGGGGTGCCGTGCCGTGTGGCGGGCGCGAAGATGCCGCTGCGCTGAAACAGATTGCCGCCCACGTTGACGCCCTGATGGCAGGAGATGCAACCGATCGACTTGAAGGTGCGGTAGCCGCGCAACTCTTGTGCGCTCAATGCGGTGTCGCTGCCTTGCAACCAGAGATCGAAGCGACTGCCCGGCGTGACCAGTGAGCGTTCGTAACTGACGATGGCATCGAAAAGCGCAGCGCGATCCGGCGGCCTGCCGTAGGCCGCGCGAAAGCGCTGAGTGAGCACCGTGTCTTGTTGCAGTCGTCCGATCACCGCCGCGCTATCGGCCTGCATGACCCTTGGGTTTTCGAGCAATGACGCCATTTGCGCTTCCGGACTGCGGAAGTTGCCGCGCCAGCCCAGGCGAAAGTTTGCTGTGGCGTTGAAGACGGTGGGTGTGTTGAACGCTGGCGCCCTGCGCCCGGGCATCCGGGTCATCGCATCGGCAGCAGCACCGTTGCTGGCCAGGCGATGGCAAGACGTGCAGGCAACGCGATTGTCACCCGACAGCCGGCGATCGTTGAACAGCAGCGCGCCCAGCGCAACCTTGCGGCTATCCAGGCCAGTTGCTGGCTGGATAGCATGGATGGGTTCACTAGGACGCGCCGGTGAGGCTGCAACGCCAGCAGCTGGCACGAACGGCATCGCGAACAATGCTGTAGAAGCAAGCATGATCGTCATGAGTGCCGCCGACGACCAACGCTGCTTGCGATGGTCTGGCCTAACCGGCGCTGGCGGTTGCGTCATCGCGCGTGCTCGACCGGCGGCGTGAAGATGTAACCGGCACCGCGCTGGGTCACGATCAACGTCGGCTCGCGGGGGTCCTGTTCCAGCTTGCGGCGCAGGCGCAGGATCTGCACGTCGATACTGCGGTCGAACACGTCCTCATGCAGACGCGTGGCACGCATCAGGTGCTCGCGGCTCAGCGGGCGTCCGGGTGCGTCGACAAAGGCCCGCAGCAGCGCGTATTCGCCCTTGGTCAGCGGAATGGCGGGCGTACCCGCGCGCCCAACCGTACGCGCTTGCAAATCGAATTCCCAGGCGTCGAAGCGCACCCGGCCTGCGCCCGCATCACGCGCCACCGTCAACTTGGAGGCAATATGGCGACGCAACACGGCGCGGATCCGCGCGGTCAGTTCATGCAGCCCGAAGGGCTTGGGAAGATAGTCGTCGGCGCCGAGCTCTAGCCCTACTACGCGATCGATTTCGTCCCGGCGATGGCCGGTCATGATGATCACCGGGATATCGGATTCCTTGCGCAAGGCGCGCAACAAGTCCAGACCGTCCTCGTGTTTGAGCATCAAGTCCAGTAGCAGAATATCCGGCTCGCGCCGACGCAGCACCTCGGCAAGTTCGCTGCTGTTGGTGGCGACAAATGCTTCCATGCCATGCGAACGGATGTGGCCCATGACCACTTGGGCCATGGCCTGGTCGTCATCCACCACCAGTACCTTGGCGACTGGCGCGGGGCGTGGAGTGGATGCGTCAGCGTCGGAGGACGGGGAGGGGTAACGGGAATGCAGCTTGATCATCTACTCTCAATTCCGGCATGACCGCCTTCGCGGAAAGATCCCGAGTGTCGACCGGTTGGGATGACCGAATCGATCGTTTGGGGGAATTGCGTCCATGCGCAGTGTGCAATGGTGCGCCGTAGAGGGACAGCATCTTCGTGCAAGATGCTAGGAAGTTTTTGTCGCCTCGCCACGTCGACAAGCGTGTCCGTGCGATCTGCAGGGCAGTGGACGACAACTTTTTCTCAATCTTGTGACCAGCCGCTCGTTCTGCAAAACGCCAGCGAGGTGCCGATGCCGAGCACGCGCCGTCAGATCCTACACGATGTTTTTGAATGAGATTTATTGTCGAGTCCGTTTGTCCTGCGTGTATCCGTCGCCGATGGACGGCGACGGATACGTTGGCGACTGCACGTGGCGTCAGCCCGCCTTGGCGCTGGTTTTGGACTTGGACTTGGCTTTTTGTCGCAGCGCCACGCGCAGCGCGGTCGATCACGTCGGTCACGGTCTGGGACTGGGCGATGAACAGCGCGTGGCTTCCGGGCACGGTGGTAATGCCCGACCAACGCCGTCGGTCCGTCTTGCTGATCGAGCGCGCGACGGGTGGCAGCGACGTCATCGGCAAGCGAGGTGAGCGGATTCTGCACGATGGTGAAGTACTAGGGAAGGTCTGAACAACGAGACCTGACAGAGCGGAATGTGGCATCGTTCCAGAGAGTCGCGTTTGGAGCTTCGGGTTTTTCGCCATTTATCGCGTTTTCCGTGGGAATTTCCCGGGTTACAGGCGCACGCTCCCCATCGCAGGCAGTAATTGCTTTCGCTTCATCCACAGGTTCGACAGCGCAAACAAGGTCAGCACTTGTGCCGTGTTCTTGGCCAGACCGCGATAGCGGACCTTGGTGTCGCCAAACTGACGCTTGATCACCCGGAATGGATGCTCCACCTTCGCGCGCACGCTGGCCTTGACGTGTTCCCAACGCTGTTCCCGAGTACGCTCGCGTGTGTTGCCGATGGCTTGCATCGTCGAGGGCCGGGCGGCGATGAAGAATGCTGCTTGGCAGTCCCGCAGTTCTTGGCGTTTGTCCGCGCCGGTATAGCCGCTGTCGCCGAACACGCTGTCTTCC
>NZ_JFAQ01000104.1 GCF_001304695.1 Xanthomonas axonopodis
ACCGGCATACGAGGTCTAGCACGGTCTCTTGGGCTCGGAGATGTGTATAAGCGACCGGCTCCGGGCCGCTCGCCAGGCAGGGCCACGGCTAAGATCCCGGCGGTCTTAGAGTGGCTAACAAAACGTAGCGAGCGGTCGTCAGGTGGGCGTGGACGGCGCACAGGAACCGGAGTGTACGAGGGGTACATGAGGATTCCGAGCACCGGCCGCGCCCGCCTGGCGGCTGCGCAGTAGTTTTGTTAGCCGCTCTTAGCGATCGCATACACTGGCGCGCCATCCCGCTGCCGCCACGATGACCACCACGCCCGCGCCATCCGATCCGATCGCCGACACCCGCAGATGGATCGAACGTGCGGTGATCGGATTGAACCTGTGCCCGTTCGCCAAGGCGGTGTACGTCAAGGAGCAGGTGCGGCTGGTGCTCAGCGATGCCAGCACGCCCGAAGCCTTGCTGGAACAGCTGGCCGAGGAACTGGTGCTGCTGCGCGATACGCCCGCCGAACAGATCGACACCACGCTGATCGTGCACCCGGACGTGCTCACCGACTTCCTGGACTACAACGACTTTCTCGACAACGCCGATGCGGCGGTGGAAGCGCTGGATCTGCAGGGCGTGTTGCAGGTGGCCAGCTTCCATCCGGATTACCAGTTCGCAGGCGCGGCGCCGGACGATGTGGCCAACTTCACCAACCGCTCGCCCTTCCCTACCTTGCACCTGTTGCGCGAAGACAGCGTGGAGCGCGCAGTGGCGGCATTCCCGGATCCGGATGTGATCGTCGAGCGCAATATCCAGACGCTCGAGCGCCTGGGCAGCGATGGCTTCGAGCGCGTGCTCAACGCTGCAGAGCACTGAGTGCTGCGCCTAGCGCGCGGAACTGCAAGGCGAGCGCGAATCTCGCCCCTCTGCGCCTGCAGTGTAGTGGGCACACAGCATGGCGGACGTTCTTCAGCTACGTGCGGATCACGTGCTCGGCGTCGAACTAGTCGAGTGACGCACGCCGCCGGGCACGCTGCACACGCGTGACATCGAGCGATCGAGTGATCGAGCGATCGAGTGCCAGCGCAGCAGCACTGGCGGCGCAGGGACATTGCAGAGCGCACATCCCGGCACCTGCTCAGATCAGCCCGTCAACCTGTAGGTTCGATGTGGATGACATCGAGCGCACGCGGCGGCACGTGCGCTGAATGCTCACATGCGAGCCCTTTTGCTGCGACGACGACAGCCCGCACGCTACAGTGCCGCCCCCCTTACCCACGTGCCGCATGCCATGGCCCTGATCCCCGCAATTTCCGCATGGAACCCGTCACCGCTGCAGGATCGCGTGGTGGTGATCACCGGTGGCGCGCAGGGCATCGGCCGTGGCATTGCACAGGCGGTGCTGGGCGCGGGCGGCAGCGTGGTGATTGGCGATCTGGATGCCGATGCCGGCAAGGCCTGCCTGCAGGAATGGGCACTGCCGCGCCGCAGCGCTTTCGTACACTGCGATGCCGCGCGCCAGGCGCAGGCCACGCGCCTGGTCGCCACGGCGCTCAAGCGCTTCGGGCGCATCGATGGCCTGGTCAACAATGCCGGCGTGCCCGATCCGCACATCGCAGCATTGCCGCAACTGGACTGGGACACGTGGAACAGCCGGCTTTCCAGCCTGCACGGTGCCTTCCTGTGCAGCAAGCATGCGCTGCCCGCGCTCAAGCAGGCGCCAGAAGGTGGCGCGATCGTCAACATCGCCTCCACACGCGCCTGGCAGTCGGAGCCGCACAGCGAAGCGTACGCCGCAGCCAAAGGCGGCCTGGTGGCCTTTACCCATGCGCTGGCGCTGAGCGAGGGGCCGCATGTGCGCGTCAACAGCATCAGCCCGGGGTGGATCAGCACCGATGCGTGGCGCGCGCCGCAGCGTCGACGTGCGCCCAAACTGTCGCGTCGCGATCATGCACAGCATCCCGCTGGACGCGTGGGTACGCCCGAAGACATTGCGCAGCTGGCGGTGTATCTGCTTGCGCCGCACCTGTCCGGCTTCGTCACCGGGCAGGATTTCATCGTCGACGGTGGCATGTCGCACAAGATGCAGTACGCCTAAGAGCAGCGCAGCGATCCGGCCTGCAGCACCTGCGTGTTTACAGCTCGGCTGGCGCGTGCCGTGGCACCGGAACGCATCCACCCGAACCCATCACTGCAACAATCGGGCTTCCAGCAACCGCTGCGCATCAGCTAGCGAGGGCAGGATGCGGTGGCCGAGCGCGCGCACGCTGGCATCGGGTTCGAGCAGGTCCGGAATCTGAATCGGTGTCATGCCGGCCGCCAATGCTGCACGCACGCCGGTGGGCGAGTCTTCCAGCACCAGGCAGTGCGCGGGGTCTACCGCCAACGTGCGCGCCGCCAGCAGATAGATATCCGGCGCAGGCTTTGGATGGACCACATCGCTGGCCGTGCACACTGCATCGAAGCGCCACACCAGATCGGCCGCTTCCAGCTTGCGCAGCGCCAGCGGGCGCTGGGGGGAGGTGGCCACCGCACGCGGCATGCGCTGCGCTGCGCTGCCAGATAGTCCAGCAGCACAATGATGCCGGGTCGATGCGGGATGCCGCGCTCGACCGCAGCGGCATACAGCTGTTGGGCATGCGCCAGCATGGTATCGGCCGCGGCCTCGCCGATCCGTTCACCGAGCAACCGACGGCAGGCCGCATCGCCGGTGCCCACCATGCGCAACCAGAAGGCCGGTTCGATCTGCAGACCCTGGTCGTCGGCGGCCTGCGCCAGGCAGGCCGTAATGGCGCGCTCGCTATCGAGCATCAAGCCATCCATGTCGAAGATCACCGCCTGCGGCCGAAACGGCAGCGCTGCACTGTGCGTCATGCCGGGGCGCCACGGCAGAACAACACCTCAAGATCGCTCGCTTCCAGCGCACGCCATTGCCCCGACGGCAAACCTTCCAGCGTCAGGCCGCCGATGCGGCTGCGATGCAGCGCGACCACGTGGTTGCCGGCAGCAGCGAACATGCGCCGCACCTGGTGATAGCGGCCTTCGTGCAGGGTCAGACGCGCCTGGCGTGGGCCAAGCACCTCCAATTCGGCCGGCAGCAGCGGCTTGGTTTCGCCGTCCAACCGCAAGCTGCCGCTGGCGAACAGCGCGGCCTCGTCGCCACGCAGGTCCTCGGCCAGGGTGATGTCGTACACCTTGTCCAGGGCGGATTTGGGCGAAATGATCCGATGCAGCAACGCACCGTCGTCGGTCATCAACAACATGCCGCTGGTCTCGCGGTCCAGCCGCCCCACCGGCGCCAACACCGGCGCACGCAGGCGGAAGCGTGACGGCAGCAATTCGTAGATCAGCCGGCCGGTGTCCTTGGTCGAGCAGGTGTAGCCGCCGGGTTTATGCAGCAACAGGCTCAAGCCCGCTGGCGGATCGAGCGGTTCGCCATCGATGCGGATGGCGTCGTGCTCCACCTGGTCGTCGGCATACAGCACCTCGCCCTGCGCATCGGTGATTGCGCCCTGACGGAACAGCTGGGTGACCTGCTTGCGGCTGCCATAGCCGAGATTGGCGATGTGTTTGACCAGCTTCATGGGCGCGCTCCGCGGCTGCGGATCGCCGCGATCAGCTTGAATCCATCGCGTTCGGCAGCCACGCGCACCTGCCCGAAACTTTCGTTGAGCACCTGTTCGTAAGGTAGATGCCGGTTGGCGACCAGCAGCAGTTGCCCGCCCGGGCGCAGCGCCTGTGCGGCCACCGCAATGAAGCGCTGCCCGATGTCCGGGCGATCGGCCCGTGACGGCGTATGGAACGGCGGGTTGCTGACGATGAAATCGTATTGCGCCACCAGCCCGGCAGTGACATCGCGCCAGTGGTAGTGCAGCTGCGCCGGATGCGCGATGTCCTGCAGGTTGCGCCGCGCCAGCGTCAATGCCCGCGCCTCGGCTTCGTAAAGATCCAGCGCAGTGACCTTGGGGCAACGCGCCAGCACTTCGGCAGACAGATAACCGAAGCCGGCGCCCAGATCGGCGCCATGGCCGGCCAGCGTGGCGGGCAGATGCTCGACCAGCAACGCAGAAGCGGGGTCGATGCGATCCCAGGCGAAGACGCCGGGAACGGCTCACAAAGCGGCCGTCCAGAATCTTGCGTGGCGCATCCAGCGCGGCCCAGCGCGCCTGCAGCGCGGCATCGGTGCCCGCCGGCGGCGGCGCGCTCCAGTAGGTGCGGCAGTGGTACTTGGTCAGGCTGCCTGCTAGCCCGGTGAGCTGGCGCAGATCGGCTTCGCCCGAGCGTGCGCCTTCGTTGTTGGACTGGCAGGCAACCACGCGGCCACCGGGTGCAGTCAACGCCACCGCACGTGCAAACAGTGCACGCGCCTCTTCGCGCTGCCGCGGAGGCAGCACCAGCACCAGGGCATAGCGCGTGCTGTCGGCCTCGATCTCGCTTTCTTCGCGCACCGTCCACCCGTTGCACTCCAGCGCTTCGGCGAACGGACGGAAGCTCTGCTCGCAGGTCAGCGTCTGGGTGGTTGCCTGCTCGCGCAGCGGAAAACCGTCGCGCGCGCGCAGGAACAATACCGGTCCTTCCGACCACGGCAGCGCGCCTTGGGAAAAGGGCAGGAACAGGGCTTGAAGCGGGGCGTCGTGCGGGCCAGCCATCGGATCATCGGGTCAGGAACAGGCCGACATTGTAAGGGACGTGTGCCAACTGCCCGGCGCGCGCCTTCCAATGTCTACACGGACCATTGATGCGCGCGCAACATTCGCCCGCCTAGGCTGGGACCAAGCCCACACCGGAGAGACGCGATGCGAGCCTTGTTCGTAGGGGGAGTTGTCGACAACAGCGAAATGGATCTGGACGATACCCCGCCACCGATGCACTACCCCGAAAACACCGGCGCCGGCAGACCCCGTTACCGTCTGCACCAGATCGGCGAACGCGGCGATGGCACGGTGGCCTACGCGGTGTATGGCGCACCGGAGATGGCAGACGACGACATCACCCGCATTACCGAAGAGCGCGGCTACGCGCGGCGGTTCAGTGCCTCGCCGGAAGCGCCACGTTGAGGGAACGAGGGTTTTGACGCAGGTGCCTGGAACGCTTGCCGCACGCGACGGGGCATGCGTCGGGCATCCTTGGCGGCAGCGCCTGCATCGTCGACTGTGTCGCGCTGAGCGGCAGTAGACCGGGCTCTTGCCCGGTCTTTGCGTGTACCGGACAGGGTTCGCTCTGCTGCTGACGCCGGTTCAGCCGCCGCGCAGCGCAGTGACGCAATTTGCCAGCATAAAGCGCGATGGGTCGCTCAAATTGCTGCATGCGGTGCAGAGTAATGGCGCCGCGGCGAGGCATTCTCTGCACGTACCAGGGTGACAGGTTACCTCGTTCGCTCTTTCAGGCTTTCTCCCCGTGAAGCAGACAAGGGGCAGCGGGAGGAAGGTTCATCCCGCCACAACGGCGAGCAACCACCGTCCTGCGCCAGCGATCGACGCGCGGGCTCAACGCGCTTTCGGCGTCACCCGCCAGATCACATTGCCCACATCGTCGGCCACCAGCAGTGCGCCGCGATTGTCCGACGCCACACCCGCCGGGCGGCCCTGCGCATTGCCTTCGGCATCCAGGAACCCGTCCAGCACCGTGATCGGCGGGCCGTTGGGCTTGCCGTCGGCAAATGGGACAAACAGCACCTTGTAGCCGCTGGGCGGGTCGCGATTCCATGAACCGTGCTGGCCGATGAAAGCGCCCTGGCGGAAACGCTCGGGCAGCAAGCTGCCGCTGGCGAAGCTCAGGCCAAGCGATGCGGTATGCGGGCCAAGCGCGTAATCGGGCTTGATCGCCTTGGCCACCAGCTCGGCGTTCTGCGGTTTGACCCGCTCGTCCACATGCTGGCCGTAGTAGCTGTATGGCCAGCCGTAGAAGCCGCCGTCGCGCACCGAGGTCAGGTAATCCGGCACCAGGTCGCTGCCGATTTCATCGCGCTCGTTGACCACCACCCACAGCGATTTGCTCTGCGGCTCCCAGGCGGTGCCCACCGGGTTGCGCAAGCCACCAGCGAAGACGCGGCTGCTGCCGGTGGCCGGGTCGATCTCCAGGATCGCCGCACGGTTCAATTCAGCCTCCATGCCGTTTTCGGCCACGTTGCTGTTGGAGCCGACGCCCACGTATAGCTTGCTGCCGTCTGGGCTGGCCAGCAGCGACTTGGTCCAGTGATGGTTGATTCCGCCGGGCAGATTGGCGACGAAGGTCGGCTTGGCGGTGAGATGCGTATCGCCAGGTTTATACGGAAAACTCACCAGCGCATCGGCGTTGGCGACATAGAAACGGTCGCCGATCAGCGCCATGCCGAACGGCGAAAACAGGCCGCTGACGAACTGCGTGCGCACCTCTGCCACGCCATCGGCATCGGCATCGCGCAGCAAGGTGATGCGATTGGCGCTCGCCACCGCCGCGCCGGCCTTTTTCATCATCGCGCCCTGCACTTTCTTGCGCAGCCCACCGCCCGCCTCGGCATCCTCGGGCTTGGGTGGCTCGGCCGTTTCGGCCACCAACACATCGCCGTTGGGCAGCACGTAGATCCAGCGCGGGTGATCCAGATCGCGCGCAAAGGCCGCAACCTGCAGATCGTCGGCCGCGATGGGCTTGGCATTGGCTGCCCAGCGTTTGACCGGCGCCACCTTGACGGTGGGAATCAGACGCTTCACCGGCTTGGGCAATTGCGGGTCCGGCCCGGTTCCCTGTTCGATCGTCAACGTTGCCGTATCGCCGCACGCGGCCAGGACGGCGAGCGCCATCAACGACAGCGGCCAGCGAGCGAACTTCAATCGGGATGCATTCATTGCGGCGAAATCCTGGATGGTTGCGTCAGCCAGGGATCATGCCGCCAACGCGACGGTCAGAAGTAAACTCACCGTCAACACGCCGCTGTCACGGCTTGACTTGCGGGTCGGCGCCCGGCAACAACGGGTGCACCGCCACGATCCGGTCCATCCAGATCCATTGCGGCTCCTGCGAAGCATCCAGCTGATCCAGCCGCAGCTGACCATTCAGTCCTTCGTTGTCGTGTTCGTCGAGATAGGTCTGCAGGCTTGGGCGCACGGCAACTGTGCCGCTGATCATGCTGCCGTCGTCGAGTTCGATCCGCACACGCTCCTGACCATCGAGCAGGGACACCCAATGTTCGAGCGTGGCGATCTGGACCTGTTCGGAATACACGTGCGGGGCGCGTACTTGGGCATTGCGCGATCTCCATGGGCCAAGCGCACCACGCTAGGCCAGCATGCGTGAAAGAGGCAGAAAACGCACCGGGTGCCGGTGAGCTGCATTGGCGCGGCGTTGCCTTCCCGCTGCCTGCGCATGCATCCGTCCTCTAGCGCGACCATGTGGCGCCCGTGGTGAGAGGCTCCTCCACGACACCACCGGCTTGTCGCAAGACGATCGGTTGTTTGGGGGCAGATCAGCACCTCACGGAAAAGCACCCATGACGCACCTACATGCGCTATCGCGTACCCAATGCGTCGCCTCACCCACTTGGCCGTCACCGATGCGCGGCCGTTCCGCCGCGCGCGGGGTTATTCCACCGCTTGGCGCGCGGCGCGCACGGCCGTGACCAGCTGCGCCACGCTGTAGGGCTTGGCCAGATGTTCCTGAAACCCGGACTCCAACGCGCGCTTGCGGTCGTCTTCGCGGGCCAGCGCAGTGACTGCCACCGCCGGCAACGCGGTGGCATCCAAGCCAAGATTCTCGCGCACGGTGCGGATCAAGCCGTAACCGTCCATGCCCGGCATGCCGATATCGGTCAGCATCAGATCGAAGCGCGCGTGCCCACGATGATCGATCAATGCCAGCGCATCGGTGGCGCTGCCGGCGGTGACCACTTCGGCACCCTGCTCTTCGAGCAGACGTCGCAGATAATCGAGCATGTCCGGCTGGTCTTCGACCGCCAGCAGGCGCAGGCCGTTGAGCGCGCGCGCTTCGACGATCTGTTCGGACATCAGACGCCGCCGCAATTCGCGGCGCGGGCGCTTGGCCTGGTCGGGAATATGTTCCGGCAGCCGCACGGTGAAGGTGGCGCCTTGGCCGCGGCCACCACTGGTGGCACCGACCTGGCCGCCATGCATTTCCACCAGCTGTTGCACGATGGCCAGGCCCAGACCCAGGCCGCCATGCTGGCGCGTGGTGGTGCCATCGGCCTGGCGGAAACGGCCGAACAGATGCGGCAGGAATTCGGCTGCAATGCCATCGCCCGAGTCGCAGACCGATACCACCAGATGCCCGTCGTCGCGCGCGATTCTGACGTCGATACGCCCATGTGCCGGGGTGAACTTGATCGCGTTGGACAGCAGATTCCACAACACCTGCTGCAGGCGCGTGGCATCGCCCAGCACCAGGCACGGCGTGGGCGGCACGTGCAGCTCCAGTACCTGGTCCTTGCCTTCGGCAGCCAGCTCCTGAATGTTCAAGGCTTCGCGCACCTGCTCGACCAGATCCAGCGATTCGACTTCCAGCTGCACCTTGCCCAGCAACATGCTGCTGAGATCGAGCATGTCGGAAATCAGCCGCTTTTGCGCACGTGCGCTGCTGGCGATCACCGCCAGCCCCTTGTAGTAGGGCTGGCCCTCTTCGACCCGCTGCAACAGCAACTCGCTCCAGCCCAGGATGGTGGTCAGTGGGGTGCGCAATTCGTGCGAGAGCGTGGCCAGGAACTCGTCCTTCAGCCGCGCCATGCTTTCGGCTTCGTTGCGCGCGCTGCGCTCGGATTCCAGCAATTGCTCGCGCGCCAGCTCGATCTCGCGCTGCTCGGTCACGTCCGGGCTGCTGCCGGCCAGGCCGATGAAACGGCCGTCGGCCGAATAGCGCGGCGTAGCCGTCATCTCGATCCAGCGCCACTGCCCGTCGTGGCGGCGCGCACGCACCAGCGCGCGCAGGCCGCGCTGTTCCTGCAGCGATGCGGCCAGCTCGAACTGGAACGTCGGCAAATCGTCCGG
Organism: Xanthomonas axonopodis; assembly: GCF_001304695.1. GTDB lineage: Bacteria > Pseudomonadota > Gammaproteobacteria > Xanthomonadales > Xanthomonadaceae > Xanthomonas > Xanthomonas axonopodis. Next base: position 8,950 of record NZ_JFAQ01000104.1, read on the forward strand.
ATGCAGCAATTCGCTCCACGCCGACACCGTACCGCTGGAAATATCCAGCCCAAAGAATTCGCCGTACGCACTGTTGACGAAGCGCACCACGCCTTGCGCGTCCAGCACCCATACTGGCATCGGCAAACCGTCGGCCAGCGCACTGAAGCGCGCCTCGCTCTCGGCCAGCTCGCGCTCGACGCGTTTGCGCTCGGTGATGTCCATGAACAGGATCGCCACCCGTGCCTGTTCCGGCTGCCCGACCCGGAACGCATCCACCGAATACCAGCGCTTGAGCGCCTTGGCCTGCATTTCGAAGTGGATGCGGTTGCCGGTGCGCGCAACGTGGCCGTAGCGGTCGAACCATTCCTGCTCTTGCTCGGGGAGCATGCCGCGGATGGAGACGTTGAGCGCGTTGGACAAACCAGTATAGCGCTCGAAGGCGCCATTGGTGGTGCGGATCACATAGTCCACCGCCTGCTCGCCGTCGAACACCATGTCGATGACGCAAAAGCCAGCATCGATGTTGTGGAAAATCTCGTGATACATCGCCGGGTCCAGAAACGGCTCGGCGATGGCGGCCGGCAGTGCGCCGGCCAGCGTCGGGCTGGAAGAAGGAGTGCTCAAATCGGGAACCACGGATGCTGCCGGAGCGGATGACGGGCAGATGAAACCATGCCTGATGTCGTCAGCGGGTGCACGCCCGGCTGGGCAAGTTCACGCTTTCGTTGCGCAGCTTCCGGTTTATCACAGGGTGGTGGCCGCGAATCCGATGCAGGTTGCCAGTACCACGATGCCGGCGACCACGCCGCGGAACACCCATTCCCCCTCGCGACGCAGTTGTTCGTCCATCCAGCGCTGCGCTTCCTCGCGTCAGGCGATGGACCGTGCGCAATCGGAATCCAGCAGCAACAGGCGCACCCGCGCCACCCCCATCCGCGCGCATTCCTCGTCGCAGCGCTGACTGAAGCCGTCTTCCCCACTGGCAATCTCCGCGCCGACCGGCAATTGCAACTCGAGTTCATGCCTGGACATACCGGGGACGCTCCTGGTCAAGCTCATGTTCCAGCGCCATGCGCGCCAGCTGGGTGTAGTTAGCACGCGGACCCTGTCCACGGCCGGTGAGCATCCCCTGGTAGTCCAGGTCGTGCCAGACCCGGCCGGTCCATTCCACGCAATCCTCGGCGATGACCAGCATCAGCGAGTAGCGGTAGTCCAGGCCATTGGCCGCGGTATAGATGTAGACCGGGGGGAACTGCACGGCCACATCCACCTGGCGCACCAAGGCAGCCAGATGCCCGCGCAGCGCCTCGCGCGGGTCGTCACCCGGCTCCAGCTGCAACCCGCGGGTGGCCAGGTCCAGGTCGACATCGCTCTGCAGTGCCACGAAGGCGGCCGCACCGGAGGCAGGATTGTGACCGTGCTGCTTGGCCCAGTCGATGAATTGCAAACGCACGTCCGACGGCATGTGTGCCGGCGCCGAAGACGCTGATTTTGTGCGATATGAGTGGGTGTCCATGCTGGCGATCTTCCGGGCTGTGCCGTGAAGCCAGGGCGCAGGTGCGGTGAACCCGCCGTCATGGTGTTCCGCAGGCGAATTAACCGCGCAGCAACGGCGTTGCGAACACCGGCGTGCAGCGCGTTGCGGGCCTTCGGAGGCACCCCCACACTGCAAGAAAAGCCCGTACACAACGTACCTTTCGCCTGGAGGCTTTCAATGAAACTGTCCAATCTTTCCGGCGCCAGCCTGCTGCTGGCTGGCTTGCTGGCGGCGACCGGGGTGCAGGCCGGGGTGCGCAACGTCACCGACCCGGATGCACCGCGCGCGCTCAGCAGCGATGGCAAGGTGGACGTGCGCTGGACCGACCCGGCGCAGTTCTCCGAGGTGCGCTTCAGCGGCAACCGTTGGGAGGCGCAACGCGGCGATTAGGTGACCCAGCTGGCAACCCACTTTCAGCAGAGCGCAGCGCGCCAGTTGCCCGATGGCCAGCACCTGAGCGTGACCATCACCGATATCCGCCGCGCCGGTCAGTACGAGCCCTGGCACGGGCCGCGCATGCAGGACGTGCGCGTGGTCAAGGACATCTACCCGCCGCGCCTGAGTTTCACCTACACGCTCACCGGCGCTGATGGCCGCGTGATCGACCAGGGCGAACGCAAGCTGGTGGATTCGGCCTTCCTGATGAGCGGCCCGCGGCTGACCGACAGCGACCCGCTGCGCTTCGAGAAGGCGATGATCGACGACTGGGTGCGCAAGCAGTTCCGCGGCGATCGTAGTACCGCCGGGTTGTGATGGTTTGGCGCTGATATCGCCGCCAGACCAGCTCGGCCTTGAAGGGCAACGACGCGTGGCAACGCGCCGTTTTTGTTTATGGACGCGCGACAACAGTGACGCATCCACAACGCGAGATTTGCGTCCTTGAAGCCCCTCTCCCTGCGGGGCGAGAGTGCATTGCTTGCGCGCCACAGGCGAGCGTGCCTTGGAGCGCCTGCGCCGCAAGCCCAGGCCGGGGCGCGGAGCGAGGGTTGGGGTGAGTGAGGCATGGGCAACCGGAGCGTCACTTCTGAAGGCGCGTGGCGACGCGTTTGTCACTCCAGGCACTTGCAGGTGCCTGAGGCGCACCTTCATCCGGCGCTAAGCGCCACCTTGTCCCTGTGGGAGAAGGCAATGCATCTATGCTGAAATTTTGCCCACTGCCGCCTCACCCACATAGATCCGCGGCACGCGCTTGAGCCCGCACAGCAGCTGGTAAGCACTGACGTTGCATTGCGCGGCCAGCGCGCTGACCTGCGGTGCGTCGCCCCATAGCTGCACCGGCGTGCCGATGTCGGCCTGCGGGTGGTCGGTGAGGTCCACGGTAAGCATGTCCATCGAGACGCGACCGATCAACGGGCAGACCTGGCCATCCACCAGGACCGGGGTGCCGTTGGGTGCGAACTGCGGATAGCCGTCGGCATAGCCCATCGCCACCACGCCGACGCGCGTCGGCCGCTGCGCAACGAAGCGGGCGCCGTAGCCCACCGGCTCGCCGGCCGGCAGATCGCGGACAGAAATGATGCGCGAGCGCAGCGTCATCACCGGGCGCAGTTGCGCAGTGTTTTCGGTGTCCTGCGGGAACGGGTTGGCGCCGTACAACATCAGCCCGGGACGCGACCAGTCGTTGCGCAGCGCCGGCCAGCCCAGCAGGCCGGGCGAATTGCGCAGGCTGGTTTCCGCACGCATGCCGCTGGCAGACAGCGCAAAGGCCACCGCCTGCTCGTCGGTGCGGCTGCAATCCAGCTCGTCGGCACGTGCCAGGTGGGTCATCAGCACCAACGAAGCGATCTGCGGCAGTCCGCGCAGGCGCAGCCAGGCGGCGCGGAAGTCTTCCGGCGACAGGCCCAGCCGATGCATGCCGCTGTCCATCTTCAACCACACGCGCAACGGCCGCGGGCTCTGGAACTCGGCCAGCACGCGTACCTGCTGCGGCGCGGCCGCCACCGTCCACAGGTCGTGCTCGGCGATCAGGCGCAGTTCGTCGTGTTCGAAGAATCCTTCCAGCAACAGGATCGGCGCACGGATGCCAGCCAGGCGCAGTTCCAGCGCCTCTTCGATGCAGGCCACTGCAAAGCCATCGGCTTCCGGCTCCAACGCCTGCGCGCAGCGCATTGCACCGTGCCCATACGCGTCGGCCTTGACCACCGCCAGCGCCTTGCTGCCGCCCAGGCGCTTGGCCAGGCGGTAGTTGTGGCGCAGTGCCTCCAGATCGATCGACGCTTGCGCAGGACGCACTACTCGGCCTCCCGCTGCGGGCGCGCACTGCGTGGCGACAGGTAGCGGAACACGTCCAGGCCTTCGGTATCGATTTCGGGCGTGTGGCCCTGCATGAGGTCGGCCAGGTAGCGCCCGGAACCGCAGGCCATGGTCCAGCCCAGCGTGCCGTGACCGGTATTGAGGAACAGGTTGGCGAACGGGGTGGCACCCACCACCGGGGTGCCATCCGGGGTGGCCGGGCGCAGGCCGGTCCAGAACTCGGCCTGGGTCAAGTCGCCGCCGCCGGGGAACAGGTCGTTGACCACCATTTCCAGGGTGGCGCGACGACGCGGATTCAAGGACATGTCGAAGCCGGCCACCTCGGCCATGCCGCCGACGCGGATACGGTCGTCGAAACGGGTGAACGCGATCTTGTAGCTCTCGTCCAGCACGGTGGAAGTCGGCGCGCGTTGCGCATCGACGATCGGGATGGTCAGCGAATAGCCCTTGAGCGGGTACACCGGCAGATGCAGGCCGAGCGAGAGCAGCAAATCGGCCGAATAGCTGCCCAGCGCCAGCACGTAGCGGTCGGCGGTTTCGATGCGGCCGTCGATCTGCACGCCGGTGACCGCGCCGCCGGCGTGTTCCAGCCGCTCGATCTGCTGCCTGTAACGGAACGTGACGCCGGCATGCGCGGCCAGTTCGGCCAGGCGCTGGGTAAACAGCCGGCAGTCGCCGGTCTGATCTTCGGGCAGGCGCAGCGCGCCGGCCATCTGCGCGCCGCCGCCGGCCAAGCCGGGTTCGAATTGCGCAATCTGCGCCGGGCTCAGCAGCTCATACGGCACGCCGTACTGGGCCAGCACCTCGATGTCCTGGGCGGCCGCATCCAGCTGCTGCTGGGTGCGGAACAACTGCGTGGTGCCGAGCTGACGGCCTTCGAATTCGATGCCGGTCTCGGCACGCAATGCGTTGAGGCAATCACGGCTGTAGTCGGACATGCGCACCATGCGCGCCTTGTTCACCGCATACCGCTCGGCGGTGCAGTTGCGCAGCATCTGGCTCAGCCAGGCCAGCTGGCGCAGATCGCGGGTGGGGCGGATCGACAGCGGCGCGTGCTGTTCGAACAGCCACTTCACCGCCTTGCCGGGCACGCCGGGCGCGGCCCACGGCGAGGTGTAGCCGAACGACAGCTGGCCGGCATTGGCGTAGCTGGTCTCCAGCGCCGCTGCCGGTTGGCGGTCGACCACGGTGACCCCGCAGCCGGCCTGAGCCAAATACCACGCGCTGGTGGTGCCGATGACGCCGCTACCGAGAATGAGCACCCGCATGTCGCTCTCCTGAAAGGGTATTCCCCCACAACCAGACGCCGTGGGAGACAGTTAGCCGCAGTATATTGCGAGCCAGGCAGTGCGATTTCTGGAATCAGGCCGCCTTTGCAGTGAAACTTCCTGCCAAACCTTGTAGAGATCAAGTCCCATGGCCACCCGCACCCGCGAACTGGACAAGATCGACCGCAAGATCCTGCGCATCCTGCAGCAGGAGGGGCGGATTTCGTTCACCGAACTGGGCGAGCGGGTGGGCCTGTCGACCACGCCCTGCACCGAGCGTGTGCGCCGGCTGGAGCGCGACGGCGCCATCACCGGTTACTACGCGCGGCTGGACCCGCACTATCTCAAAGCCAGCCTGCTGGTCTTCGTGGAGATCAGCCTGGCCTACAAATCCAGCGACATCTTCGAGGAATTCCGCCGCGCCGCGCTGAAGCTGCCCAACGTGCTGGAGTGCCATCTGGTCTCCGGCGATTTCGATTATCTGCTCAAGGCGCGCATCAGCGAGATGGCGTCCTACCGCAAGCTGCTCGGCAGCACCTTGCTGACCATGCCGCATGTGCGCGAATCCAAGAGCTACATCGTGATGGAAGAGGTCAAGGAGACGCTGGCCTTGCCGATCGCCGATTGAGGCGGGGGACTGGTGACAGCAGAGCGCAGCGTCGCCGTCAGCGCACCACGCGCATGCCATCGCCCGCCGGTACCGCGTCGTAGTAGCGGCCGGTCTTGGTATCCAGCACCCGGTTGGCGCCGGCCGGCTGCATGCCCTGCAACACGCGGCCATTGCGGTCGTAGACCATCGGCTTGGTGGGCGCCACCTGGCTGCCGGCAGGCGCGACCGGGGTTTGTGCCGGCCCGTGCGTGGGGATGCTCGGCGCGACCGGGCGTTGCCCCAGCTGCGAGGGCACGGGTGCGGCGGCAGGCGCCGGCTGCAGCGCGCGCGGCGGCGTCACCGTGGGCGGTACGGACGTCGGCGTGGTGATGGGCTGCAAGGTCGTGGATGAGCGCGCACTGGTGGCCGACTGCGCCGCCACTGCGCCGGTCATCGTCCGTAGGACGCACAGCAGAACGCGGCGGCTTGATGAATGGATCGCCATGACAGGCACCTTGCGTGTTCGAGGGTGATGCAGTGATTGGGGCGCAGGAGTGCTGCGGCAATGCATGCGACCGGCCGGGGGATGAACGCTTTCGCAAGGTCGTTGCGGTGCGAAGAAAGGCTGACGCTCCGCCGCAGTGGCGGGACGTTGGCTGCGGCTTTAGCGGTTGAACCACCCCGACAATGCCCACATCACGGGAACAGGCGCCGGCACCCCGCTGGCGAGCGCATGCGAGAGCCTCATGAGCCAGTTCGATCTGACCCCTCCCTCCCCCGCCCAACGCGATGCCCTGATCGCCGAGCTCAGCGACGAGGAACAGCGCGTGCTGCTGCACCATGGCACCGAAGCGCCGTTCTGCGGGGTGTTTCTGGACAACAAGCTGGACGGCGTCTACACCTGCCGACTGTGTGGCCTGCCGTTGTTCCGTTCCAGCGCCAAGTTCGAGTCCGGCACCGGCTGGCCGAGCTTCTTTGCGCCCTACGACCCGACCCATGTGCGCGAGATCCGCGACACCAGCTACGGCATGATCCGCACCGAAATCGTCTGCGCGCGCTGCGACAGCCACCTGGGCCATGTGTTCCCGGACGGCCCGCCGCCCACCGGCGAGCGCCACTGCCTGAACTCGATCTCGCTGGGCTTCACCGAAAACGGCCAGGCCTTGCCGAATCCGCTGCATCGCCAGGGCGCCGAAGCGCAGCCGGCCTGATGGCGCCGCGTACCTGCTGGGCCCCTGCCGTTGCGGTGCCCGGGAGGGGTCGACAGCGCCTGCCTGCGCTGTTGTGCGCTAAGGCAGGCACCGCTCGCATGCGGTTCGCGCCGGCAATCGCGATGTGAAGATCGGTTGCCGGCACGCGAGATCCGGGCACGTCTTGATTTCCATCCGCGCGGCCACACGCAGGCTACGTCCCAGCCGCAACGCGGTCGCGTCTGCAGTGGGGTGGGCAGGCGGCCTTCCCGGCCCCGGCGCGCAAGATGCACGCGCTTGGGCGGCGCCGGGACCGGCGCCCCAGGTCCCAACCGCCGCAACCCGGCGGCATCCAAACCAGGCAGGAGTACGAGATGCACACCTCCTCATCCCTGATGCTCACCGGCCTGCTGGCCGCTTCACTCGCCGGCTGCAGCGCAGGTGGCCCGCCCCCGGCAACGCAGACGGCCACGCCCGCACGAGCGCAGCCAGCCGGCCTCCAAACCGATGCCCGCCCGCCTGCCACGGGCACCGACGCCAGCGTGACCGGCCCGCTGCCGCGTCCGGCCAAGACGCCCGCCCCAGCCGCGGCGGCGGCTGCACCGACGCTTGCCGCGCAGACGGTGGCCTGGCGCTGCGGCCCGCGCGCGGTGGCGACACGCTTCGACGCAGCCACCGATGCCCTGCAACTGACCCTCGAAAGCCGCAGGCTGATCCTGCTCAGTGCCCAGGCCGCATCCGGGGCGCGCTTTGCCGATGCGCAGGGCAACCAATTCTGGGAACACGCCGGCGAAGCGACACTGTCGCTGGCGGGCGGCGAGGCGATCAAATGCGTGCATGAGACCGCCACCACAATCGCCTAGACATTTAGCTACAGCGCACGTCTTCACGCCGTGCGCTTCAAGAATCGGCCGCGCAAGCCGAAACCACTAGCAACCCCAGTTTGCTTCCGGCTGCGCCATGCTCATCATCGTTGGCTTCATCGTCGTCATCGTCAGCGTCCTCGGCGGCTACGTGCTGTCGCACGGAAAGGTGGGCGCGTTGTGGCAGCCGTACGAATTGATGATCATCGGTGGCGCGGCGCTGGGCGCGTTCCTGGTCAGCACGCCGGGCAAGATCGTCAAGGAAACCCTCAGCGGCATCATGGGCGTGTTCAAGGGCCCGCAGTACAAGTCCGAGGACTACAAGGACACCCTGAGCCTGATCTACGAACTGCTGAACAAGGCCCGCCGCGACGGCTTCATGGCGCTGGAAGACCATGTCGAAAAGCCGCAGGACAGCACCATCTTCGGCAACTACCCCAAGGTAGTGGCCGACCATCACCTGCTGGACTTCATCACCGACTGCCTGCGCCTGATGATCGGCAGCAACATCGAGCCGCACGAGCTGGAACCGCTGCTCGAACTGGAACTGGAAAAACACCATCACGAAGCCCTGGCGCCGTCACATGCGCTGAGCAAGGTCTCCGACGGCCTGCCCGGCTTCGGCATCGTGGCGGCGGTGCTCGGCATCGTGATCACCATGGGCTCGATCGGCGGGCCGATCGAAGAGATCGGTCACCACGTCGGCGCCGCGCTGGTCGGCACCTTCCTCGGCATCCTGCTGGCCTACGGCTTCGTCTCGCCGTTGTCGGCGGCCATGGAAGCGCGTGCCGAGCAGGACGGGCGCATCTACGAAGCGGTCAAGACCGCGCTGCTGGCCTGCCTGCGTGGCTACAACCCGAAGATCGCGCTGGAATTCGCGCGCAAGACCCTGCCCTCCAATGTGCGTCCGAGCTTCGGCGATTTCGAAACGCATCTGAAGACGATCAAGTAGGGCCGCGGTCATGGCCGAGGCCAAATCCACCGTCATCATCCGACGGGTCAAGAAGGTACAGGGCGGCGGCCATCATGGCGGCGCCTGGAAGGTGGCGTTCGCCGACTTCGTGACCGCGATGATGGCCTTCTTCCTGGTGCTGTGGCTGATGGCGGCCACCACCAAGCAACAGCGCGCGGCGATCTCCGAATACTTCCGCAACCCCAGCCCGCTGTCCGGCAAATCGCCGGCGCCTTCGCCCGGCATGAACGGACCCGGCGGCGCCAGCACCTCGATGATCAAGCTCGGCGGTACCGCCGACATGGCCAAGGGGCAGAAGGACGAAATGGGCCGCAAGCGCGACAACGCGGCCGATACCAGCCTGGACAGCCGCGCCAAGGACAAGAAGCGCCTGGAAGCGCTGATGCAGGACCTGAAGGAGGCCATCGACAAGAGCCAGGCGCTGGAGCCGTTCAAGGACCAGTTGCTGCTGGACCTCACGCCCGATGGCCTGCGCATCCAGATCGTGGACAAGCAGAACCGCCCGATGTTCGACATCGGCCGCGACCAGCTCAAGCCATATACGGTGGCGATCCTGCGCGAGCTGTCCAGCTTCATCAATCAGGTGCCCAACCACATCAGCATCACCGGCCATACCGACACCACCGCCTACAGCAGCGATGCCGGCTACACCAACTGGGAACTCAGCGCCGACCGCGCCAATGCCGCGCGCCGCGCATTGGTGGGCGGTGGCATGTCCGATGCCAAGGTGACGCGCGTGGTGGGGTTGTCTTCGTCGGTGCTGTTCGACAAGACCGATCCGCAGAACCCGATCAACCGCCGCATCAGCATCGTGGTGATGACCCAGGACGCCGAAAACGCGGCCTTGTCCGGCGCCGGACAAG
>NZ_JFAQ01000105.1 GCF_001304695.1 Xanthomonas axonopodis
CGAACACTGGCTGGCCGGGGTGCACGCGCATTGCCGCCAACCAGCCGGCGGCAATCCGCGTCAACCCCGGCCAGCCAGTGTTCGGTGGTGATATCCGGTGTTGCGTCGATGCGTTCCAGCAAACAGATCAACGGGGCGATGCCTTCGCCGATCAACACCGCATGTGCGCCTGCGGCCAGGAATGCGTCCGGGTTGTCGGAGGCATCCGAGCCGGCCACCAGCACGCGGCAGCCAGCGGCACGGGCCTGCCCGATCATGCGGCAGGCGGCCTCTCGCATCCGGCTCAGGCACATCTTGGTGAGGAAGTTGAAGTTGTCTTCGTAGAACACCACCAGATCCGGCTGCGCAGCGTGCAGCGCAGCGGTGTAGCCCTCTACATCGTCGGCCAGCATGGCATCGAACAGGCTCACTGCATGCCCACGTTCGCGCAGCAGCGCTGCAATCTGCAGCGTCGCCAACGGTGGATAGGGCTTGCCGCGCTCCCATTGCTTGGGGTCGTAACGCAGGAAATACGAATGACTGACCTGGATCTTTACCATCTGCACAAGGCTCTCGTTCTCTCGCCAGGTGGGCGCAGCGGCGGCGTGCGCAGACACCGGCATTCGGCTCGGCAGTAGGTGCGGATGCAGGCGACTTTGGTTGCGTCGCATTGCATGCGGGCACGGCGTGGGCGATGCAACCTTTTTGCTGAAAAGCGGCACACATCGGCTGATTCAGCACATCGGATAAAGGCATGCCGCAGTCGACTGCATGGGCTCAACATACGCCACTGAGCGATGGCGCCGCCGCCATCGCAACCGGGGCAGCAGTGGCGGCAGATCCGTTCGGCGAACATCGCCTGCGGCGGTTGGGCGTGCGCCGGCAGGTTCTCGGCGCGCTGTTCCATTTTCAGAGCGATAGCGAAGCATTGTTGGCGCTTGTCGATGCCGCCTACGTGGGTTTGCCTGCGCACCGGTTGCCGGGCGCTACGGAATTTCATGTCACGCTCGACTTGCTGCCGCGTGCGCCGGGCCGCACCGATGCCGAGCCGCCACTTGTGCGCACGCACGCCAGCGGCGGCCTGCTGTGCGGTGTCATGGATGCCTGCAATTACCTGATGGTGTCGGTATCGCAGCGCCGCGCGATGCTGGTGGTGTCCGAGGACATGCTTGCCCACGCGTATCACGTGCGTTACGAATTGATCGAATTCGCAGTGTTCCTGCTGGCTGCGCGTGGCATCGGGCTGGTGCCGCTGCATGGCGCTTGTGTGGGTCAACGTGGACGCAGCGTGTTGCTGCTTGGCGCCAGTGGTGCGGGCAAATCGACCTTGGCCTTGCACAGCCTGTTGCATGGCCTGGACGTTGTCGCCGAAGACAGTGTCTTTGTGGCGCCCGATAGCCTGCTCACCACAGGCGTTGCCAACTTCCTGCACCTGCGTGCCGAAGCGCTGGGCCTGGTCGACGCGCCCACGCGCGCGTGGATCAGCGCATCGCCGGTGATCCGGCGCCGCAGCGGCGTGGAAAAATTCGAGGTCGATCTCCGCCGTCGCCACGCGCATCTCGCACCCAAGCCCACGCAGTTGCATGCGATCGTGATGGTGTCCAGGGCGCCGGCCATCGCATCGGCGCAGCGCCTGCTCGCGGTACCTGGCGAGCAAGTCGCCGCCTGCCTGGCCCATGATCAACCGTATGCCGCCGGTCAGCCCGGCTGGCAGCGCTTTGTCGAACAAGTGCAGCGCATCGGCATGTTCACCTTGCACCGTGGCACGCATCCGCAGGCATCGGTGGATGCGCTGCTGCAGCTGTTGCAATGAGTGGTTGTCTGCAAGCGTCCTGGAACGCCACCGGCCGGCAGCTCGTCGTCGTGCACTGGCGCCTGCAGGTTGCGCGCGAATGAGCCGCTGGCCATGACCGCAGGTCAGCGCATGCGCGCTGCATTGCACCAGTTCGCGAGCACTCTGGTGCCGGCAGACATGCCGACGATTGCACTTTACGTCGCCTTGTCGCTGGCTGCCGCGTTGGCCGGCAGCGTGGTGGCGGTGTGTTTGCTCCCGCTGGTGCAGCCAGGCCACAGCGTGCAACTGGCGGGCTATCGCCTGGCATTGCCGGGCAGGCTGGCGATGCAGGTGGGCGTGTTCATTGCCGTGAGCGTGCTGTTTGCCGTGCTGCGTTGGCACAGCGCACGTTTGGCCGCGCAGTTGACCAGCCGCTATGCCATCGGTCTGCGCAAACGCGTGCATGCGGCATTGATCGATGCGCCACTGCCGGCCTTGTCCGGCGCTAGCTCGGCAGAAATCGCCAACGTGCTCACGTACAACATCGAGATCGCCGCGCAAGGCTTCAGCGCCGTTCTGCAGCTGCTGGTCGCGGCCATCACTGCGCTGGTGAGCGTGTGCATTGCGGTGCTGATCGCACCTGCGCTGTTGATCACCACCCCACTGCTGGCGGTGCTGGCATGGTTGGGGCTGCGCTTCTCCAGCAGTCACGCACAGGCACGTATCAGCCGCGCGTATGTGGCGGACATGACCCAGCTGTTCTGGCTGAGCGAAGATTTTCCGCGTCGCTTGCGCCATGTACGATCGTTTCAGCGCGAACACCTCGAAGTCCGTCATTACGAGCGCATTTCGGCGCGGCTGGGCGATGGGTATGCGCAGCAGCAAGCACTGGTTGCCGGCAGCCGTCTGCTGCTGGAGCTCACCGCGGTGGTCGCCATCGCCGGCATCCTGGTGCTGGCCAATCGTTGGCAGGGGGGCGATCGTGCTGCGCTGATCACCGTCAGTCTGTTGCTCGGCCGTCTGCTGCCGTACCTGGTCACCACGCGGCAGAGCCTGCAGCAGTTGCGTTCGGCGTGGCCGGCGCTGCAGCTGTGGCACCGCTACGTTGACTTGGGCGCTGCGCGTGCACACGGCCCGGAAGACATGGCCGAACCGTTGCCGGCTGCGCTGCATATCGAACACATCGGGCTGGCGCTGCCGTTGCCCCAATGCGCGATCGAATCGCTATTGCTGGTGCCAGGGCAGATAACCCTGGTGGTCGGTGCCTCCGGCGTGGGCAAGAGCAGTCTGATGGATGTGCTCTCCGGCCAGACGCCGGCGGCGCAGTTCGTGGCGCACATGGGCGGACGTCGGCTGACATTCTCCGCGTATCGACATCTGGTGCGGCACAGCGCCTACATCGGCCAGGGCGTGCGGCCGTGGCAGCACACGGTGCGCGAATGCTTGCAGTGGGCGCTGCCCGGCGCCTCTGACGCACGCATGTGGGAGGCGCTTGCAGATGTCGGCATGTGCGCACGGCTGCAGCGCGATGCGCACGGTCTGGACACGCCGATTCATGCGCAGGACGGTCGCCTGTCCGGCGGCGAGTTGCAACGCCTGCTGCTGGCGCAGGTGTTGCTGCGTCGGCCGACGCTGGCGATCCTGGATGAAGCAACCAGCGCCCTGGATGCCGATGCGGAGCATCAGGTGCTGAGCACTCTGCGCGCACGCCTACCGCAGAGCGCGCTGGTGGTGGTGTCGCATCGCACTAGCTTGGCCGCAGTGGCGAACCGCACGGTGACATTGGGCAGCGCACCTCTCGAACCGGGGCATGCCGGCACGGCGGAGATGGCGGCAAAGCGCGGTGCACGATGACGCGTCCTCGGCTGGCAGTCGGGGCGATCAACCAGAGGGCAGAGGGCGGCGTAACGGCTTGTGGCGATAGAGAGTCGCCGATCAGTTCCGCCGGCTGATCACTGAGCCGCCGTTACTGTGTCAGAACCGGGGCCATTGTCAGACACGCACCGACGTGCGCTGAATCCCATCCTGCACAATGCCCTACACGCTGCTGGTTGCGCAGGCGTTCCATCATCCGCACTCACCTGCAATGTCTTCCAGTGCACGATTGCGCGTGCGTGGGCCGGACACCGCAATCACACCCGCCACGATCGACATGCTGAGCGCGATGAAGGCCAGCACGCCATGGCTGCCAACCTGCGTCAGCAACCAGCCGATCAGCACGCTGCTCACTGCCGTGGACAGGCGACTGAAGGAGTAGCAAAAGCCCACGGCACGTGCGCGTAACCCGGTCGGGAACAGCTCTGCCTGATAGCCGTGATAGGCAAAGCTCATCCACGCGTTGCAGAACGCGATCATTGCCCCGCACAGCACCATGCCGACGGCATAATGCTGCAACGCGAACAAGCCACCGAACACAACAGCGCCCAGCGCCGATGCGGTGATCTGCCATTTGTTTTCCCAGCGCTGCGCAAAACGCAGCAACAGCAATGGCGCCAGCGGGTAGGCCAACGAGATCGCAAAGGAATACGCCAGGCTTTTGGTCACCTCGGCCCCGGCGCCCTGCGCCGAGATCAGCGCAGGCAACCAGTTACCGAAACCGAAGAAGCCGATCGCCTGAAACACATGGAAGACCACCAACATGCCGATGCGCCCGCGATACGGCGCACGCCACAGCGGCGCGCTCGGCATCGTGCCGGCCGGCGAGGGCGCGGCCGCCTGCGGCGCGGCCAGTGGCGCACCCACATCCTGCGTGCAGCGCGCTTCCAGTTCGATCACCACTGCATCGGCTTCTGCGTGGCGGCCGTGTGCGGCCAGCCAGCGCGCTGATTCCGGCAGGCGGCTGCGCAGCCACCAGATTGCCAGCGCAAACGCGCCGCTGAGCAACACCACCCAGCGCCAGCCGCTCACCCCCAACGGCGCGGACGGCACCAACATCCATGCGGTCAGCGCGACCGTGGGCACCGCCAGAAATTGCACGAAAAATGCAAATGCAAACGCCGCACTGCGCATGTGTCGCGGTACCAGTTCGGACAGATACGTATCGATGGTGACCAGTTCGATTCCCAACCCGATGCCGACCACGCAGCGCAGCACGATCACCCCGCTGGCAGTGGTCTGCAGACCCATCGCCACGGTCGCCGCGGTGTACCAGATCAAGGCAAAGGTAAACACCGGGCGACGCCCGAACTGGTCGGCAAACGGGCTCAATAGCGCGGCACCGACAAACAACCCAAGGAAGGTGGCCGCCGCAAATGCGGCTTGATCGGACATGCCGAATGCGCCTTCCGCGCCGCTGGCAAAAATGCCGTCGCCAATCAGCCCGGGGCTGATGTAGGCGGTCTGGAACAGGTCGTACAACTCGAAGAAGCCGCCCAGCGCCAGCAACCCCACCAACCGCCACAGCGTGGCACTGGCCGGCAGCCGGTCGATCCGGGCGGCGATCTGCGCGGAAGGCGAGGGCTGTTCGGGGGGCGCGAATGTACTCGAAGACATGGGCAGGCAGGCGCAGACGAGGCGGCGCCATCATAGCCAGCGTCCGGATACCACAGCGGGCACGCTTCGTCGCGCAGTCGATGCGTTCGTCTGTGGCGAGAGGGCATTGGGCATTCAAGGTGCGCGAAGCCGACCAGGGAACAGTAATCTTCACCGCAACCGCAACCGCAACCGCAACCGCAACCGCAACCGCAACCGCAACCGCAACCGCAACCGCAACGTCTCTGGCCAACAGCAAGCTCAAAAACGCCGCTGGCGCGAGTCGGAACGAGCCCGCACGCCCAAAGCGTTGTCCGACTGCTGGAATGCTGTAATCCCTCACGGCACCCGACAAGCCGCTGGCAATGCCGCCGGGCCAGCCCCATCTCTGGGACATCACTCTTCCCGGAGTCACTCGATGACCCCCATTTCCGTGCTCGATCTGGCGCCGGTCTGCGAAGGCAGCGACACCACCCACGCCTTCGCCAACATGCTCGATCTGGCCCAGCACGCCGAGCGTTGGGGCTATCAGCGCTACTGGCTGGCCGAACACCACAACATGCCAGGCATCGCCAGCGCCGCCACCGCAGTGCTGATCTGTCATGTCGCCGGCGGCACCAAGACCATTCGCGTGGGTGCCGGCGGCATCATGTTGCCCAACCATGCACCGCTGCAGGTGGCCGAACAGTTCGGCACGCTGGCCTCGTTGTATCCGCAGCGTATCGACCAGGGCCTGGGCCGCGCACCGGGCACCGATCCCACCGCACGCGCCTTGCGCCGCTATTTCGACAGCGCCGATCACTTCCCGCAGGACGTGGCCGAATTGATGCGCTACTTCGCGCCGGCGGTGCCGGGGCAACTGGTACAGGCCGTGCCCGGCGCCGGGCTGGAGGTGCCGGTGTGGCTGCTGGGGTCGAGCCTGTTCAGCGCACGCCTTGCCGCCGCGATGGGCCTGTCGTTCGCGTTCGCCTCGCATTTCGCACCCGATGCGATGGACGAAGCGGTGGCGATCTATCGCCGCGAATTCCGTCCGTCCGCACAACTCGCCCGGCCGCACGTGATGCTGGCCCTGAATGTGGTGGCAGCCGAGACGCCAGCGCAGGCACGGCGTCTGTTCACGACCCAGCAACAGAGCTTCGTCAATCTGTGTCGCGGCAAGCCGGGCAAGATCCCGCCGCCCATCGACGATATCGACAGCTTCTGGCAGCCGCACGAGCGTGCCGGGGTGGAGCGTGCATTGGCCTGCACGGTGCTCGGCGATGCCGAGCAGATTGCGCGCGGCGTGGCGGAGTTCATCGAGCGCCACACGCCCGACGAGCTGTTGTTCACCGCCAACATCTACGACCACGCCGCGCGTCTGCGGTCTTTCGAAATTGCCGCCGCCGCGTGCCGCGAGCTGGACGTGACCTTGGTGTGATTCACGTCACTTTGCGCTGCGATCCGCTGTGATGCATGCACATCTATTGGGAAGACCAGCATGCAATTTCAACAACGCAGCGAGAGCATCAAGCAGTTGGCCGAATTGATTCGCGGTGTGGACATCGCCATGTTCACAACCGTCTCGGCCGACGGCAACCTGGTGAGCCGCCCGCTGGGCACGCAGGAAGTCGAGTTCGACGGCGACCTGTGGTTCGCCACCGCCGCCGACAGCCCGAAAGTGGCGGAAATCGCCGACGATCCGCGCGTCAACGTGGCCTATGCGTCGGCGTCGAAGAACACCTATGTCTCGGTGGCCGGCACCGCGCGCGTGGTCCACGACCGCGCCAAGATCGACGCACTGTGGTCGCCGGCCATGAAAGTGTTTTTCCCGGGCGGCAAGGACGACCCGAACCTGCGCTTGATCCATGTGCGTGCCGAATCGGCCGAATACTGGGACGGCCCCAGCGGCCTGCTCGGCAAGGCGCTGTATTTCGTGATGACGGCGGTCACCGACGATACCGGCAGCTTGTCGGACAACCGCGTGGTCGATCTGAAGTAGCTGCGCGAAAGCCACGCGCCGGACGCGCTGCGCTCAGCGCCAGGCGTCCGGCCACCAATCGCGAATCAGATCCACCAGCTGGTCGGAGGTGACACCGAACACGGCGACCGAGATCAGCGCAGCTGCCCAGCCCACCAACATCAGCGCACCGTCGCGCTCAAGCAGGGCCAGCGCGAACAGCAGCAGGATCAAGCCGAAGATATAGTTGGTGAAGGGGATCGGCAGCGTCAGCAAGATGCCCACCAACACCAATAACAAGCCGGTGAATAGCTGTGCCGGCATCCGGTCCAGCATGCCGTGCAACCGCGGTTTGAGCAGGCGATCCAGGCGTTGCAGCGTCGGTCCCAGTTTGGCCACGAAGTGCTGGCTGGTCCGACGGCGCGGCCCACGTTCGCCGATGAAGCGCGGTACCCACGGCTTGCGCAGGCAGCACATCATCTGCAGTCCGATCAGGATCGTCAGTGGTCCGCTGATGCCACCGGCGACGCCGGGAATCGGAATGAACGAGGGCAGGATTGCAAGAAACAGGAACACGCCGAAGGCGCTTTGCTGCAGATCGGCCAAGATCTCGCGAACGCGCAACACCTGGTCCGGATCACCTTCGCTGAAGGCTGCCAGCAAGCTGCGGATGCCTTCGTTGCGGTAGCGCATCTGCTCGCTGGCATCATCGCGCGGCGCATTGCCGTCACCCGACGATGTCATCGCTGTCCTCGTCGCCTACCCGGCGCAGCAGCAACTTGTCCACGCGCGCACCGTCCAGGTCGACGATCTCGATGCGCCAGCCGGCCCAATCGAAGAATTCGCCGGCCTGCGGAATGCGCCCGAAATAGTAAATGCACAGGCCCGCAAGCGTGTGGTAATCGCCTTCGTCGGCGTCGGGCAATTCGGCACCGAGCACTTCGCGCAATTCTTCCACCGGCAGCGAGCCGTCGATCAACAGCGAGCCGTCCGCGCGCGTGACCACCAGCGCGTCTTCGTCGGTGTTTTCCACCGCCTGCAGACGGCCGACCACCGCGCCCATCAGGTCGCTGATGGTCACCAGGCCACGGATTTCGCCGTATTCGTCGACCACCAGCGCCATCGACTGCTGTTCTTCGCGAAAGATTTCCAGCAGCTTCATCGCGTGCGTGGATTCGGACACGAACAAGGTGTCGCGCAGCGCCTGGAACAGGTGCGCGCCGTGGCCATCCATGCGCGTGACCAGCGATTTGACTTCCAGCACACCGGCGATGTCCTGGTCGCTGCCGCGGTACACCGGATAGCGCGAAAATTCGTGCTCGCGCATGACCTGCAGATTGCGTTCCGGCTCGGCGTTGGCGTCCAGCCAGGCGATGCGGTTGCGCGGGGTCATCAGGCTGTCGGCGGTGCGATCGCCCAGTCGCATCACCCGATTCATCATGTCGCGCTCGTGCGCGTCGATCACGCCGGCCTCGTGGCTTTCGGCCACCAGCATGCGGATCTCTTCTTCAGTGACCGAGGCCGATTCGTCCTTGCCCATGCCCAACATGCGCAGCACCAAGCGGGTGGAGCGTGCCAGCACCCACACCCCGGGCGCGGCGATCTTGGCCAGCCAGGCCATCGGCACCGCGACGACGCCTGCAATGTCTTCGGAATTGCGCAGCGCCAGCCGCTTGGGCACCAACTCGCCGAAAATCAGCGTCAGGAACGTGATCAGCGCCACCGCCAGGGTGCTGCCGATCACCACCGAATACGGGCGCGGCTTGCCGACCAGTTCGAACGTGCCCGCCAGGGCCGGGAACACCCCCTGCAGCCAGCTGGCGATGGCTTCGCCGATCGCCTCGCCGCCGAACACGCCGGTCAGGATGCCGATCAGGGTGATGCCGATCTGAACCGTGGACAGGAAGTTTTCCGGGCTTTCGGCCAAGGCCAGGGCCCGCGCGGCGCGCTTGCTGGAACCGGCCATCTGCTTCAGGCGGCTCTTGCGCGAGGTCATCAACGACATCTCCGACATGGCGAAGAAGCCGTTCAGCACAATCAGGGCGATGACGAACAAAAACTCAACCACGGGCGTCTTCCCCGGTCAGTGAGGGGGAGGGCGGGGGAGCAC
>NZ_JFAQ01000106.1 GCF_001304695.1 Xanthomonas axonopodis
GATTGAACGACTGCTGGACGACGTACATCCGCAGCATCCGCTCCAGGCCAACTGGATGGCGACCTTTGCCGGCCCTGGGATAGTGCGGGGCGATCACCGCGCACAGTGCCATCCACGGCACCAGCGTCTCCATCCGTGCCAGGAACACATCGCGCCGCGTCGGGCGACGGTATTGTTCAAACCCGTTGCCCTGGTCAGCTGACATTGCCAAGGTCCGCTGCTTCATCGGCTTGCACCACCATCGCTGCGAAGCACTTATCCTCGCATCTTTGGAACTTGATCAGCGTTGCCTTAGCGTCGTTGTCCAGCAAGCTAGCGGTTGAAACGCCAAGTTATTTAATTGTGAAGGATTGGCATGCGTGACTGCGGCAGATTCAGGCCGCAGTTGCGCACTGGCCATGCTCAGAAGTCCTGCCACTGGCTGTCGTTGCCGGCGGCCGCCGCCATCGCGTTCACTGCCGGCTTGCGTGCACTCGGCACACGCGTGTTGCTCTTGTTTGCCCGGGCAACAGCGACCACGCTAGGCTTTGTGGCCGCTGGCGTTGCGGCCTGCGACTGCGGCGCATCGGCCAGGGTAAAGCGCGACACTGCGTGTGCCAGCTGGCTGGCCTGGTCTTCCATGGTGCGCGCAGCGGCAGTGGCTTCTTCCACCAAAGCGGCGTTCTGCTGGGTCGCCTCGTCCATCTGGGTGATGGTGAGGTTGACCTGCTCGATGCCCGACGACTGTTCCTGCGACGCGGCAGCGATCTTGCCCATGATGTCGGTCACACGCTGCACGCTGGCGACGATATCGGCCATGGTGGTGCCGGCCTGATGCACCAGTTGCGAGCCCTCGGTGACCTTGCTCACCGAATCGTCGATCAAGTGCTTGATCTCTTTTGCGGCGCCGGCCGAGCGCTGCGCCAGCGTGCGCACCTCGGAGGCGACCACCGCAAAGCCGCGGCCCTGTTCGCCGGCACGCGCCGCTTCCACGGCGGCATTCAAGGCCAGGATATTGGTCTGGAACGCGATGCCGTCGATCACGCTGATGATCTCGGCGATCTTCTTCGACGAGACCTCGATGCCGGACATGGTGGTCACCACCTGCGCCACCACCGCGCCGCCCTGAGAAGCCACACCAGCCGCACCGATCGCCAGCTGGTTGGCCTGGCGTGCGCTTTCAGCATTCTGTTTGACGGTGGAGGTGAGTTCCTCCATCGAAGCGGCAGTCTCTTCCAGGTTGGCCGCTTGTTGTTCGGTGCGCTGCGACAGGTCGTTGTTGCCGGCGGCGATTTCGCTGGAGGCAGTATGAATGCTGCCGGCCGCCTGCTGGATGCGCCCGATCACCAGTGCCAGCTGCTCGGCGGTGGTATTGGCATCGTCGCGCATCGTGGCGAAGACACCATGGAATTGGCCCTGCATGCGCGCACTCAAGTCGCCGTCGGCCAGTGCGCTGAGCAGGCGCGACACCTCGGCGATACTGACCGCGTTGGCATCGAGCAAGGCATTGAGCTGTTGTGCCAGTTGCAGGAAAAAGCCTTGTTTTCCGGTGCTGTCGATGCGCTTGGAAAGATCGCCGGCAGCGGCGCTACGCACCACGTCGGCAACATCGATTTCCACGCGCGCCTCGGCAGTGCGGTCGCGCCATTCGCAGACAAAGCCCAGATGCGCGCCGGCATCGTCGCGAATTGCCGAAACGTTCTGTGCGATGCAGGTGGTGCGGTACTGCACCTCGCGTTGGGCAGCGCCCTGGCGGTCCAGACGCTGATAGATCTCTGCGTCCTGTGCGTTGCCCACTTCCAGCAGGGAGACCGGTTGGCCGACCAGGTTGGCGGTGCGATTGAACGCGGGCGCACAGGCCTGGATATCGTCTGCGCAGGTGTGCAGCAGGTTTTGCAGCGCACTATTGGCGTAGATGATGGTGAGATCAGGGTCGGCGATGTACATGCCGGTGGACGCGTTATCCAGTGCGGTACGGATGCGCAGGTTTTCCGCTGCGATGCTGCGCTCTCGCTCCAGGCGCTCGCGCAGGTCGCGCTGCATGCGCGCCAAGGCGGCCATCAGGCTGCGAGAGTGCTTTGCGGAGACCGGGATCGGTTGATCCAGGCGGCCTTCGGCGATGTGCTGTGCGGCCGCCATGGCCAGCTGCGGCTCGCCGCCAAGCAGGCCGAACACCGAGCGCAAAATCCAGCCGGCCGCCAGCGCCAGGCACACGAACGCCAGCACCACGGCGCTACTTTGCTGCCACATCACCCGATGGCTGTATTGCTCTGCCTGGCGGCGGCTGGCCTCGTTCAAGGCCAGGATGCGCTCGCTGATGGCGCCCATGCGGGTTTGAAGCTGGCTGAACTTGTCGTTGAAATCCGCGTAAGCCGCTGCGCTGTCCGCATGCGTTTCGGCAGCTTTCACCACGTGGTCGGCAGATGCGATATAGGCCTGCAGTGCCGGTGTCACCGCGTCCAACTCGCTGCGCAATGCAGGGTCCAGCGGCAGTTTGCGGTTGGCTGCCAGCGACTCGCCGAATTCGCCAGCATGTTCGCCCAATGTGGTGCGTGCGGCTGCAACTGCTTTATCGTCTTTCGTGGAGGCCGCAAGCAATGCCGCGGTGACATCGCCGCGCAAGGCGTCATGCATCATGTCCGCCTGCATGTGGTTGCGCAGCGCATCGGAGGAGATGACCTGTGCGGCAATCGCATCGAGCAGACCGCGCTGGCCGTTATAGCCCACGCCACCCAAGGCGAGCAGCGCCAATGCGGCCACCAGCACCAGGACGCCCAGCATGTGTATGATCTTCATGGTGCAACCCGTGTCAGAAGCGGAAAGAAAGGCCCACGCCGAGCGCGTGATCCGGTGAGCGGTCGTTGAGTCCGCGGCTGTAGACCGCGTCCAGTTGGACGTCGTTGCTCAGCAGCCATGCCGAGCCGACATCGAGCAGGGCGACGGTACCGCCGTCGTCGCTCCTGGCGATCTGCGGCAACGCCACTTCGACGAACGAGCGCACGCGGTCGTTCCAGGCCTTGCCAAGAACGGCGCCGAAAATGCCGGCGGTATAGCGGTTGCCTTGGCCATCGTCGTCCCAGATCACCCCGGGCATCATGCCCGCGGAAATGCTGTCGCTGAGCTCCCATTCGGCCACCAGCCGGAACGAGGGGCGCGCACCATGGCCGCGCAACGCCTGCGCGCCGCTGGGCAGATCCACATGCAGCAACCAGGCCAGCGAGGTCTTGCCATCGTCGGAGCTGGCCAGGTGATGTTTGATGCCAAGCGAGACATCGGACATGCCGCTCACCAGCGCATCGCCGGGCAGGTCGATGCGCTGCCAGCCGTCGGTTTCCAGCCGCAATTCCCAGGTCTGGCCCAGGCCGTAGCGCAGCAGCGTGGGGGTGGAGTACGCGTCCACCGCGTCATCGCGTTCCCACGCGACGCTGGTTTCCACCTGCACGCGGCGGTCGCCGACGGTGAGGCTGGATTCCACGAAATCCGGACGGTCGGTCGCGATCGGGTCTTCAGCGCGGGCATGACCGATCACACCCAACAGCACAAAACAGCTGGCGATAACAGACGGCTTCATGGCATCCTTTGCGTGGCAACCTGCGGAAACAAATATCCGGATGCATACGTCGGCTGTGTTGGCTGCAACAGTAAGCATGCATTGCTGGACCGACTGCTGCGGTGTGTGCAGGCAGTCGATGTCATCCACACTAACGGCATCCCTGCATGATTCTTGATGCGCGTCGGACGAGCGGAAGAGGTAGGGCATGCACAGCGCGCCGATGACGCGCCATGCGGGATGCAGCTGTGGAAAGCGAGTAACGCTGCGTGCGTTTTGCGCTTGTGTTCGCTTGCAAGTCAGTGAGGGCGGGGAATCAGAAATCCTGCCACTGGCTGTCGTTATCGGCGGTGCCGGACGACTTGCCCACGGGCCCACGGGTTCCACCAGTGCGGCATTCTGCTGCGTGGCTTCATCCATCTGGGTCACGGTGAGGTTGACCTGCTCGATGCCGGACGATTGCTCCTGCGAAGTGGCGGAGATTTCGCCCATGATGTCGGTGACGCGCTGCACGCTGGCGACGATCTCGCCCATGGTGGTGCCGGCCTGCTGCACCAGCGACGAGCCTTGCTCCACCTTGCTCACCGAATCGTCGATCAGGTGCTTGATCTCTTTGGCAGCACCGGCCGAGCGTTGCGCCAGCGTGCGCACTTCCGAGGCGACCACCGCAAATCCGCGGCCTTGTTCGCCGGCACGCGCCGCTTCCACGGCGGCATTCAAGGCCAGGATATTGGTCTGGAACGCGATCCCGTCGATGACGCTGATGATCTCGGCAATCTTCTTGGACGAGGTCTCGATGCCCGACATGGTGGTGACGACCTGCGCTACCACCGAGCCGCCATGCGATGCCACGTCGGCCGCGCCGATGGCCAGCTGGTTGGCCTGACGTGCGTGCTCGGCATTCTGTTTGACGGTGGAGGTGAGTTCCTCCATCGAGGCCGCGGTTTCTTCCAGATTGGCGGCTTGTTGTTCGGTGCGCTGCGACAGGTCGTTGTTGCCGGCGGCGATTTCGCTGGTCGAACCAGTGATGGAACTGGCCGCCTGCTGGATGCGCCCGGCGATGCCGGCCAGCTGCGTGGCGGTGGCGGTGGCGTTGGCGTCGTCGCGCATGCGCGCGAACACGCCATGGTACTGGCCATCCAGGTGCGCGGTGAGGTCGCCTTCGGCCAGGGACGCCAGCAGCTCGGACAGCTTGCCCAGGTTGCGGTCGCTGACCTCCATCATCGTGTTGAGGTCGTTGATCATGCGCGCCGAGTCGTGCTTGAAGCGCGTCGCATCGCCGCGTTGACTGAAGTCGCCGTTAGCCGCGGCCTGGGCCAGGCGTTTGATCTCGGTGTTGATCGCCAGCAGGCTGGCCTTGGCTGCATCCATCGCTTCGTGCAGCACCGCACGCGTGCCGGGCAGGCGTGCGGCATTGCGCGACAGGTGGCCTTGCGCATACTCGTTGAGGATGCCGATCGCATCGACGATGGCATCCAGGTGCTCGAAGATCATCGTGTTGATGCCGGTGGCCAGCTCGCCGTAGACGCCCGGGAAATCGGTCGGCATGCGGTGGGTGACATCGTCGCCGGCATGCATGTGCACCATCACCTTGGTCTGCGCGGAGAAGCGCTCCAAGGTGTGAACCATCTCGTCGGTTGCCTTGAGCATCTGGCCAATTTCATCGGTGTCGTGTTCGGCGGTCCGCACGCTCAGGTCGCCGCGCGCCACCCCCTTGATGGCCGCCAGGTCACACGACACCGGCTCCAGGAGTGAGTTGCCGATCATCCAGCCCACCAGCAGATTGATCAACACCAGGGCGCCACCGGCGAGCGCAACGATGCCGGTGAAAACCAGCGCCTGCGATTGGGTGTCGTCCAGGTACACGCCGGTGCCGATCACCCAGCCCCACGGCTTGTACAGCGCCGCGTACGAGGTTTTCTGCACCGGCTCTTTCTGCCCTGGCTTGGCCCAGGTGTAGTCGACATAGCCGCCGCCGGCCTGCGCTGCGGTGACGAACGCAGGAAACACGCGCTTGCCGTCCGGGTTGAGCACATCGCTCAACGGCTTGCCTACCAGGTCCGGGCGGGTGGGGTACATCAGCATCGTCGGCGTCTGGTCGGTGACGTAGATGTAATCCACACCGCCGCGTGCGCGCATGGTCGACAGGGTATGGGTAATCCCCCCGCTTTTAGCGGGCTCCAGAAGTGGAGTTATGCAGCCATCGCCAGTTTCATCGCTGGCGTGATGCCGCCTAGCGCCATGTTCGGGCGCTCATGGTTGTACGTCCATAGCCAGCGCGTGGCCTGGTCCTGCACCTGCTCGATGGTGTCAAACAGGGTGCGGGCCAGCCAGGCGTAGCGGACCGTGCGGTTGTAACGTTCAACGTAGGCGTTCTGTTGTGGCTTGCCCGGCTGGATGTGCTCGATGCGGATGCCGTTGCGTTGCGCCCACGCCAGCAGTGCTCCGCTGATGTATTCGGGCCCGTTATCGCAGCGAAGGATGCGTGGCTTGCCGCGCCACTCGATGACCTGCTCCAACGATCGGATCACCCGGGCAGATGGCAGCGACAGGTCAACATCGATCGCCAGCCCCTCGCGATTGAAGTCATCCAGGACGTTGAACAACCGGAAGCTGCGACCATCGGCCAACTGATCATGCATGAAGTCCATCGACCAGACCGTGTTGATCGATTCCGGTACCACTCGCTGTTCGGGCTTCTCGCGCACGAGTCGCTTCTTCGGTTTGATCCGCAGGTTCAACTCCAACTCACGGTAGATCCGGTACACCCGCTTGTGGTTTCAGCCAAAGCCCTTCACGTTGCGCAGGTACAGGAAGCAAAGGCCCAAGCCCCAGTCGCGATACGTCGTCGTCAATCGCACCAGCCAGTCCGCGATCCGGCCGTTCTCGTCCGATGCCTTGGCCTGGTACCGATAGCAGGTCTCACTCACCTGGAAGGTCTGGCAGGCATGCCGGATGTTCGTGCGTCCGACCTCAACCGCTGTTCGGGCCATCTCCCGACGTTGAGATGGCCTCACCATTTTTTTTGCCATCGCCTCCTTCAGCAGGTCGGCACTGAGCTGGGCGTCGGCGTACATCTTCTTCAGGCGCCGGTTCTCGTCCTGCAGCTCCCTGAGCTGGGACATCAGTGATGCGTCCATGCCGGCAAACTTGCTGCGCCACTTGTAGAACGTCGCCGAGCTGATGCGGTGTTCCCGGCACAACTGCGGCACGGGCGTGCCGGCCTGGGCCTGCTTGAGGACGGCCATGATCTGGCTGTCGGTGAAGCGGGATGTCTTCATGGAACCTCCTCGGAAAAGAGTACGAGAAAATTCCACTTCTGGCGTCAACTAACCTGTGGGGGGATTACCCATCGGCTCAGTTGCGCTGCGCAACGCTCACGCTGGCGACCGATTGCTGCAGGCTCTGCAGTTCGGTCCACAAGACCTGGCGGGTATCGCCGCTATGGCCCAGCGACAAGGCTTGTGCGTATTGCAGGTCGCCGTCGTGCAGGGCGCGATTGGCCTGGCGGTGCTGTGCCAGATACTTGCCCAGCTGCTGCTGCACCAGCGCAAATTTGCGTGCCTGCTCGCCCTGCGGCGCAGTGGCCTGGAAGTAGCCGGCATGCCGTGCGATCCGCTGGTGCAGATTGCCCAGACGCTCGTCATAGGCTTCGATACGCGCCGCATCGTGCCTGGCGGCAAGCTGTGCACGTTGATCGTCGCGCAACTGCGCTAGATCCACCGCCAGCGACTGCAATGCGGTGACCGGCACATTGTCCAGAAGCACCGAGACCGGCGCTGCCGGGGCGGCGAAGGAGGGCGGCAAGGAGACGCCGGCAGCCAGCAGCGCTGCAGTGAACACACAACCCAGCACGGTGCGGACAGAGCGGTTGGAGTTGGCGGTGTGCATGCGGACGTCCTTCGATCTAGCGCGGGCAACACGGCCCTCAGTGCGTGCTGTATCGGCCGCAAACGCCTGCGCTTGACCAAATTTCGACCAGCGGCACGCTTGCATGGACTTCGCCGTGACTTTCTTCCTCCTGCGGGACAGATGGCGCGCAGCGCCGGATGAGGGCATGCGCGCAGCCTCGCGCGCGCAACCGCAAGCTGTCGGCAACCACAAGCCAGATGCCTCAGCCCGGTTTCCTCGCGAAAAAAAGCCCCGACATTACTGCCGGGGCTCGGGGCGCACGTGCCGTCTGATCCGGCGGCCGTCTACCTGCAGTGCGCTTAGAACTCCTGCCAGTTCGACGCGCTGTTGGCGGTTGCGGCAATCACCGGGCGTGGCGTTGCTGTGGCTTTGGCCGCGACTCCGGCCGATGCGGGTGCGCGCCTGGTCGTGGCCGGTTTGACAACGCCTGACTTGGCGGCGGCAAGGCGCATCGGAGCAGAGCGCTTGGCCGCAGGCGCCACGGCCGCTACCTGCTGCACCTTGAAGATCGACACCGCATCGGACAACTGACCGGCTTGTTCTTCCATCGCACGTGCCGCGGCGGTGGCTTCTTCCACCAGCGCCGCATTCTGCTGGGTGGTTTCGTCCATCTGCGTCACGGTCAGGTTGACCTGTTCGATGCCGGCCGACTGTTCCTGCGAGGCGGCAGAAATCTCGCCCATGATGTCGGTGACGCGCTGCACGCTGGCGACGATGTCGGCCATGGTCTTGCCGGCCTGATCCACCAGGACCGAGCCTTCGGCGACCTTGCCCACCGAGTCGTCGATGAGGTGCTTGATCTCCTTGGCCGCGCCGGCCGAGCGCTGGGCGAGCGTGCGCACTTCGCTGGCCACCACTGCGAATCCGCGGCCCTGGTCGCCTGCACGCGCCGCTTCCACTGCGGCATTCAACGCCAGGATATTGGTCTGGAAGGCGATGCCGTCGATCACGCTGATGATATCGGCGATCTTCTTCGACGAGACCTCGATGCCGGACATGGTGGTCATCACCTGCGCCACCACGCTGCCGCCTTGCGAGGCAACCGTGGCCGCACCGATAGCGAGTTGGTTGGCCTGGCGTGCATGTTCGGCGTTCTGGCGCACGGTGGAGGTGAGTTCCTCCATCGAGGCGGCGGTTTCTTCCAGATTCGCCGCCTGCTGCTCGGTGCGCTGCGACAGATCGTTGTTGCCGGCGGCGATTTCGCTGGCGGCGGTATTGATCGACAAGCTGGCGTGCTGGATGCGGCCAACGATATCGGCAAGTTGCTCGGTGGTGGCATTGGCATCGTCGCGCATCCTGGCGAACACGCCATTGAACTGGCCTTGCATGTGCTCGGTGAGATCACCTGCGGCAATGGCCTGCAACAGCTTCGACAGCGAGCTGAGGTTGGCATCGGCGGTCGCCATCAGCTGGTTGAGGCTCTCCACCATCGCCTGGAAATCGTACTGGAAACGCTGCGTGTCGCCGCGCACGCTGAAGTCGCCGTTGGCAGCGGCCTGCGCCAGCAGCTTGATCTCGCTGTTCATCGCCAACAGGTTGGCCTTGACGGTATCCATGGTGGAACTCAGCACGGCCTTCTCGCCGGGCAGGCGGTCCATGTCCTGGCTCAAGTCGCCGATTGCATAGCGAGACATGATCTATGCGAGCTTCATCTTGACCGCAATATGCGAGCCGACCAGGCGATTGGTGTCGCGCACCATGGTGCCGTAGTCGCCTGGAAACGCATCGTGTTCCAGGCGGTAGCTGATCTGGCCGGCGTCGTGGCGCTTGGCCATTTCCGATTGCGCTGCCAGTACCGCCTGCAATTGCCGCTGCATGCCTTCCATGCTGTGCAGCAGTTGCCCGGCTTCGTCGCGACTGTCGGCGTGGATGGCGTTGTCGAGTTTGCCCTGTGCGATGGCACTGGCGACCCGCGTGGCGCGAGCGAGCGGGCCGACGATGCTGCGGGCGATGAACCAGCCGGAAAATGCGGCCAACAGCACGAACAGGACCATCGCCACGAGCATGACCTGCACCGAGCGTTGATAGGTCGCCTCGGCCTGCGCGATCTCGCTGTCCATGTGGGCAACGTTGAACCTGGTCAGTTCCACCAGCTTGGCGAACAGGTCGCGCCGCGCCGGACGCGATTGCTCATCGGAGACGCGATTGGCAGTGACCAGATCGCCGGCACGCACCGCGGCGCCGAGTGCGGCGTTGGCCTTGTAGTACGCGGCCAGTTTCAGTTTGACATCGTCGTACAACTCGCTCTCTCTGCCTGCCGTGGTCGTCTTGCTGTAGGCGTCCTGCGCCGTCGCGATGTCGGCGCGCGCCTTGTCCGTGCGTTCGAAATAATTCTGCACCGCCTTCGGATCGTCGGCGTGCGCCAGCTGGGCGAGTTCGTAGGTGCGCAATTCCCCCAGCAACGCGCGCATTTCGCTCAGCTGCTGCACCGCTGGTGCCCACACGGTGCTGATCTCGCGCAAATCCGCCCAGGCTCAAGGTGATCAATGCGGTAAAGGAAAACGCCACGGCCAACTTGCGGGCGACGGCAAGATTACGAAACCAGTTCATAGCGGTCTTCTCGTGTTGCAGAGACGACTGGCCGCGTGGGCGCCCGCCAACAGGTGGGTCAAAGACGTGGCAGAGTCGAAGATCCGGACAAAGGGCCAGAATCTAGCGTCGGTCGTGTCGGGCCGGACGGGTGTTGCTGATGCCGGCAGTCCCCATACTGCCGGCGATCGCTCCAGCACCCATCGTGCATCGATGGCGTGGTGGAGTCTTGCGCCCCGGCATCCACGCCGCGGCAACTGCATTACGCCGCTTGTGGCACCTTGAGCGAGCGCACCAGACCACCGATGTCAACGATCAGCGAAACCCGCCCATCGCCAAGGATGGTGGCGCCGGAAACGCCCGGAATGCGCCGGTAATTGTTTTCGATGTTCTTCACCACCACCTGCTGCTGGCCGAGCAACTCGTCCACTTCCAGCGCGATCTTCTGGCCGTCGCCTTCGACCACCACCACCAGCGATTCCTTGGAGGACTGTTGCCCGCCGAAGCCGTAGTAGTTGGTGAGCGAGAGGATCGGCAGATATTCGCCACGCACCCGCAGCACCCGACCGTCGCCGGCCATCGCGCGGACATCTTCCGCTGCCGGCTGCAAGGCTTCGAGCACGTAGGACAGCGGCAGGATCAGGGTTTCGCCGGCGACCGACACCGTCATGCCGTCCAGAATGGCCAGGGTCAGCGGCAGACGGATCAATACGCGGGTACCGCTGCCGGCGTTGCTTTCCAGCTGCACTTCGCCACCCAGCCCCTGGATGTTTCGGCGGACCACGTCCATGCCCACGCCACGACCGGACAGGTCGGTCACCGCATCGGCGGTGGAGAAGCCCGGTGCGAAGATCAGGTCCCACACCTGCGCATCGGTCGGGTTGTCCGGCACGGCGATGCCGCGTTCGGCCGCTTTTTCCAGGATCTTGGCGCGATTGAGGCCACGGCCGTCGTCGCTGACTTCGATCACGATGTGGCCACCCTGATGCGAGGCCGCCAGGGTAATCGTGCCGGTTTCGTCCTTGCCGGAGGCGCGGCGCGCATCGGGCATTTCCAGGCCGTGGTCGATCGAGTTGCGCACCAGGTGCACCAACGGATCGGCAATCTTTTCGATCAGCCCCTTGTCCAGCTCGGTGCTTTCGCCAATGGTGCGCAGGCGCACTTGCTTGCCGAGGCGGCTGGAGAGGTCGCGCACCAGGCGCGGGAAGCGGCGGAACACGGCATCGACAGGCAGCATGCGCACGCCGATGACTGCTTCCTGCAGATCGCGGGTATTGCGTTCGAGCAAATCCAGGCCGGCGAACAGCTGTTCGGCATGCGCCGGGTCCAGGCCGGTGGAGACCTGCTTGAGCATGGCCTGGGTAATCACCAACTCGCCGACCAGGTTGATCAATGCGTCGACCTTGTCGACGCTGACGCGGATCGAGCTTTCGGCTTCGGCAGCGGCGGCCTTGGCCGGTGTCGCTGCGGCGGCAGCAGGTTCGGTAACGGCGCTCGGTGCAGCGGCGACGGCGGCAACCGGTGCGGCCGCCGGAGCGTCCACGGCCAGGCTCGGCGGCGGGCCAGGCACGGCCATCGGGCGGATGTCCAGCTCGCAGTCGTCCACCACCCAGGCAAAGGTGTCTTCGATCTTGCTGCGCGGAATCTTGCCAATCAGGCCCAGGTCCCACGCCAGATACGCTTCCAGCGGATCGATGTTTTCAAAGCCCGGCATGCGCCCCAGACGAGCGGCGATCTGCAGCGGGCCCAGGTGCTCGAGCTCGCGGATGATGCGCAGCGGGTCGTTGCCGGTCATGAACAGCGACGGCGCCGGGGTGAAACCGATGTGCCAGGCTTCGGGTTCTTCTTCTTTCGGCTTGGCGACCGCCGCGGCTGCCGGTGCTTCGCCAGCGAGCACGGCATTCAACCGGGTGTGCACGGCCTTGACCGCAGCCGGGTCGGCCGGGGTGCCGTGTTCGGCTTCGCGCAACAGGGCGCGCAGCACGTCGACCGAGCCCAGCATCGCATCGACTGCATTGGGTTCGAGCTGGCGCTTGTTGGAGCGCAGCTCGTCCAGCAGCGTCTCCAGCACGTGGGTCAGCCCGGCGACGGCGTCGAAACCGAAGGTGGCAGCGCCGCCCTTGATCGAGTGCGCGGCGCGGAACACCGAGTTGATGATTTCCGGGTCGCGGTTGCCCTCTTCAAGCGACAGCAGCCCGGCCTCCATCGCGTCGAGCCCTTCACGGCTTTCCTCGAAAAAGGTGGCGTGGAAACGTTGCAGGTCCATGCTCATGGGCGTGAAATCCGAAGCTGATGCGAGAAGGGTTTAACCGAGGACTTTCTGGACGGTGGCGATCAGCTGTTCCGGGTTGAACGGCTTGACCAGCCAACCCGTCGCACCTGCCGCTTTGCCTTCGGACTTCTTGTCGGCCGCCGACTCGGTGGTGAGCATGAGCATCGGAGTGAACTTGTAGTCCGGCAGCTGGCGCAGCTCGCGGATCAGCGAGATGCCGTCCATGTTGGGCATGTTCACGTCGGTAACCACGGCATTGAAGCGCTGGCCCTTCGCGCGGCCCAGCGCAACGGCGCCGTCTTCGGCTTCTTCGACGGCAAAGCCGGCAGAGGTGAGGGCGAAAGAGACCATCTGGCGCATCGACGCCGAGTCGTCCACCACCAAGATACGTGCGCTCATGCGGCGTTCTCCACAGATTTCAGGTTGTCATTGGATGCGGGGAGTCCGAGCGCGTCGGTGACGCCGAGCAGACGCGCTGCATCCCTAAAAGTGTCGTTGCAGCCATCGAATCCGGTGTGCAGGCCGGCCTGGCGGCGGCTTTGCACAAAGGCGCAGAGCAACTGCACGCTGGCGGTGTGGATGCGTCGGACTTCACCGGCATCAAGCACCAGGTTGCCGTCCTGGGTGAGGAATCCGGCAAGCTTTTGCTTGAGGTCGGCGCTGGTCTCGATGCCGAGATCCTCACCCAATGTCACTGTGCTCATTGTTGCTCCGAACGGATGGCTCTATGCGTACTAACGGCGGGGGGCGGAAAAGCTTTAACGGTGAATCGTCGTGCGAGCAGGTGCGAGCAAGCTAGGCGCGCATCAATGCAGCAGATGGGTGGCATCGAGCAGGATCATCGGCTGATGGCCCAGACGTGCGACACCGCGGAACAGGTTGTTGTAGATGCGGCACAGGCGTGCGTTGTCAGGCGGTTCGATCTGCTGATCGGTGAGGCTGGTGACGTCTTCCACGGCCGACACGCGCAGACCCATGGTTTCGCCGTTTTCTTCCAGCACCACCACGCGGGTCTGCAGATCCATGTCCACCGGCGATGAGCCCAGGTGGATACCCAGATCGATCACCGGGACCACCTGGCCCCGCAGATTCATGATGCCAAGCATGGCGCTGGGCGTGCCGCGCAGCGGCAGCAGCGGCACCGGCAACACCACTTCCTGCACCTTGAGCAATTCCAGTGCATAGGTCTGTTCGCCGCAGCGCAGACGCAGCCAGCGGGTGCTGCGTTCGCTGGCGCGGCGTTCGGCGTGAATCTTGTCGGCCTGGCCGGGGGCCAGCAGTGCCTGCAGCCCGGTCGGCGCCGGCGCGTGTGCCGGCGCCGGTGCTGCACGGGGGAGCGGGGCGCGCGCCGGCGGCCGGGGTTGGTGCGGGCACCGCGATCGGTGCGGCCTCCAGCCCGAAGGCCGGGTCGGCATCCATTTCTGCCAGCAGATCGGCGGTGATCAGGTCCACGGCATTGGGCGCGGCGGGGAACGCCGGGTCGGCATCCATTTCGGCGAGAAAGGCGGCAGCGCTGG
>NZ_JFAQ01000107.1 GCF_001304695.1 Xanthomonas axonopodis
CGATCCCGTGTAGAACCTGGCCCATAGTGCTTCCTTCCAATCGAGGGAAAATAGTGCACCATCAAAGCATGGGATCAAACAGCCTAGCGCCTGCCTGGAGGGCCCGGAATAGGTCGACCGGGAGCTGGCGAAGATCGCAAGGACACGCATCAGGCGGACTCATCATGAAGGCGTCCTCACACGATAAGGAGCATCGATCATTTGGTGAATTCGAATTGTTCAACCATATCGATAGCGTGCTGCTATGGATAGCACGCCGGTGCCCGACCGGCGTGCCGCATGCCCATTGCATCGGGGTTGCGGGCCGTCTCCATCCACATCTGCAACACGGGCCGCTGCTGGTCGGCCCGCCGGCTCAGCGTTTGCCGAACAGGCTGCCGCCCAGCTTCATGACATCGCCCAGACCCAGCTGCCCGTCGCCATCCTGGTCCAGCACGCTGGTCAGTAGCCCGCCTGCGCCGGGATGGCGGCGTACCAGCTGATGTTCCTGTGCCAGCGCAGGCCCGAGCTGGCTGCTGGCTGGGGCATCGCCGCCCAGAAAGCGCCTGGCCAGATACGCCATCACGATCGGGGCAAGCAGCTGCAACAACTGACTGGCCTTGCCGGCACCGTTGCCCTGCGCACCGGTGGCCGAGCCACCCAACAGCTAGCCGAGCAAGCTGCCGATGTCCGGGCTGGCAGCATGGTCGCGTTGCAGCGCGCCCAGCAAGGCATCGGTGCCACCGGCCTGCTGGCTATTGCGGCCCAGCGCACCCATCAGCAGCGGCAGCGCGGTCTGCACGGCTGATTGCGCCTGCTCGGGCGCGATGCCCAGGCGGCCGGCGAGTTGCTGCAGCTGCGGCCCCTGCAATTGCGCGGCAAGTTGATCGGTCAACGAAGCGGACATGGTCATCGGAAGGTTTCCTGTTTGGCGACGCGTTGCGGCAGGGTGCGGCGGTCGCGCCGACAGATCAATCCAGCGAGCTGCACGCGACGCGCGTTACGAACGGCATGATGCAGGACATCGCAATCACGCAACAATGCGGTGACGGCTTCCAATTCGGCGAACAAACCTCCACAAAACAGCATCAAGCCGATCACCAATTCCCGCATGGCAAAGCATCCGCAAGCGCAGCAAGCACAACGTAAGCAGCTACGCTCTTCCGATTCCCGATTCCCGATTCCCGATTCCCAGCCCTCAAAGCAACGCCTTCAACCGATACAGCGCCTCCAGCGCCTGCTTGGGCGTGAGCTCATCCGGGTCCAGCGCCTGCAAGGCTTCCTGCGCAGCGGAGGAGGGCGCGGTGAACAGCCCGAACTGTTGCGGCGCATCCAGCGCGGTGGGCGCCATCTGCGCGCTGTGGCTTTCGCCGCCGCGTTGTTCGAGCTCTGCCAGCCGGCGACGCGCCTGCGTCACCGCCGCCTTGGGCAGGCCGGCCAGCGCGGCCACTTGCAAACCGAAGCTGCGATTGGCCGGGCCATCCTTCACTGCATGCATAAACACCAGGCGCTCGCCGTGTTCGACCGCATCCAGATGCACATTCGCAATACCGCTGGCGCCGCCGGCATGCGATTCGTCGGCCAGCGCGGTGAGTTCGAAATAATGCGTGGCAAACAACGTGTAGCAGCGATTGGTGTGCGCCAGATGGCGCGCCACCGCATCGGCCAGTGCCAGGCCATCGTAGGTGGAGGTGCCGCGGCCGATCTCGTCCATCAGCACCAGCGACTGCGGCGTGGCGTGATGCAGGATGTAGCTGGTTTCGGCCATTTCCACCATGAAGGTGGACTGCCCGCGCGCCAGGTCGTCGCCGGCGCCGATGCGGGTGAGGATGCGGTCGATCGGCCCGATCACTGCACGGCTGGCCGGCACGTAGCTGCCGATATGCGCCAGCAACACGATCAGCGCGTTCTGCCGCATGTAGGTCGATTTACCGCCCATGTTCGGGCCGGTGATCACCAGCATGCGGCGATCGCCATGCAGGTCCAGATCGTTGGGCTCGAACGGTTGCTCGCGTACCGCCTCCACGACCGGGTGACGGCCGCGTTCGATGCGCAGGCACGGCGCGCTATCGAGTTCCGGCTGCGACCAATCCAGCGCCTGCGCGCGCTCGGCAAAGCAGGCCAATACATCCAGTTCGCTAAGCGCAGCTGCGCAGCGCTTGAGACCTTCCAGCTCGGTGCCAAGCGCATCGAGCAGGCCTTCGTACAGCAGTTTTTCGCGCGATAGCGAACGCTCGCGCGCCGACAGCACCTTGTCTTCGAAACTCTTGAGTTCTTCGGTGATGTAGCGCTCGGCATTGGTCAGCGTCTGCCGGCGGCTGTAGTGCAAGGGGGCTTTCTCCGCCTGGCCCTTGCTGATCTCGATGTAGTAGCCGTGCACGCGGTTGTAGCCGACCTTGAGCGTGGCGATGCCGCTGCTGGCGCGCTCGCGTTGTTCCAGGTCGATCAAAAATTGATCGGCATTGGTGGACAGGCGGCGCAGCTCATCCAGGTCAGCGTCGTAGCCGGTAGCGATGACGCCGCCGTCGCTGAGCTTGAGCGGCGGCGTCTCGGCCACTGCGCTGATCAACAGATGCGCGATGGCATCGTGCTCGCCGAGTTCGGCATACAGCGTCTGCAGGCGCGGCGAATCCAGTGGCGCCAGGATCGCGCGCACCTTCGGCAGCAGCCCCAGGCCATCGCGCAAGGTGGAAAAATCGCGTGGGCGCGCCGAGCGCAGCGCCACGCGGGTGAGGATGCGTTCCAGATCGCCGAGCGCACGGAAGGCTTCGCGAAGATCGGCATCGGCACCTGCAACGATCAACGTGCCGACTGCATGGTGGCGCTGCATCAGTACATCGCGCCGGCTCAGCGGACGGTGCAGCCAACGCCGGAGCAGACGCCCACCCATCGGCGTGACGGTGCTGTCCAGTACGCCGAGCAAGGTGTTGCGGGTATCGCCATCCACGCGCGTATCCAGCTCCAGATGCCGGCGCGTGGCCGCGTTCATCGAGATGGCCTCGCTGGCCGCTTCCATCGCGATCGAGGTCAGGTGCGGCAAGCGCTGTTTCTGTGTCTCTTCGACATACCCGAGCAATGCACCGGCGGCGGCCGTGGCGCAGGGCTTGTCGTCGATGCCGAAGCCGGACAGATCGTGCAGTTTGAAGAACGCCAGCAGCTGGCGCCGCCCGCTGTCGGCATCGAACAACCACGGCGGCCGGCGCCGCACGCCGATGCGCCCACGCAGGAATTCCGGCCAGTTGTCTTCGTCGGGCACCAGCAGCTCGGCCGGCTCCAGGCGCGCGATTTCCGCTTCCAGCGCATCCACGCTGTCCACTTCATTGACCAAAAAGCGGCCACCGGCCAGATCGGCCCAGGCCAGGCCGTAGCCTTGCTTGCTGCGCGCGATCGCCATCAGCAGCGTGTCGCGGCGCTCGTCCAGCAGCGCTTCGTCGGTGACCGTGCCCGGGGTGACGATGCGCACCACCTTGCGCTCGACCAGGCCCTTGGCCAGCGCCGGGTCGCCGATCTGCTCGCAGATCGCCACCGACTCGCCCAATGCCACCAACCGCGCCAGGTACCCTTCATACGCATGCACCGGCACCCCAGCCATCGGAATCGGCGCACCGCCGGAGCTGCCGCGCTGGGTCAGGGTGATGTCCAGCAACCGTGCCGCCTTGCGCGCGTCGTCGTAGAACAGCTCATAGAAATCGCCCATGCGAAAGAACAGCAGTAGATCGGGGTAGTCCGACTTGGCCGCGAAGAATTGCTTCATCAACGGCGTGTGCTCGACAGCCCCGCCGGCGTTCTTGGATTTTTCTTTTGTATCAGTAGTTTGCAAGAAATGTTCTTCCGGGATGTGGCGGTCAATCAGGGTCGATTTCGACGATTCGCGACGCCTTGTTGCACGGCGATTGCGACGACCCTCTCAGCGGGACGAAATCCGTTTCGCAGCCAGAGAGGCGGGTGGCTGAGGTCACACAGCATGTGGTGAGGGACCATGACCCGCAAGCGTCAGCGCGGGCTCCAAGTTTAAGCCCACCCACCGAAAAATCCTTGGCAGTCCGGGTCGCTTCGTTTGAGTATCAATACGACCTCAATGGAAACGTCAGTGCCATCATCGATCAGCAGCGCGGGACGGGCTACAACCGCTACATGGGGTATGACGGACTGGATCGCCCGATGGAGGCAGGCTCGGAGCGGTTCGGTGGCGACAACTGGAACCGCTACACCTATGACGTGTTGGACAACATCCTCACCGCCAAGCTTCCAGGTGTGCGGACGTCAAGAGCCGCTTGACCAATGTCCAGAACAATGCGGGCGCCACCACCGTCGGGCTGAGCTACGACCCGCAGGGCAACCTCAAAAACAAGAACGGTCAAGCCTATACCGGTAATCCCCCCCACAGGTTAGCTGACGCCAGAAGTGGAATTTTCTCGTACCCTTTTCCGAGCAGGTTCCATGAAGACATCCCGTTTCACCGACAGCCAGATCATCGCCGTCCTCAAGCAGGCCGAGGCTGGCACGCCCCGGTGCCGCAGTTGTGCCGGGAACACGCCATCAGCTCGGCAACGTTCTATAAGTGGCGCAGCAAGTTTGGCGGCATGGATGCGTCGCTGATGTCCCAGCTCAAGGAGCTGCAGGACGAGAACCGGCGCCTGAAGAAGATGTACGCCGACGCCCAGCTCAGTGCCGACCTGCTGAAGGAGGCGATGGCAAAAAAATGGTGAGGCCATCTCAACGTCGGGAGATGGCCCGAACAGCGGTTGAGGTCGGACGCAAGAACATCCGGCACGCCTGCCAGACCTTCCAGGTGAGTGAGACCTGCTATCGGTACCAGGCCAAGGCATCGGACGAGAACGCCCGGATCGCGGACTGGCTGGTGCGATTGACGACGACGTATCGCGACTGGGGCTTGGGCCTTTGCTTCCTGTACCTGCGCAACGTGAAGGGCTTTGGCTGGAACCACAAGCGGGTGTACCGGATCTACCGGGAGTTGGAGTTGAACCTGCGGATCAAACCGAAGAAGCGACTCGTGCGCGAGAAGCCCGAACCGCGAGTGGTACCGGAATCGATCAACACGGTCTGGTCGATGGACTTCATGCATGATCAGTTGGCCGATGGTCGCAGCTTCCGGTTGTTCAACGTCCTGGATGACTTCAATCGCGAGGGGCTGGCGATCGATGTTGACCTGTCGCTGCCATCTGCCCGGGTGATCCGATCGTTGGAGCAGGTCATCGAGTGGCGCGGCAAGCCACGCATCCTTCGCTGCGATAACGGGCCTGAATACATCAGCGGAGCACTGCTGGCGTGGGCGGAACGCAACGGCATCCGCATCGAGCACATCCAGCCGGGCAAGCCACAACAGAACGCCTACGTTGAACGCTACAACCGCACGGTCCGCTACGCCTGGCTGGCCCGCACCCTGTTCGACACCATCGAGCAGGTGCAGGACCAGGCCACGCGCTGGCTATGGCCGTACAACCATGAGCGCCCGAACATGGCGCTAGGCGGCATCACGCCAGCGACGAAACTGGCGATGGCTGCATAACTCCACTTCTGGAGCCCGCTAAAAGCGGGGGGATTACCGGGCAAGAACCGCGCCTGGCGGGTCTACACCACGCTGAAGCTCAACCTTCCACGTCGCGGAAAGCGCCGGCTGCCTGATCGCATCCGCGCGCCGCTGGAGATCCCGCAAGCGGCGAGCCACACCTGGTCTGCGGACTTCATGTCCGATGCTCTGTGGTCTGGGCGTCGCTTCCGCACCTTCAACGTCAACGATGACTTCAATCGCGAATCGATGAAGATCGAAATCGACACCGGCCTGCCCTCGGCACGGGTCATCTGCGCACTGGACGAGTTGGTCGAGCTGCGTGGTGCCCCAAGGCGACTGCGCCTGGACAATGGCCCGGAGTTCATCAGCGCCGCGCTCAGGCAGTGGGCACAGCAGCACGGCGTCACCCTGATCCACATCCAGCCCGGCAAGCCCACCCAGAACGCCTACATCGAACGCTTCAACCGCACCTTCCGCACAGAAATGCTGGATCGTTTCGTGTTCACCACGCTCGAGGAGGTTCGGCGCATGGCCGAGGACTGGCCTCATCGATACAACCACCAACGACCACATCGATCACTCGGCGGGTTGCCGCCCATCCGCTTCGCAATGGCACAATTACAAACCACCTCTATTTCTGAGTGACTCGAAGAAACGAGGACGCTTCACAAGATATCCAGCTGCTGCGACGCGTGGTGGGTCATCCGTCCAGTCCGCGGCGAGCGTCGCATACGTCGTCGGCGCTTCGTATTGAAGAAGTCGCTCGTGGGCAGACTGACTAAATTTCGGGCATGAAAACCCATGCCACCAATCCAAATGCGTTCCGCACAAACTCTCCTTATGCTCTTGAGGAAAAGCCCAGGCTAACGGAGGATCAGTCAGCAGCCAGCACCAGCGGCACGCATCAACCGCTTGGACGGCCGCCTACAAAACGGCGGAGGATAGAGTCGGATGACCCAGGGGCGTCGACGCGACACAAGAAGCCCCTTACCGCAAGCACGGTAAAAAAAGAGCAAACCGACGCCAGCGAAGGTGCATGGGACAGGCGCTCTCTGCACTGGCAGTCCTCTGCCGTAAAGAACGAGCGCATCAAAACCGAGCGGCACCTGGACGGGGTGGCCGCAGACGTCGGCGCATCATCATCGCATCATCGGCC
Source organism: Xanthomonas axonopodis (assembly GCF_001304695.1). GTDB lineage: Bacteria > Pseudomonadota > Gammaproteobacteria > Xanthomonadales > Xanthomonadaceae > Xanthomonas > Xanthomonas axonopodis. Next base: position 6,669 of record NZ_JFAQ01000107.1, read on the forward strand.
ACAACGATCCTCGCAGCATAGTTTGGAGGCAAGGGCATCTCTTCGACCGCTCGAACAACTGTCCGAGCGTTCCGCAAGAAAGCGACCGCGTGAAGAGCAAGCGCCATCTCGCCAGTCAAAGCGGCCTCTCCATGGCGTGGGGCGGACGAGGGATGACCTGCGCAAGGCCGAACATCAGCTGGACAGGGCCGAACAAAAGCGGCTACAAGCGCAGCGACAGCACCAGCAGCGACAGCTCAGTGAGCCCCACGGAATCGCTCGAAACCACAATGCTGGCCTATGCGTGTCGATGGCATACGACAACGAGCTGGCGCATCGCATGCGTGGCGGAATGGCGTTGCCCTTCCTGAAAGAGGGCATCGCCGCGCAACTTAACGCGCAGTGGCTGGACAAATACCTTCAGCTGATTGCCACTGCACGGCGCGCCAGGGCAGGGATGACGCCCCGCGATCTCGATCGGTGCACCGAGCTTGCGGCGCACTATCTCACCGAGACCGGATGGTTCGAAGGTGCATCGCTGACGCAGCTGGCGCATGTGGGCAACAAGCTAAGCAAACACCCGTACCTGCCCGCATGCATGGAGGCAATCGCGTGGATCGCCGGAGAGGTCACGCAGGCCGATGATCTGGTGGGACTGGGTGGCTACGCGTCGGTTCTGCTTCTTAACGCCTTCTCAAAGAATCTCGACAGCGGCCGGTGTGAACGCGCTGTGGCGCGTTTGGCACGTTATCTGCGACGTGACGACCACGCCCGACAGTCGCTGCAAGCGCAGCAGATCAGCCTGGCACTCAATGCCTTCAGCAAGTGGCCCGATAACCCGGACTGCCAGGCGATGGCGCACCGGTTTGCCGCGCTTGTCGCCAGTGACAAGCGCCTGCGTTCTGACATGGATGCCCAGAGCGTGGCGACCGCGCTCAACGCCTTGTGCAAATGGCCAGATACACGGGTCTGTGGTGAGGCCGCCAGCGCGCTGGCGGAGCGGCTGGTCGACGAACCCAGGTTGCGCCAGGACCTGAAGTCGCAAGAACTGGCCAACTCGCTCAACGCCCTGAGCAAATGGCCCGACGACGCGGTCTGTGCGGAAGCTGCCAGCGCGCTGGCCGAACGGTTGGTCGACGATCCCGGGTTGCGCAAGTTCCTGGAACCTATCAACGTGTCCCAAGCGCTTAACGCCCTGAGCAAATGGCCAGGCACAGAGGTCTGTGCGAAAGCTGCCAGCGCGCTGGCCGAGCGGCTGGCCGACAATCCATGGTTGTGCAAGGCCCTCGACCCGCACCACGTGGCGACCGCCCTCAACGCTCTGGACAAATGGCCCAACGAGGAGGTCTGCGCGGCCGCTGTCAGTGCCCTGGCCGAGCGGCTGGCCGACGAGTCCAGGTTGCGCAAGGTCCTGAAGCCGCAAGAAGTGACCAATGCACTCAACGCCCTGTGCAAGTGGCCCGGCACGCCGAACTGTGCGAAAGCCGCCAGCGTACTGGCCGAGCGGCTGGCCGACGATCCCGGCTTGCGCAAGGCCCTGAGCCCACAAGAACTGACTAATGCGTTAGATGCCCTAAGCAAATGGCCCGAAACGGCGGTCTGTGGTGCCGCTGTCGGCGAGCTCTCTGCACGGCTGGCCGACGATTCCGAGTTGCGCAGGGACCTCAATTCATTAGACGTGGCGACCGCGCTCAACGCCCTGAGCAAATGGCCCGGCACGCCAGCCTGCGAGACAGCCATCGACCGCTTGGCTGCGAAGCTGGCCAACGAGCCCGGCTTGCGCGAGGCCATGGACGCGCAAGGCGTGGCCATCGCGCTCAATGCGCTGAGCAGATGTCTCGCCAGGCCGGTGTGCCGGTCGGCATTCGTGCTGCTCGCCGAGCGCGCAGGCTCGGCCGAGCTGCCCTGGCGGCAGTTTGAGATGCGTGGGATCGCCATGGTGGCCAATGCGATGTCCCGCTTGCTGCACCTGGACGATGAGGACGATGAGCAGTTCCGGACCCTGGGTGTCGCCAAACTGCAGGCGATGGCCGGGCACCTGGACCTGCACCGCGAGCTTTTTGGATCCGCCTCGGCCGCAGATATCGGGGTGCTCTTCAAGGCCCTTGCATCGGCGCGGCTGCAACGCCAGATGCGTCCGCTGGGACAGCCAGCGCTGCAGCGGCTTGCAGTACTGATCGGGGACGAGGGGTTACGCCAGACCAGCCTAGAGGGGATCGGCAGCCTCTGCATGGGACTGTTGCCGTTGATCCGCAGTCCGGAGCTCAGGCCCCGCCATCGGGTCCAGGCATTGCGCGTGTTCAATACGTTGCAGCCCATCGTCGC
>NZ_JFAQ01000108.1 GCF_001304695.1 Xanthomonas axonopodis
GCAAAGTACGCGGCGGCCTTTTTTAGAATGTCGCGCTCCTCGGTCACTCGGCGCAACTCGGCCTTCAGCCGCCGAACCTCCGCGCTCTGGTCCACCTCGGCGCGCTGCACGACGCCGGGCTTGCCGAACTTGCGCAGCCAGGCGTACAGGCTGTGCGTGGTAACACCCAGGCGCTCGGCGACTTCTGCCACTTTAAACCCGCGATCGGTCACTTGGCGGACCGCCTCGACCTTGAACTCATCTGTATACCGCTTACTGCTCATGGACACCTCCGAATTAGCCATTTTCCATGGCCTTGAGATGTCTAGGAAAGCCTGGGCGTATCACTGAGCTCGCAATGTGATCTGCATCGCCACTTGCTTCATCTTCACCAGTGCGCAACTTGCACGACCTGCTTACGGTGGCGCTTGTCACGCCGTGACGCATGCGGAGGCTGACGGCGAGTTGATGCCCTGCTGACACACCACAGCCGCGCTTGTTTGATTTTCGTCAATTCCACCGACACATGAAATTCGCAGTGGGGGTGTTTGACTGCATGGGTCAAGAATCGTTGCGGAGTTGCGCATGAGTGCAGTCACGGGTGGCAGGGGCGGTCGGTCAGCGTGCCGGCAAGCGTCAATACGGCAAGGTTCGGTACGTGCAGGCGATGGTGCGGCGTTTGGTGAGCAAGGGCTTGCAACACTGCTAAACGGCAAGCATGCGCTGACTAAACGCGTAACTGCGCCCCTGCGTGCCGTTATTCGCTGAGGGGGCACCATGCGCATCTGTGTTCTCAACGAAGCACTGAAGGACGCGACCGGGCTGGAGCAGCGCTGCGTGGCGGCGCGTGAGGCCGGCTGCGATTACGTGGTGATGGCCGCACCCTTTGAGCGCGATGCCGAAGGCCGTTTGATCGAGCCCTCGGCCGGCGACCCGACGCAGGCGCAGCGCTTGCAAGCGGCAGTGCAGGCGGCGCGGCGCGCAGGGGTGGAGTTGTTGATCGATGTGCGCCTGGACGAAGTGGGCGGTGCCAGTGCGGTGGTGCGCGATAACCCGCAGTGGTTCCGCGCGCGCAGCACCGCGGTCCCCGACCCGCGTCAGCCGCGTGCGACGCCGGAGGTGGCCGAAGCCCGCTTTGCCTATGCGCAGGAAGGTGCGGCGCTGGTGGAGTGGTGGAGTGCGCGCTTGCTGGAGTGGGTGAGCCAGGGCGTTGGCGGCTTCCGTCTGTTGCAGCCGCAGCAGGTGCCGGTACAGCGCTGGCGCGAGTTGATTGCGCGCGTGCATGCGCAGGCGCCGGAGGTGGTGTTTGCGGCGTGGACCCCGGGCTTGGGGCTGGACGCATTGCAGCAGCTGGCCGGTGCCGGGTTCGATGCGGCGTTTTCGTCGCTTGCCTGGTGGGATGGCCGTGGCAGCTGGTTCTTCGACGAAGACAGTGCACTGCGCGCCTTGGCCGACCAAGTTGTTGCGGTGCTGGATGCGCCCGACGGCAAGCGCGCCGCGGCGCCTGAGCAGCACTGGAAACTGGCGCTGGCACTGGGCGGGGCATGGTTGCTGGACGATGCACACCTGGCGGCATTGCCATCGTCGATCCGCTCCACCGATGGCCTGCCGACCAGCAATGCAGGCATGCGGTTGCGCCCGTTGCTGCGTGAGGCGACCGGACTCACCGCGGTGGCGATCGAGCCACTGGGCGGCTTGCCTTCTTTGTTACTGATCAACGGCGATACCCGGCATGTGGTGCCGGTACCGGCCTCTGACTTGTTGCGGCTGCTCGGCGATGCCGAGGCCTTGGTGGCCGAAGATGGCCGCACCTTGTCCGGGGCCACGCTGGAAGCGCTGGGGCCAGGCGAAGTGCGCGTGTATCGCAGCGTGCCGGCGCGCCATGTGCTGGCAGTGCCGCGCATGCGCCCGCGTGCGCAGACCGCCGGCACCTGGCCACGCGTGTGCATCGAGTCGGTGACGCCGTCAGTAGATAACGGCCGTTTTCCGGTCAAGCGCACAGTGGGCGACCGCATTTGCGTGGAGGCCGACGCGTTCTGCGATGGACATGACTGCATCGCGGTGGCAGTGCTGTGGCGCCCGGCCGATGCCAAGGCCTGGACCAGTGCGCCAATGCGTGCGTTGGGCAACGACCGCTGGCGCGCGGAGTTTCCGTTGGAACGCATCGGCACCTACGAATTCCGCGTGGAAGCCTGGCGCGACGTCTTCGCCACCTTGCATGCGGATCTGGAAAAGAAACGCGCTGCCAACACGGTATTGCCGGTCGATGTGCAGGAAGCGGTTGCGGCCGTGCAGGCTGCACAGGCGCGCAGCGACGGTGCGCTGGCCGAGCGTCTGCAGGCAGTGCTCACCCGCATCGGTGCGCAGAGCGAGCCCCTGCAGCAGTTGGCCATCGTGCTGGAGCCGGACACCGCGCAGGCGATGGCGCTGGCCGACGACAAGCCGTTCCGCTCGGAATATCCGGTCATCTTCCGGGTGGAATCCGAGCGCCGCGCGGCGCACTTCGCCAGTTGGTACGAACTGTTTCCGCGCTCGCAAAGTGGAGATGTCAGCCGGCATGGCACGTTCGACGACGTCATCAAGCGGCTGCCGCACATCCGCGCGATGAACTTCGACGTGTTGTACATGCCGCCGATCCATCCGATCGGCCTGAACAACCGCAAGGGCCGCAATAATTCGGTCACGGCGGTGGAAGGGGAGCCCGGCAGCCCCTACGCGATCGGCACGACCGATGGTGGGCATACCGAGGTGCATGCCGAACTCGGTGGGCTGGACGGCTTTCGCCGCCTGATCCAGGCCGCGCGCACGCACGGCCTGGAAGTGGCCCTGGATTTCGCCGTCCAGTGCGCGCCGGACCACCCCTGGTTGAAGGAGCACAAGGATTGGTTCACCTGGCGCGCCGATGGCTCGATTCCGTACGCAGAGAACCCGCCCAAGAAATACCAGGACATCGTCAACGTTGATTTCTACGCCAGCGGCGCGGTGCCGGACCTGTGGAACACGCTGCGCGACGCGGTGCTGTTCTGGGTCAATGAAGGCGTCACGCTGTTCCGCGTGGACAATCCGCACACCAAGCCGTTCCCGTTCTGGGAGTGGCTGATTGCCGATGTGCGCGGCCGGCGTCCGGATCTGGTGTTTCTCTCCGAAGCCTTCACGCGGCCGAAGATGATGTACCGCCTGGCCAAGTGCGGCTTCTCGCAGTCCTACACCTACTTCACCTGGCGCAACCACAAGCACGAGCTGCAGGCGTACGTGGAAGAGTTGAACCAGGGTGTGCCGCGCGAATGTTTCCGCCCGCACTTTTTCGTCAATACGCCGGACATCAATCCGCTGTTCCTGCAGACCAGCGGGCGCAACGGACATCTGATCCGCGCCGCGCTGGCCACCACGCTCTCAGGGTTATGGGGCATGTATCAGGGCTTCGAGCTCTGCGAAGCCACACCGCTGGCGCCGGGCAAGGAAGAGTACCTGGACTCGGAAAAATTCCAGCTGCGCGCCTGGCCGGAGCGTGCGCCCGGCGACATCGTCGATGAGATCACCCGCTTGAACCAGCTGCGCCGCATGCATCCAGAGCTGCAGTCGCACCTGGGCACACGCTTCTACCAGGCGCATAACGACCAGGTGCTGTATTACGGCAAGTTTCTGGATGCGGGCTACCTGTCGCGCAGCCGCAGCATGGTGCTGGTGGCGATCAATCTGGACCCGCATGCCGGGCAGGACGCCGATATCGAAATCCCGTTGTGGGAGCTGGGCCTGCCCGATCACGCCACCGTTGCCGTGGACGATCTGTGGGACGGGCACCGCTTTGAGTGGCACGGCAAATACCAACACATCCGTCTAGAGGCAACGCGACCGTTCGCGTTATGGCGCATCCGCGCAGGAGCGGTCGCATGAATGCAGTTCCCGCTTTACAGGCCGATGCAGAACAATCGGCCGTGGTGGCCGACCAGCTCTGGTACAAGGACGCCATCATCTACCAGGTGCACGTCAAGTCGTTCTTCGACTCCAACGACGATGGCATCGGCGATTTCCCGGGGCTGATCTCCAAGCTGGACTACATCGCCGAGCTCGGTGTGGACACCATCTGGCTGTTGCCGTTCTACCCCAGCCCGCGCCGCGACGATGGTTACGACATCGCCGAATACATGGCGGTCCATCCGGACTACGGCAGCATCGCCGACTTCGAGCAATTGGTGGCGCAGGCGCATGCGCGCGGCATCCGCATCGTCACCGAGCTGGTGATCAACCACACCTCCGATCAGCACCCCTGGTTCCAGCGCGCCCGCAACGCGCCGGCCGGCTCGCCGGAGCGCGACTTCTATGTGTGGTCGGACACCGATCAGGAATACGAAGGCACGCGGATCATTTTCTGCGATACCGAAAAGTCCAACTGGACCTGGGACCCGGTGGCCGGCCAATACTTTTGGCATCGGTTCTATTCGCATCAGCCGGACCTGAACTTCGATAACCCGGCGGTGCTGGAAGCAGTGCTGGAAGTGATGCGCTTCTGGCTGGATCGCGGCGTGGATGGCCTGCGCCTGGATGCCGTGCCGTACCTGATCGAACGCTCCGGCACCTCCAACGAAAACTTGCCGGAAACCCACGCGATCCTGCGCAAGATCCGCGCCACGCTGGATGCCGAATATCCGGACCGCATGCTGCTGGCCGAAGCCAACATGTGGCCCGAAGACACCCAGCAATACTTCGGTCAGAACGCCGACGAATGCCATATGGCATTCCACTTCCCGCTGATGCCGCGCATGTACATGGCGATCGCGCGCGAAGACCGCTTCCCCATCACCGACATCATGCGCCAGACCCCGGAGATTCCGGAAAGCTGCCAGTGGGCGATCTTCCTGCGCAACCATGACGAGTTGACGCTGGAAATGGTCACCGATTCGGAACGCGATTATCTGTGGCAGACCTACGCCTCCGATCGCCGCGCCCGCATCAATCTGGGCATTCGTCGACGCCTGGCGCCGCTGCTGGAGCGCGATCGTCGCCGCATCGAATTGATGACCTCCCTGCTGCTGACCATGCCGGGCACGCCGGTGCTGTACTACGGCGATGAGATCGGGATGGGCGACAACATCCATCTGGGTGATCGGGATGGCGTGCGCACCCCGATGCAGTGGTCGATCGACCGCAACGGCGGCTTCTCGCGTGCCGACCCCGCGCAGTTGGTGCTGCCGCCGGTGATGGACCCGCTATACGGCTTTCAGGCAGTCAATGTGGAAGCGCAGATCCGCGACCAGCATTCGCTGCTGACCTGGACTCGCCGCATCCTTAGCGTCCGCAAGCGCTACCGGGCCTTCGGCCGCGGTGTGTTGCGTTTTCTATATCCGGGCAATCGCCGCATGCTGGCGTACCTGCGCTGTTATCAGGACGAAACCGTGCTGTGCGTGGCCAACCTGTCGCATACGCTGCAGGCGGTGGAGCTGGACCTGTCCGAATTCGAAGGCCGCGTGCCGGTGGACATCATCGGTGGCGGCAGCTTCCCGCCGATCGGCCGGCTGACCTACCTGCTGACGGTGCCGCCGTTCGGTTTTTACGCATTCCAGCTGGTCAGCGAAGGCACGCTACCGGACTGGCATGTTCCCAGCCCGGTGCCGCTGCCGGACTACCGCACGCTGGTGCTGCGCAGCGATGCCGACGAAAGCGCCGCACTGCTGCCGCATCTGCCCACCCTGGAAGGGGAGATCCTGCCGGCTTGGCTATCGGCACGGCGCTGGTTCTCGGCCAAGGACCAGGCGCTGCGCAGCGTGCGCATCGCGCGCCGTACGCCGCTGCCGGGCGATGAGCCAATGACGCTGCTGGAACTGGAGGTAGAGCTGGAAGACGGCCGCCACGAGCGTTACATGCTGCCGGTGGGCATCGTGTGGGAGCGCGAGCAGCCGAGTACGCTGGCCGAGCAGCTGGCGCTGGCGCGCGTACGCCAGGGCCGCGAGGTGGGGTATCTCACCGATGCGTTTGCGCTCAAGCCCATGGTGCGCGGTGTGATCGATGCGATGCGCAGCAATGCAGCGCTGGACTTCTGCGATGGCGACGATGCCTCGCAACAGGGCCAGGTCTGCTTCGAAGCCACCCCGGCACTGGCAACCCTGGATATCCCGCAAGATCCGGAAATCCGCTGGTTGTCGGCCGAACAGAGCAACAGCTCGCTCGTGGTCGCCGACAAGGCTGTGTTCAAGCTGCTGCGGCATGTGGCCATGGGCGCCAACCCGGAGATCGAGATCGGCCGCCGCCTGACCGAGATGGGCTATGCCAATGCCGCGCCGCTGCTGGGCAGCGTCAGCCGCATCGACGGGCAGGGCACCGTCACCACCATCGCGTTGTTGCAGGGCTTCATCCGCAATCAGGGCGATGCCTGGCGCTGGACGCTGGACCATCTGGCGCGCAGCTTCGACGAATACGCCACCGCGCAGACCGAAGAAACGCGCGCCGAAGCGGTCGCCGGCTACGATGCCTTCGCCGCCGTGGTGGGCAAGCGGCTGGCCGAGTTGCACGAAGCGCTATCGCGTGCCACCGACGATGCCGACTTTGCGCCGCAACGCATCGACCTGCCCACCGCCAACGATGTGGTGGCCGGAGTGGGACGCCAGGTCGAGGAGATGTGGGACACCGTCAATACACGCCTTGCCGGCAGCGAAGACAGCGCCGAACGCGAGGCGCTGGAGGCGGTGCTGGCGCAGCGCCCGCAGCTGGACGCCCTGCTCGCCAAGGCGCCGAGCGTGCTGGCCGATTCCCAGCTCACCCGCGTGCATGGCGATTTTCACCTGGGCCAGATCCTGGTCGCGTTCGACGATGTGGTGCTGATCGACTTCGAAGGCGAGCCGGCCAAGCCGCTGGCCGAACGCCGCGCCAAGGCCAGCCCGCTGCGCGATGTGGCCGGCTTCCTTCGCTCGCTCGATTACGCAAGCGAAGTGTCGGCACGGGGCGAGGAAGGCACCGCCGCCCGCGCGGGTGTTGGGGTGGACACGCATCTGGACGAATTCCTGGTGCAATTCCGCCGCCGCTCCACACAAGCCTTCCTGGACGCTTACCATGCCGTGCTCGACGCCAGCGCCCATCCGTGGATTGCGCCGGCGGCGTTCAATGCAACCACCTTGTTGTTCCTGGTGGAGAAGGCTTGCTACGAAGTGCGTTATGAAGCCGCCAATCGCCCTGGCTGGTTAATGGTGCCGATCGAAGGCTTGCGACGCATCCTGCAACGCGCACGTGCCGGTGCAGGAGACACATGATGAGTGGAGTAATGACAGCAGTGAGCAATCGATGGGATCCCGGCGTGGTACGCGCCCTGGCAGAGGCGCGCCACGGCGACGCGTTTGCCGTCTTAGGCGCACATCCGTCCGACAACGGGCGGGTGTTGCGCACCTACCTCCCCGGCGCCGACCGCGTCAGTGCGGTGCTCGACGACGGGCAGGTGATCGCGCTGGACGCCGGCCCGGAGCCGGGCCTGTTTGCCGGTGAGTTGCCGGCGCACGGCGGGTATCGCCTGCGCATCGGCTGGCCCGGTGGCGAGCAGGAGACTGCCGACCCCTACGCGTTCGGCCCGCAGCTCAGCGATTTCGACCTGCACCTGATCAGCGAAGGCCACCATCTGCAATTGGCGGACGCATTGGGCGCCAACGTGGTCGAAGTGGACGGCGTGCGCGGCACGCGCTTTGCCGTCTGGGCGCCGAATGCCTCGCGCGTGGCGGTGGTGGGCGATTTCAATAGCTGGGACGCGCGCCGTCATCCGATGCGGCTGCGGCACCAGTCCGGCGTGTGGGAGTTGTTCGTGCCCGATGTTGGCCCCGGCGCGCATTACAAGTACCAGCTGCGCGGTCCGCACGGGCACGAATTGCCGGCCAAGGCCGACCCGGTGGCACGCCGCGCGGAGCTTGCGCCGGGCACTGCGTCCATCGTGGCCGATCCCACGCCGCATCAGTGGAGCGACGACGGCTGGATGGCCACACGTGCGCGCCGCCAGGCCCACGACGCACCGATGAGCATCTACGAGATCCACGCCGGCTCGTGGTTGCGCGAAGCAGACGTGGATCTGGATTGGGATGGCCTGGCCGACCGCCTGATTCCGTACGTGGCCGATATGGGCTTTACCCATGTCGAGTTGATGCCGGTGAGCGAGCATCCGTTCGGCGGCTCCTGGGGCTATCAGCCGTTGGGTCTGTTCGCGCCGACCGCGCGCTTCGGTACCCCCGACGGGTTTGCGCGCTTTGTCGACCGCTGCCATCGCGAAGGCATCGGCGTGATCGTCGATTGGGTGCCGGCGCACTTTCCCACCGATGCGCACGGGTTGGCGCATTTCGACGGCACCGCGCTGTACGAACACGCCGACCCGCGCGAAGGCTTCCACCGCGACTGGAATACGCTGATCTACAACCACGGCCGCCGCGAGGTGTCCGGGTTCCTGATCGCCAGTGCGATGGAATTTCTGCAGCGCTATCACGTCGATGGCCTGCGCGTGGATGCGGTGGCTTCGATGCTGTACCGCGACTACAGCCGCAACGCCGGCGAGTGGATACCCAACATCCACGGCGGGCGCGAAAACTACGAGACCATCGCGTTCCTGCGCCGGCTCAACGAGGTGGTGCGCGAGCACACGCCGGGTGCGGTGATGATTGCCGAGGAATCCACGGCGTTTCCCGGTGTCACCGCCGACGTGGCGCATGGCGGCCTGGGCTTCCACTACAAGTGGAACATGGGCTGGATGCACGACACCCTGCATTACGCCGGGCTGGATCCGATCTATCGCCGCTACCACCACGGTGAGCTGACTTTCAGCATGGTCTATGCGTATTCGGAGCGCTTTGTACTTCCGATCTCGCACGACGAAGTGGTGCACGGCAAGGGCTCGTTGCTGGGCCGCATGCCGGGCGACGATTGGCAGCGCTTTGCCAACCTGCGCGCGTACCTGGGTTTCATGTTCACCCACCCGGGGCGCAAGTTGCTGTTCATGGGTTGCGAATTCGGCCAGCCCACCGAGTGGGATCACGACGCCGGCCTGCCGTGGCACTTGCTCGACGACCCGCGCCATCGCGGCGTGCAGACGCTGGTGCGCGATTTGAACCGGCTGTATGTCCAGTACCCGGCGCTCCACGCGCACGACGACGATCCGTCCGGGTTCGCCTGGGTGGTGGGCGACGATGCCGGCAATAGCGTGGTGGCATTCCTGCGCAAGGGAAAACGCGGCGACGCACCGGTGCTGGTGGTGGTCAACTTCACCCCGGTGGTGCAGCACGGCTATCGCATCGGCGTTCCACAAGGCGGCCAGTGGCGCGAGGTGTTCAACAGCGACGCCGGCATCTACGGTGGCGCGAATCTGGGCAATGGCGGCAGCGTCAACGCCGAGCAGCAGTCCATGCATGGGCACGCGCAATCACTGCCGTTGCTGTTACCACCGCTGGGCGCCATCGTGCTGACGCCGTATGGCTAATGCCTCCTGCGCCTACCACCGGCAACTGGCCCAGTGGTAGGCGGCAGCTGCGTCATGCATTCAGCTCTCATCGACAGGGTGGGTCATGCGCTGGCATCGCTTGCATTACTGAGCGCCCACTCGATTGCGATGGCATTGATCTCGGCAGGCCGACACTCGCACAGCAAGTCATCCAGTAGCAGGTCATCTTAGATGGTCAAGCGCAAACGCGGTGACGGCGAGACGGCCACGGTCACGCGAATCGGCGTGATCTCCGATACGCACGGCCTGCTTCGGCCCCAAGCGCTTGCCGCGCTCGAGGGCTGTACGCAGATCATCCACGCCGGCGATGTGGGCAAGCCGCAGGTGCTTGAAGCGTTGCGGGCACTGGCACCGCTGCATGCCATCGCAGGCAATATCGACGACAAGCCATGGGCCGCGGGCTTACCGCAGACGCTGGATCTGCAGATCGAGGGCGTGCGCATCCACGTGTTGCACGATCTGAAGACGCTGGCGCCGCAGGTGCAGGCCGACGTCGTCATCAGCGGCCATTCGCACAAGCCGCGGGTGCACATGCACGATGGGGTGCTGTACCTCAATCCGGGCAGCGCCGGGCCGCGTCGCTTCAGTCTGCCGATCAGCGTGGCCACGCTATGGCTGGGTGATGGTGCGCCACACGCGCGCACGTGCAGCAACTCGCGGTGGGTTGAGTTCGCTGACTTGGCATGCACACCGGCGGGGCCATGCTCGTGGACCACGTTGTTGCAAGGAATGTCCATGAATACACGTCGCCAATTCCTTTCTGCTGCCGCGGCCGGTACTGCGGCATTGGCCGCTGCGCCGTTGATGGCGCAATCGTCGGCGCCCGGCAGCGTGATGCCCACGCGCGGAAACACCGAAGCGGGCGCATTGCCGACCAATCCTGCCGTCAAGGGCGGACGCTACCGACCGCGCAGTCGTCTGGGCTTCGGTGGCGTGGCGATCGGGAATGGCTTTGCGCCTGCCACCGACGCACAGAGCGAGCAGACGCTGGCAGCGGTGTGGGAATCGGGCGTGCGGTATTTCGATACCTCGCCCTGGTATGGGCTGGGCTTGTCCGAGCGACGTACCGGTCATCATCTGCACAACCATCCGGCCGACGATTACGTGTTATCGACCAAGGTCGGGCGCCTGCTCACCGCGACCGACACGCCGCCAAAGACGATGTGGCAGCAACCCTCGCCGTTCGACTATCGCTACGACTACAGCGCATCCGGTGTGCGGCGCTCGATCGAAGACAGCCTGCAGCGTCTGGGGGTGTCGCAGATCGACATCGCGTACATCCACGATCTCTCGCCAGAGAACGAGAAAGACCTGGGCATGCCGTGGGAGCAGCGCTTCGCCGAGGCGGTGAAGGGCGCGATGCCGGAGTTGACCAAGATGCGCAAGGAGGGCCTGATCAAGGCCTGGGGCTTTGGCGTCAATCGTCCGGAGCCGGCCTTGCGCGCAATCGAAGAAGCCGACCCCGACATCTTCCTGCTGGCCTGCCAGTACTCGCTGCTCGACCATGCGCAGGCCTTGCATGACACCTTCCCGAAGATCGCAAAGCACGGCGCCTCGGTGGTGGTCGGTGCGCCACTGTTGGCGGGCTATCTGGCCGGGCGCGAGCGGTATCTCTACGACGGCACCATTCCGCCATGGGCGCCCGCCAAGCGGCGGAAAGCGTTGGCCATTTGCGACAAGCACGGTGTGGATCTGCGCACCGTCGCGCTGCAATTCGCCGCGGCCCCGCAGGTGGTGTCGGCCGTAATTCCCGGTGCGCGCACGGCCGAGCAGGCGCGGGCCAATGCGACCTCGATGCGGGTGGCGATTCCGTCGGCGCTGTGGGAAGCGCTCAAGCGCGAAGGCGTGATCGAGGCAGACGCGCCGGTGCCCGCTGCGCGTTGAGGCCTGAGCGCGCGCAACGCGCGGTGTTCGAGCGCCCCAGGCAATCAAAACGTCCCGCGTTGAATGAACGGCGCTTGTTGATACAACAAGCGCTCGCCACCACGCGGATCCAGTTCCAACCGGCTTGGCGTATCGAACACCAGCGTTTCGCGCCGTTTCAAGGAAAATGGCTGCCAGTGCGGGGCACCGCGCCGATTGGGGTCGTCATGCCGCGCGAACGCAATCAGCGCCTCGCTCATTTGCTCGGCCATGCGCTGCGCATCGGCACCATCGCCGGTGCGCGAACCCGGCTGGCGCACGTTGTCGAACACCAGCGGAATATCCAGGGTGTGGAAGGCGCCGAACTTGCCGCCATCCAAGGGCGAACCCCAATCCAGTTGATAGACCCAGGTGGGCGCGCCCTGACGGGCACGCGCTTCGGCTTCTTCCACAGCGCCGCGCCACGAGCGACCGGCGGTGGTGGCTGCAAAGAACACCTGCGACGGCGTGTACTGTGGGTACAGCCGCCGATATTCGGCAATGACCCCCTGCGGCAACAGGTCAACGTATTGCTGCGCTTCCAGCCTGGCCGGCAACTCGTCCCAGCTCAGCGCGAAATTTTTCGCATGGTTACCGAGAAAGCCGCGCGTTTCATCGCGCGTATTGCCGATCACCATTGTGATGCGTGCCGACTGCACCGGCGCGGTTGGCCAGAACGGATGCACCGGCACGTTGCGCGCATCCAGCACCGGGCCGAAATACAACGCGGTGTTTTCCACCCGCGACGGATCGCGTATTTGCGCGGCGGCCAGTAGCTGGGCCACAGGCAGCGTGCGCATGCGCACGATTTCGCCTGGCGAAATCTTCAACGCGTCCAGCAGCAGCTGCGCGCGCTGGGTGGCCGCACGCGGTCCGGCCACGGTGACCTGTGTTGCCCGCTCATGGTCCAGGCGCGATGAAACAGCCCGCGCGCGGCCGGCATCGCCATCAGCGTGGCGATTTTGGCGCCACCGCCGAACTGCCAGAACACCGTGACGTTGCCGGTGTCGCCACCAAATTCGGCCGCATGCTGGCGCACCCACTGCAGTGCCTGGATCAGGTCCAGCTGCCCGGCATTGCCGGAGTCGGCAAAACTCGCATCGCCCAGCTGCGCCAACGACAGATAGCCGAACAGATTGAGCCGATGATTGACCGTGATCACCACCACGTCGCCGCGCTTGCACAGGCGCACGCCATCGTAGAGCGGGTCGCTGCCGGAGCCGGTGGTGTAGCCGCCGCCGTGAATATAGAACAACACCGGCCGCTTGCCGCCATCGCGCAGGCCGGGTGTCCACACGTTGAGGAACAGGCAGTCCTCACTGGTGGGCTCGCTGGCCTTGAGCTGTGGCGCCGCTGCACCGAAACCGCTGGCATCGCGCACGTGGTGCCACGGCCTTTCCTGCAGCGGTGCCTGGAAGCGCCGCGGGGCGGTGTCGCCGCCATACGGGATGCCCTTGAACACACAGACGCCCTGGTCGCGGTAGCCGCGCAGCGCGCCGCCACGCACGCGTGCCAGCGGCGCGCCATCGTCGCGTGGCGGTGGACGTGCGGCCGCGGCCGCGAAGCCGGGAAGCGTTGCTGCCGCAGTCGCGAGGAGGCCACCACTCAGCAGGGTGCGGCGTCGCGTGTCAGGTGGGGGCTGGCTTGTCATCGCGCCATCTCCTTCGCGAGTGCAGGTGTCGGTGCAGCGCCGGATGCAGGCGTTTGCGCCTTGCCGACATGCGCGATCCAGGCTTGCTCCAGCTGCGGCCACGCGGCCACGGTGAAGCCACTGCCGCTGGCAGTACCGAAACCGTGGCCGCCCTGCGGGAATACATGCAGCTCGCTCGGCACCCCGGCGCGCAGCAGCCGCAGCGTGCATCAGCAGGCTGTTGCGCACCGACACCACGGTGTCGTCCTGTGCATGCAGCAGGAAGCTGGGCGGCGTGCGCGCGTCCACATGCAGCTGCGGCGAATACGCCCGCACCTGCGCCTGGCTCGGGGCGCTGCCGAGCAGGCGGTCGCGCGAGCCTTTGTGCGCGTTGGCGCTGTCCATGTCGATCACCGGGTAGATCAGCAACTGGAAGTCCGGTCGTACGCTCAGCGCATCGGCCGCGTCGATGGGCCGATACACCTGTGCGGCGTAACGCGTGCCCAGGCTGGCGGCGACATGGCCGCCTGCCGAAAAGCCCATCACGCCCACGCGCTGCGCATCGATGCCATAGCGCGCCGCATTGGCGCGGATCAGCCGCAAGGCACGCTGCGCATCGGCCAGCGGCACGTCCGCGCCGTTCGGGTGGCCTTCGCCTGGCAGCCGGTAGCGCAGCACGAACAGGGTGATGCCGGCGGTGTCGACAAAGCCGGGCACCAGCGCGCCGCCCTCGTTGTCCAGCACGATGCGCTGGTAGCCGCCGCCCGGCGTGACCAGCAGGGTGGTGCCATTGGGCTGTTTTGGCCGGTAGACCACCAGATACGGCGCGCTGACCTGCTGGATGTGGCGATCCGGCTGCGCCGGGTTGCTGCTGCGCTCGACGATGCGCTGCGGTTGCGGCAACGCCGTATCCCCCGGTGCCAGCGACGTCGGCCACAGCGCGATCCGGCTGGCCTGCTCGGCGGCAGTGTCGGTGCTCGGTCGCTCGGCCGCCAGCAACGCGCCGGCCAGCAACGCGCCCAGCACAAGGGCCGCCAGCCCATATCGCGTAGCGCGCGAAAGCGCGGTTAACGCACGCGTTTGGCGTGTCTGTTCCATCCACCCCTCCCAGGGCCATTTCGTCGCCGCGACCACAATGCCGCAGTGCAGATCGCCAATGACACCGGTTTACCATATATAGCACACCGTGCCGCTGTCGATTGGCAGTGCAACAAAACACCTATCGGGGAGACACCCTTGAGCAACGACGCCGCCACTTCGCCATCGTCCACATCCACGCTGTCCGCCATCGCCCAGCGCTTTGTGGAAGCACGCCGTGCAGGGCCATCGCTTCCTGAGTTTCCGGGGCAAATCCCGGACGATCTGGTCACCGCCTACCAGGTGCAGGACATCGCCATCAGCCAGTGGCACGACCATGTCGTCGGCTGGAAGGTGGGGTATATCGACGCAGAGCGCCGCGACGCGTCCGGCGACGAGCGTCTGCTCGGCCCGATCTTCGCTCAGACGGTCTGGAATACTACCGGTGGAACAACCGAGTTCCCGATCTTTGTTGGGGGCTTCGGCGCGGTGGAAGCCGAATACGTGTTGGTGCTCGGCGCCGATGCCCCGGCCGAGCAGACCCACTTCACCCCGGAGCAGGCCGCACAGCTGCCGGCCACCTTGTTCATCGGGGTGGAAATCGCCAGCAGCCCGCTGGCAACCATCAACCAATTGGGCCCGCGCGTGGTGACTTCGGACTTTGGCAACAACAACGGCCTGATTCTGGGCCCGGAAGTGACCGATTGGCTGGCACGCGACGAGGCTGCGCTCACCGCACAAACCCTGATCGACGACCAGGTGGTCGGCACCGGCGGGGCCACCACGCTGCCGGGCGGCCTGCGCGCGGCCTACGCATTTGCGCTCAGCCGTTCGGCACAGCGCGGGCGTCCGCTCAAGCGCGGTGATCTGATTGCCACCGGCAATGCCACCGGTATCCACGACATCGAAGTCGGGCAGCGTGCCCTGATTCGCTTCGCCGCCATCGGCGATATTTCCTGTACGGCTGTGTCCGCAGTTAAGGAACCTCCGAACAACTCGTGGCGTTGCGAGCGAGCTTGAGATTTCGCTTGATCGCGACGGTCGCTCATGTTGGAAATCAATGGCTTGCGAGTTACCGAGTCTGCCCCAGGTACTAATCGGAAGCTGGCGAAAGAGTTGTTCAGGGGTTCCTTAGATGTTTGATCCCA
>NZ_JFAQ01000109.1 GCF_001304695.1 Xanthomonas axonopodis
GCCGGGCTTGCCGAACTTGCGCAGCCAGGCGTACAGGCTGTGCGTGGTAACACCCAGGCGCTCGGCGACTTCTGCCACTTTGAACCCGCGATCGGTCACTTGGCGGACCGCCTCGACCTTGAACTCATCTGTATACCGCTTACTGCTCATGGACACCTCCGAATTAGCCATTTTCCATGGCCTTGAGATGTCTAGGAAAGCCTGGGCTTATCAGATGCACGTGCCCCAGCGACGCAGGAACTGCTGGGTGTGGTGATCGGCAGGGTCTTGGAGCGCTGAGGCGCTGGGCAATGAAGGTTGCTGTCAGGGACTGGGCGCAGTCGATCTCAATGCAGCGGCGCCAGGCGTCATAGGTCTCGGGGAGATGTCGGGACATGGCCGGCTTCTGGACGAGGAGATGAACGCGGGTGCGCAGGACGACAGTGACAGGCTTGCTTTTGGTGAATAAATGTTACTTTATAACACTTTATCCTCACCGCGCAGTCTGCCTCCCGTGTCCTGCCTTCTCCTGTGGTGTAGCTTTTATCCGGAATCGCACCGCGCTCTGCGCTGCCGTTTGCTGTGGCGGGTCGATTGCTTGAGTTGTGAGGACAGGGCGTGATGAAGCGTCGGCACCTATTACAGGGTGGAGCTGTTGCATTGATGCTTGCGCCGACGGTCGGGGCTGCGCAGGGGCTCCCGGCCTTGCGGGGATGCCGCGTGCAGCAGCAGGGCGACTTGCTTCGTCTGCGGCTGGAGCTGGGTGCGCAGGTGGCCTACCGCAGCTTCAGGTTGTCCGATCCTGAGCGTGTGGTCATCGATCTTTCTGGCGTGTCGCCGCAGTCGCCTCCTATCGATCCGATGCCCGCCGGCACTGCGGTAACCCGCATACGCAGCGCGCCGCATCTGGATGGTCTGCGCGTCGTGCTGGATCTGCAGCAGCCCTGTTCGGTCAACATGCGCTGGGATGGCAGTGGACTGGTGCTGGAGCTTGCCGCCATGCCCGGTGGCGCGGCCCTGGCCGTCAGCGACCATGCTGCCGAGACAGCGCCAGGAGCGCCCGCCCGCTCGCGCCTGCATCCCTATATCGTCGCCATCGATGCCGGCCACGGCGGCAAGGATCCGGGCGCGGTCAGTGCCGACGCGCGTTACGAAAAGCATGTCGCCATGGCGGTGGCCGGGCGGCTGCATCAGCGCCTGGCGGCCGATACGCGCTACCGGCCGACCATGATCCGTAGCGATGACCGCTTCGTGCCGCTCCACGAGCGCGTGTTGGTCGCACATCGCCACAACGCGGACCTGTTCGTCTCCATCCATGCCGATGCCGCACCAACGCGCCAGGCGCGCGGCGCCTCGGTGTTTGCGCTGTCGCAGACTGGCGCCAGCTCCGCACTGGCGCGTTGGATCGCCGATAGCGAAAACGCTGCCGACGACATGGGCGATGCCGCGCGCCGGCTGCGGGTGCCGAGCAATCCGGTGTTGTCGCAGGTGCTGGCCGATCTGTCGCTGAGCGGCACCATCGCCAGCAGTCTGGCATTGGGCACATTGATGTTGAAGCGCCTGCAGCAGGTGACGCGCCTGCATCAAGACCAGGTGGGACAGGCCGGCTTTGCGGTGTTGAAGTCGCCGGACATTCCATCGCTGCTGGTGGAAACCGGCTTCATGAGCAATCGCGACGATTGCAGCCGCCTTTGCAGCGATACGCATCAGGACGAACTCGCGCAGACATTGCATGCGGGAATCGACGACTACTTCGCTGCGTTTCCTGGCCGCGCCTGAGGCGCGGTCGTCACCTTTATCTTCGACGAGACCCCGATGTCCGCTACGCTTCCCGATGTTGCTGTGACCGAACCATCCACGCTGAGCGCGCCCCTGCGATGGGTGGGCATGCAGGACATCGCCATTCTCGTGCAGTTGGAGACCGGTGGCAGCCAGCTTGCCGCGCGCGCCAGCGTGCAGGTCGATCTGCCGCGGGCAGAGCTGAAAGGCATCCACATGTCGCGGCTGTACCGCCTGCTGGATACGCATCTGCAGCAGCCATTGTCGCCGGCCATGCTCTCGCAGTTATTGCAGGCGCTGATCGACAGTCATGCCGATTGCGCGAGCCGCGCTGCTCGGCTGACGCTGAGCTTCGAACTGATGTTACGCACGCCGGCGTTGCGCAGTGAGGGACTGAGTGGCTGGCGTGCCTATCCGGTGCACATCGCCGCGCAATGCGGGGCAGGGCGCACATCGATCCAGCTCCAGGTGGAGGTGTTGTACGCCTCTACCTGCCCCTGTTCGGCAGCGTTGTCGCGGCAGCTGCTGAGCGATGCATTCGTGCAGCAACATGCCGGGCGTGATGTGCTGCCGCTGCACGATGTTGTGCAATGGCTGCAGGACCACGGTTCCTACGCCACGCCGCATAGCCAACGCAGTGTGGCGCAGGTACGCGTTGAGCTGCCCGCCGATGTGCAGCGCTTCGCCGTCCAGCAACTGGTCGGCCTGTGCGAGCAGGCGTTGGCAACGCCGGTGCAGGCAGCAGTGCGGCGACCAGATGAACAGGCATTTGCGCGTTTGAATGGCGCAAACCTGATGTATGTCGAAGATGCGGCGCGGCGCCTGCGCAGGCAGCTGGCAGCGCACTACATGGTCTTTCATGTAGCAGTACGCCATCTGGAAAGCCTGCATGCCCACGACGCCGTTGCCGAAACCGACAGCGATGACGCGGTGCCTGGCCCGACAACCATGTGAGCAGACGCGATGCACTGCAAATTCCCGAGGCGGTCGGCACGCATGGTGCACAGGCAAAGCACGTCGACTCCCATCACTGTGCAGCGAACGCACACCGCCGAGCGCGCTGCGATGAGGTCGGTTCTCTTTGTGCCAATGTGGCTGATCTGAGATACGTCCCTGAGATCGACATCCTCTAACGCTTGCCCTGCGATGCCTGCGAATCTGCACGCGTGTTGGCTGCGACGCGTTGAGGGGCGTGGCCGTATTGCATCCCAAAAGAGCGCCGCCGCATCGCAGGCGTCAGATGGAATCCGGTGCCGTGCCGGCGGCAACCAGCCTCGACTACTTCCTGGACCCGGCGCTCCCGACCAGGTCAGGATTGGAGGCGGAGATGGTCGCGGCTGGCCCGATGGCGCGCAGTCCAATGCACCTGCGACGTCGTGCTTGCGCCACAACGCAAAAGCCCCGCATTGCGGGGCTCTGGCGTTTAGCAGTCAGACGGATCGTGGTGCTCCCTAGGGGACTCGAACCCCTGTTTTAGCCTTGAGAGGGCCACGTCCTAACCATTAGACGAAGGGAGCGCTTTTGTCACGTCTTGTGCAGCAAGTTAGTATAGTGCGGTAATAGCCGTTGGGCAATCCTGCAACACAAGACGGAAGCGCCATCATCGAACCCTCAGTTACATCTCCGTTCACGCTGCGCGTCATTCCACGCGACCAGCACACCATCTCGCGCAAGGACATCAGCCCCAACGCGTTGCGCGTGTTGTACCGCCTGCGCGAATCGGGCTTTGGCGCCTATCTGGTCGGCGGCGCGGTGCGCGACCTGCTGGTCGGCGGCCACCCGAAGGATTTCGACGTGGCTACCGACGCGACGCCGGAAGAGGTCAAGGCGCTGTTCCGCAACTGTCGTCTGATCGGCCGCCGTTTCCGTCTGGCACATGTCGTGTTCGGTCGCGAAATCATCGAAGTGGCCACCTTCCGCGCCAACGTCGACGATGGCAGCGGCGACCGCGAACTCGATAACGGGCGGCTGGTGCGCGACAACGTTTACGGCACCATCGAAGACGACGCGATCCGCCGCGACTTCACCTGCAACGCGTTGTATTACGCCATCGAGGATTTCTCGGTGCGCGATTACTGCGGCGGCTTCGAAGACGTGCAGGCGCGCCTGATGAAGTTGATCGGCGCCCCCGAGCTGCGCTACCAGGAAGACCCGGTGCGCATGCTGCGCGCGGTGCGTCTGGCGGCCAAGTTGAATTTCGACATCGAAGCCGGCACCGCCGAACCCATTCCGCGTCTGGCCGGGCTGCTGTCCGAAGCTGCGCCTGCGCGGTTGTTCGAAGAAATTCTCAAGCTGTTCCTTTCCGGGCACGGCGTGGCCAGTTTCGAAGGCCTGGAGCGCTATGGCTTGCTCGGCGCGCTGTTTCCCGAAAGCGCGGCGGCATTGAAGTCCAATCGCAGTGGCGCGTTGCGCGCCATGGTGCTGGAAGGCCTGCGCAATACCGATGCACGCGTGGCCAACGATGAGCCAGTCTCGCAGGCCTTCCTGTTTGCGTTGCTGCTGTGGCCGGCGTTTTGCCGCACCTTGATGGGTCTGCAGGCACAAGGCGTGCAACCGGAAGACGCGCAGCGCCGTGCGGCCGATCGCGTCACCTTGCATCAGTTGGAGCGTGTCGCGTTGCCGCGCCGTTTTTCGCTGCCGATGCAGGAAATCTGGTTGCTGCAGACGCGCTTCTCCTCGCGTCAGCGCAAGCGGGTATTCCGTACCTTGTCGCATCCGCGCTTCCGCGCGGCGTTCGATTTTCTGGTGCTGCGTCAGTTCGCATCGCCCGATCACGCGGCCGATGTGGAGTTCTGGCGCGAGGCGCAGAAATCGTCCGGCCAGGAGTTGGTGGATGCGATCGAATCGGCGCAGGCCGACCACGACCACGACCACGACGGCGACGGCGACGAGGGCGCACCGCGCAAGCGTCGCCGCCGCCGCCGTCGGACCGGCGCGCCCGCAGGCGAGTAGGGCATGCACACCGCCTTTGTCGGCCTGGGTGCCAACCGGGGTCAGGCCGAGGCCAGCGTGCGCGCGGCCATCGCCGCGCTTGGCGCCGTGCCGCAGACCACCCTGATCGCCGCTTCGCGTTTGTATCGCACGCCGGCCTGGGGCCGCGAAGACCAGCCCAATTTCATCAATGCGGTGGCCCAGCTGCGCACCGATCTTGCGCCGCTGCCGCTGCTGGAGGCCTTGCTCGGCATCGAACAGGCGTTCGGCCGCGAGCGTCGCGCCGGCGAGCGCTGGGGCCCGCGCACGCTGGACCTGGACCTGCTGCTGTACGCCGAGCAAGTGATCGACCTGTCGCAGCTGCAGGTGCCGCACCCGCATCTGCACACGCGCGCCTTTGCCCTGCTGCCGCTGTCGGAGCTGGCGCCGGAGGCGATCATTCCGGGGCATGGAACAGTACGACGCGCCCTGCACGCCATCGATACCTGCGGGCTGGAGCCGATTGGGTAGATAATGGCCGGCTTATCACCCCACGTAATGACTTCATGAGCAGCCACGCCGACAGCAAGCCCTGGACCGTGCCCGCCTTGGCGCAGGCCAAGCGCGAGGGTCGAAAACTGGTCATGTTGACCGCGTACGACGCCGGTTTCGCGCGGACCTTCGACGCCAATGGCGTGGATCTGATCCTGGTCGGCGATTCGCTCGGCATGGTCGTGCAGGGGCACGATTCCACCTTGCCGGTGACCACCGCCGACATGGTCTACCACACCGCCTCGGTGGCCCGTGCGCTCGATCGTGCCTTGCTGGTGGCCGACCTGTCGTTCCAGGCCGACGCCACCCCTGAGCGTGCACTCGACGCTGCCACTCAGCTGCTGCAGGCCGGCGCGGAGATGGTCAAGATCGAAGGCGCCGGGCACAAGCTGGAGGTCATCCGTTACCTGGTCGAGCGCGAGATCCCGGTTTGCTCCCACCTGGGCCTGACCCCGCAATCGGTGCTGCGCTTCGGTGGCTATAAGGTGCAGGGCCGCGGCGAAGCTGGCGAGCAGCTGCGTCGTGACGCACAGGCCGTGGTCGATGCCGGTGCCAGCCTGGTGGTGCTGGAATGCGTGCCGACGCCGATCGCCACGCAGATCAGCGCCGACCTCAGCGTTCCCACCATCGGCATCGGTGCCGGCCCCGGTTGCGACGGCCAGGTGCTGGTGATGCACGACATGCTGGGCTTGGACAGCGGTCACCGCCGGCCCAAGTTCGTCAAGGATTTCCTGGCCGAAGGCGGCTCGGTGGCCGGCGCGGTGCGCGCCTACGCGCAGGCCGTGCGCGATGGCAGCTTCCCCGATGCAGAGCACGCGTACGCCGCATGATCCAGACCCTGACCGATCTTTCCGCACTGCGTGCCCTGGTCAACGGCTGGAAGCGCGAGGGCCTGCGCGTGGCGCTGGTGCCCACCATGGGCAACTTGCACGCCGGGCATTACTCGCTGGTGATGCTGGCGCGTCAGTACGCCGACCGTGTGGTGTCCAGCGTGTTCGTCAACCCGACCCAGTTCGGCCCGAATGAAGATTTTGCGCGCTACCCGCGCACGCCCGAGGCCGACCTGCGCGGCCTGGAAGACGCCGGCTGCGATGCACTGTGGCTGCCGGACGTGGACACCATGTACCCGCTCGGCACCGCGCTGGCCACACCGATCCACGCGCCAGGCGTCAGCGATGTGCTGGAAGGCGAGTGCCGGCCAGGGCATTTCGATGGCGTGTGCACTGTAGTGGCGCGCTTATTCAACCAGGTGCAGCCTGACGTGGCCGCCTTCGGCAAGAAGGATTACCAGCAGTTGGCGGTGATCCGGCAGATGGTGGCGGACCTGGCGTTTCCGATCGAAATTTTGGGCGGCAGCATCGTGCGCGAGGCCGATGGCCTGGCGATGAGCTCGCGCAACCAGTATCTGTCGGCCGAAGAGCGCCCCACCTCGACCAAGATCCGACAGGTGCTGCTGCAGATGCGCGACAGCTATGCCGCCGGCACGCCGCGCGTGCAGGTGGAAGAGACGGCCAGCCACACGCTGGAACAGGCCGGATTCCGGGTCGATTACGCGGTCGTGCGGCTGCCCGACCTCAGCGAGCCGGGCGACAGTCACACCGGCGCGCGCGTGGCCTTGATCGCAGCCCGCCTGGGCAATACCCGCTTGATCGACAACCTGGAATTCTGAGCGGGACACACGCTGCATGCGCGGCGTCTGAGCTCAGCTGGCAGCGCCAGCGAGCCCGCGCCCGTGCCCGTGCGCATTGCCAGGCGCGGGCCTGAAGCCCTCACCACTGGCCGCTGTGCAATCCGTTGGGGGCGGGCGCTTTCCGCTAAAATGCCGCCTTTCCTTTTGTTGTTGCCTTCCGTCCATGCATCTGTCCCTGCTGAAAGCCAAGATCCACCGCGCCACCGTCACCCACTCCGAGCTCAACTACGAAGGCTCGATCGCCATCGACGGCCTGCTGCTGGAAGCGACCGGCATCCGCGAATTCGAACAGGTCCATATCTGGGACGTCACCAACGGTGCGCGTTTCAGCACCTATGCCATCCGCGCCGAAGACGGCAGCGGCATCATGTCGCTCAACGGCGGCGCTGCGCGTCACGTGCAGGTGGGCGATCTGATCATCGTGGCGGCGTTCGCCAGCATGAGCGAAGACGAAGCCAAGACCTTCAAGCCCAATCTGGTATATGTGAACGCGCACAACGCGATCTCCCACACCAACCACAGCATTCCCACGCAGGCCGCATGACACAGACCAACGGATTCGACGCGCTTCACGCCCACGCCCAGCGCCTGCGCGGCGCTGCCATCCCCGCATTGTTTGGCGCCGAGCCGGAACGGCCGACGCAATACGCCAGGCAAGTCGGTCCGTTGTATTTCAATTTCGCGCGGCAAAAATACGACCGCGCCGCGCTCGACGCGCTGTTCGCCATCGCGCGCGAGCGCGATCTGGCCGGTGCGTTCCAGCGTTTGTTCCGTGGCGAGCAGGTCAATGTCACCGAACAGCGGGCGGCCTTGCATACCGCCTTGCGCGGCGATTTGACCGATGCGCCGGTGGCATCGGAGGCGTATGCCACCGCTGCGCAAGTGCGCCAGCGCATGGGCGCGTTGATCCAGCAGCTGGAAGGCACCGAGGTCACCGACATCGTCAGTGTCGGCATCGGCGGGTCGGATCTGGGCCCGCGTCTGGTGGCCGACGCGTTGCGCGCGCCGTCCGGTACGCGCTTCCGCGTGCATTTCGTTTCCAACGTGGACGGCGCCGCCATGCAGCGCACGCTGGCCACGCTGGACCCGGCACGCACCGCTGGTATCCTGATTTCCAAGACCTTCGGCACCCAGGAAACCCTCCTCAACGGCAGCATCCTGCATGCCTGGCTGGGTGGCAGCGAGCGGTTGTACGCAGTCAGTGCCAATCCCGAGCGTGCCGCCAAGGCCTTCGATATCGCCCCGGGTCATGTGCTGCCGATGTGGGATTGGGTCGGTGGGCGATACTCGTTGTGGTCGGCAGTGGGTTTCCCGATTGCACTGGCCACTGGCTTCGACTGCTTCGAACAATTGCTGGAAGGTGCCGCGCAGTTCGATGCGCATGTGCTCAACACGCCGCTGGAAGAAAACGTCGCGGTGTTGCACGGCCTGACGGTAGTGTGGAACCGCAACCTGCTCGGTAGCGCCACGCACGCGGTGATGACCTACGACCAGCGCCTGGCGCTGCTGCCGGCGTACCTGCAGCAGTTGGTGATGGAGAGCCTGGGCAAGCGCGTCAAGCTCGACGGCTCGGCGGTGGACAGCGACACCGTAGCGGTGTGGTGGGGCGGTGCGGGCACCGATGTGCAGCACAGCTTCTTCCAGGCACTGCATCAGGGCACCAGCGTGGTGCCGGCCGATTTCATCGGCACCGTGCACAACGACGACCCTTATGCGGAAAACCATGTCGCGCTGATGGCCAACGTGCTGGCGCAGACCGAGGCGCTGGCCAACGGCCAGGACAGCAGCGACCCGCATCGCAGCTACCCGGGCGGCCGCCCGAGCACGGTGATCCTGCTCGATGCGCTCACCCCGCAGGCACTAGGTGCGCTGATCTCGATGTACGAGCACAGCGTCTACGTGCAATCGGTGATGTGGGGCATCAATGCGTTCGACCAGTTCGGCGTGGAGCTGGGCAAGCAGCTGGCAAGCCAGTTGCTGCCGGCGCTGAAGGGCGAATCGGCCAAGGTGGCCGACCCGGTGACGCGCGAGCTTCTGAGCAAGTTGCGCGGCTGAGCAGTTGCGCATCGCGCTTCAAAAAATGGGGTCTTCGGGCCCCTTTTGCGTTTTGGCCAACATGACCGGCCGGGTTGCGGCCAAAATAGATAAATTTCCTAAATTGGGAATTTGAGAGTAGGCTCATTGCGAACACTCCGCCCCGGACTTCCGATGTCGCGCTTCCAGGATCTGCCCGAACTCGAAAAATCGCCCGCTGCCGACATCAAGGTGAAGGGCTGGCCCAGCTTGATGCGCAAGGTGCGCTCGCACGGGGCAGTGGTCATCACCAACCACAATCATCCCGAAGCGGTGGTGGTGGATGCCGAGGAGTATCGGCGTCTGGTCAGTGAGGCAAGTGCGGCAACGGCGAGCGCGGCGCGCGCGCAGTCGCTGCAGGCATTGCAGGCGAAGTTCGATGCGCATCTTGCGGCAGCGACCGAGGGTGCGGGCCTGGCCAAGGCGATCGCCACGCCGGCACGCCGCGGCCGCAAGGTCGCCCTGGGCCCGTCGCTGTAAGCAATGGGCAATCTTCTGGTGCTGGCCGGCGTCAATGGCGCGGCCAAGAGTTCGTTGCTGGGGCGTTTTCTGCAGGAGGACGGCGCCACCTGGTTCAACCCGGACGCCTTCACCAGGGACTTGGTGGAGCAGGGCTGGGCGCCTGCAGAAGCGAACGCGCAGGCTTGGCAGGAAGGCGTACGGCGGCTGCGCCAGGCGATGGCCGATGGCAGCGATTTCGCATTCGAAACCACGCTGGCCGCAACGACCATTCCGCGCCTGCTGCGGGAGGCCTGCGCGCAGCACACGGTAGCGGTCTGGTTTTGCGGGTTGGCGACGGTGGATCTGCACATCGAGCGCGTCGCGGCGCGGGTTGCGGCCGGCGGTCATGCCATTCCCGAGCACAAGATCCGCGAGCGTTACGACGCCTCGCGTGCCAACCTGATTGCGTTGCTACCGCATCTGGCAGTGCTGCATGTCTACGACAACAGCGCACCGGCCGACGCTGCGGGTCAGGCATCGCCCTTGCTGGTGCTGGAGCTGGACCGCAGCGGCCTGCACTACCCGCAAACGCCGGACGAACTGGCGCAGGTGCCCGATTGGGCCAAGCCCATCGTTGATGGCGGCGCTGGAGTTGCGGCAGTCCTGAGCCGCGCGCTCAGGCACTTGCGTCTGATCCGTCTCTCACCGACGCGGCCAGACACCCATCGACCTTGCCGTAGGAGCGTACCCGGGCGCGACAGGCCATGCCGGCAACGCTGCTCGCGCCCAGGTGCGCTCCTGCCCGTATGCGACAGCAGCGAGAACGCGACGCTGCGCATGTCAGCCGCAGGTCACGCAGCGCTGCAACGGGAAACGGCGGCTTTTACGCCCTGCTCAACTGCACCGCCACAGGATCACCGGTGAGATAACCCACCGCGCCACCGAAGCGGTCCTTGTAGTTGGTGCGGACCAGCGGGTCTAGCGTGGCCTTGACGGTGTCGTGCAAGGGGCTTTCCCAGTCGCCGGGATGCTGGAAGTTGCTCATCACATAAGTCCAGCCGTGGATCTCGTCGACCGCATGCAGACCGGTCGATTCGGCGCCTGCCGGCACCGACAGCACGCGCGTCAGCGTGCCGCTGTCCACGTTGTAGGCCCACAGGAAATTGTTGACGTGCAGGCTGCTGTCTTCGCCGATGAACAAGGTGCGCAGCGATTCGGAGAACTTGAGGTTGTCCGGGTTGGCGATCCGTTCCGGGTCGGCCAGATTGCCGAGCGCATCGGCCTTGGCCAGGTTGTGGCCGGTGAGGGCTGCCGGAGCGGCCATGTCGATCGGCACCCAATCGCTGTGGATCGGGGCGCCTTGGCTGTCGCGCTGGCCGCCGCGCAGGTTCAAGGCATATACCGCGCCGGCTTCCGGACCCTGTACTTTCACATCGCCCGAGCCGTTGAGCATGCTGGTGACGATGTAGGACATCGCCATGTAGGCCACCTTGTCGCGCGCGTTGACGGTGGTGCCTTCGAGCTTGGTAAAGCCCAGGCTGCCGCCGGCCATCGCGGCATAGCGGTGGGTTTCCAGATACGTGGCGGCCTTCTCCATGCCGGGCTTGATTCGGATCCAGTTGAAGGTGCCGTTGAACGGAATCTTGGTGAAGCTGGCATCGCCCGGGTCGCTCAGGTGCACGTCGAGGATGTCGGCGGCGGTGAGGCGGTCGGCCATGGCCTGGATCTCGGCACTGGTGGCGTGGTCGAGCTTGATCCAGCGCAATGTGGCCGCACCCGGGCCGATGCCCGAGGTCTGGTGCCACTTGCCGACATACAAGGTGCCGGCGGAGAGATCCGCCTTGCGATCGGCAATGAACATGAAGAGCCCGCCGTTGGTCGCGTCGTCGCCCATCAGCACGGTGCGTTGGTCGGGCATCACCTGCACCAGCTCGTGCGAGATGCGGCCCAGGCAGTAGTGCTTGCGCACGCTGCCGGTGCCGTCCGGATGCACGGTGATTTCCGGCAGGTGGCCATAGTGGTAAGGGTTGGCTTTGTCCGGGTCGCCGTACAGATGCGTGCTGTAGCTGCGGAACTGCGTGTTGCCGGCCAATGCCGTGGCATCGGGCTCGTACTCTTCGCTGGACAGGTGGGTGTTCCACGGCGACAGGCTGGCGCCGCAGGTAGTCCACAGCCCATGGACCGGTGCGGTGTCGACGTTGTGGTACTTCACCAGCGACAGCTTGCCGGTGGCCGGGTCCTGATCCAGCGTCAACACGGCGATCGGCGCGGGCAGGTGACGGTTGGTGTCGTTGCCGGCCTGGTCGCGGGTGGTGTATTCGAACTGCACCACTGCGAACACGTGGTTGCCCTTGACGCCTGGCACCTTGGCATTGGGCAGGGTCAGGAGCGAGGAGCCATCCGGGCAATCGGAAAAGAACGGACGCTCGGCACCGGGCTTGGAGCGGTCGATGATCGGGCGATGCTGGATGTCGTAATACCCGCCCGCCAGCACGGTGCCACCGTTGCCGTCCGGCACTTGATCGCCGGTGATGAAGAACGGGTGGTAGGCCAGCGCATAGCGCTGCGTGCTGCCGTCGCTGCGCGTCACGCTGAGGGCCGAACCGACCGTGGTGGTGGCCATTGCCGCCGGGTCGGCCAGGCTCGGCGCCGGCATGCCGTGGAAGGTCGCCGAGACCAGGCGGGTCGGGTTCTCCGATGGTCGCAGCGGGCGCGCGGCCCATGCCGCACCGCCAAGTTGTTGCAGGGCGGCAGCGCCGGCGTTGCCAAGCGGCAATAGGGGGACGGCCGCCAGCAATTGCATCAGGCGGCGACGGGAGGGGTCGGGGGAAGGGGACATCGAGACTCCAGGCAAAGGCAACGATCAACGATGGCAATGGTGCATCGGCGAGCCGGTCACGCTATGCCGGTGGTATGACAGTTGTTTGACAGCCAGCTCACCCTTGGCCTGTGTTCGACGTGCCTGGCAAGCGAGCGCCGCCAGAGGCCCGTGATACGCCGATACTGCGCACTGGCCGGACCTGCAGGTGGTGCGATGCAGCAAAGTGCATCTGTCCGCGCTGTCAGACGCGGCACTGGATTAAGGCAACGCTGATCAA
>NZ_JFAQ01000011.1 GCF_001304695.1 Xanthomonas axonopodis
CCTCAAAAAGCCAATGATTTGTTCCTCGGTAAAACGCTTCTTCACGTCCAATCTCCTTCAGGTAGGGAATTGGACTCCAAACTGGCGTGCTACTCAAAATCGGGGGGACGTCGAGGAGATGATGCAATTGTATGATTATGTAAACACCCTCTTAAGAGCAACAGATCAGCACACGAGGCGGGACCGCCTTCGTCGACCGCCCACCGCGACCCGCCTGCCACGCGCTATAGGCGTTGCAGGCGCTGCTAAACCTGCGGGCATGCGGGTCACGGCGGTATCGCGGGCGCCGTCAGACAAGCGTATGGTGGCGCTTGTGAGACAGCGGCGCCCCACACAACCGGGCGCAACCGCGGTCCGGTAAACTGGCAATCGTCTACTCTTTGGAGGCACTCATGGATCCACTGCCTCCCGCATTGCGCGCCGATATCGCCCGTGTTGGCCGGCTCTCCTCGGTCGCCGACGTGTTGAGCGTCCTCACCCGTCTGACCGGGATGGGATTTGCCGCCGTCGCCCGCGTCACCGATGCACGCTGGATCACCTGCCAGGTGCACGATGCATTGTCCTTTGGCCTGCAGCCCGGCGACGAGCTGCCGCTGGCCACCACGTTTTGCGACAGCGTGCGGGTGAAAGGCAATGCCGTGTGGTTCGGGCATGCATCGGATGACCCGGTCTATCGCGATCACCCTTCGCCGCGGCTCTACGGCTTCGAGAGCTACGTCTCGGTGCCGATCAAGTTCGACGACGGCAGCGTGTTCGGTACCTTGTGCGCGCTGGACCCGCAGCCGCGCGTCATGGACGCACCGCTGGTGGAAAAGGTCGAACTGCTTGCACAGTTGCTTGCCGCACAGATCCAGGCCGAGCAACGCGCCGAAGAGAGCGCGCAGGAATCGCGACGCGCCCGCAGCGAACTGGGCCGCGTTGGTGCCTCGGCGCGCTTGCGCGAAGAATTTATTGGCATTCTCGGGCACGATCTACGCAACCCATTGCAGTCCATGCATGCGGTGGTGGATATGCTGTCCATCGACCAACTCAACCATCGCTACGGCAGCTCCATCCGCTCGATGCAGCGTAGCCTGCGGCGCATGGAAGAACTGATCGATTTCGCATGCGATTTCGCTCGCGGCATCGAACGCGATTGGCTGCAGCTGGACTATGGCGACGGGAGCGACCTGCTCGATGCACTCTCCCAGGTCGTGGACGAAACCCGCGCCGCCTACCCCAACCAGGTGCTGTCCACGCACGTGGCCATCGACGAGCCCGTGCACGGCGATGCGATCCGTCTGGCGCAGATGTTCGGCAGCCTGATGATCAACGCGGTCGTGCAGGGGCCGCAAAGTTCGCTGATCAAGGCGGTCGCGGTCACCGAACATGGCCGGCTACGCATCGAAGTCTGCAATCTGGACGGGATCGATCCGCGGCGGCTGGATGTGCTGCACGCTTCCACCCATGTGCATACCGACGGACGTGCGCTACCGGATGTCGATCTGGGTCTGCATATGGCAGCGCAGATCGCCAAGGCCCATCAAGGCGAATTACGCATCATCAGCGGCAAGGACGGCACCTGCTTCCGCGTGGAGCTGGCCTGCACACGTCCGCGCGGACGGCTGCATCTGGTCGGCACCTCGGCGCCGGCCTGAGTGCGCTACGCGGCGTCGATCGTCACGCAGACAAGTGCGCCAACAGGCGGCGCTCCAACCGCATGCTGCATGCCAGCCACACGTTCCCTGGCGCCGCAGTGGCGCTTGTAGCGGTGCTGGCAACCGGATGCCGGCAACAAGCGCCGCCGGCCGCCTTGCTCGGCGCTCCTCAGTAAATTTTGCGCTCGCTCGGCGGCGGTGGCGTCCATTGGTACAGCCAGGTTTCGGTGAGCGGCTTGCCGTTGGCGCGCAGATACAGGCGGATATCGATCTGCTGGGTACCCTCGTCCGGCGGGGCCAGGTCGAACATCGCCCGGTAGCCCTTGAGCTCGTGCAGCGGGCGCGCCGACACAATTTCAGTGGTGCCGCGCGACACCTGTAACACCGCCTCCACCTTGACCTTTGGATCCTTCGCCAGCGCGGCCAGTTCGCCACCGGCAAAATCCACCGCAAAGCGCCAGGAGAAATGGCTGCGTTTTTGCCCGACGATGCCGCCCAGTCCTGTCCGGGTGGCCACGCAATGCGCCAGCGGCGAGTTGGCCGGCGGCTGCGCGCCCCAATACAGCCGGTAGCCCATCAGCAGTTCCTGCCCCGGCTGCGGCTTGGCTTGCGGGTTCCAGAACGCCACGATGTTGTCGAAGGTCTCGTCCACGGTGGGAATTTCCACCAGTTGCACCGATCCCTTGCCCCAACCGCTCTTGGGTTCCACCCACAGGCACGGCCGCTTTTCGTAGAACACGCCATCGTCCTGGTAGTGATCGAAGTTGCGGTCGCGCTGCAGCAGCCCGAACCCACGCGGGTTCTCGTCGACGAACATGTTGAAGCGCAGATGCGGCGGGTTGCATAACGGGCGCCAGATCCATTCGCCACCGCCGGTCCACATCGCCAGGCCATCGGTATCGTGGATTTCCGGACGCCAATCCCAGTCCATCCGGTTATCGTTTTCGCCGACCTGGTACATGCTGGTGCATGGGCCGATACCCAACCGCTCGATCGCCTTGCGTGGGTACAGCGCGCTGTCGATGTCCATCAGCAACACATCGCCATTGGTGATGGCGAAGCGGTACGCGCCGGCAACGCTGGGCGAATCCAGCAAGCCGTACACCACCACCGTGTCCGAATCATCCGCCGGCTGCTCCAGGTAATAGGCGATGAAATCCGGAAACTCTTCCGGCCCGCCGGTACCGGTATCGATGGCCAGCCCGCGTGCCGATTGCCCATACTGGCCTTCCTTGCCGACAGCGCGGAAATAGCTTGCTCCCAGGAATGCCGAAAAATCGCGGTCGGTATCCTTGCGTGTATTGAGCCGGAAACCGGCAAAGCCCAGATCCTTTGGCAGTTGCTTGCCGCCCAGCCCGCTGCTGCCGTAATCGAATGCCGCCGGGTCGTAGGCCAGTTGCTGTGCCTTGCCATCGACGATGTCGTAGATGTGCACGGGGGTATGGAAATACAGTCCCAGGTGGAAGAATTTCGCCTGGAATTTGCCGTTGCCATCGGCCCACAGCGCGTGGTCCTGGCGATAGTGGATGGACTGGTACTGATCCCAGTTAAGCGCCTCAAGCGGCCCCGGCAACACCTGCTTGTGGCTCTTGTAAGGTGCCTTCGCCAGCGCGTGCGCCTGCCCCTTCAACCAGGCGTAGTCGAACGGCTGCGGCTGCCCGAGTCGACGCAGACCAACAGCCTTGGCCGCCAGCGCACACTGCGGCAACGTCGGCAAGCCGAGCGCGGCCAATGCGGCAGCAGCATTCTTCAGGAAGTGGCGTCGTTGCATGCGCATCGATCTGGTCAGGGAATGGGCGACATCATAGCCACAGCCCGGCATCGACGTGAATGCGCGCCTCAGCAAGACGGAGGCGGCGCCTCGCATGCATTGGCCAGCGCGAGCGCGTTGGCGTTGCTGCAAAGGAACTGCCACTGCGCCTGCTCCTCATCTGGCCCGGTGTAGCGCAGCAGCGTCCACTGCTCCTGTGCCTGCATGTGCACACCTGGCGCAAGCTGCCGATACGGCGCATGCACTTCCATTTCCAGCAATCCCTGTTCCGGATGCTGGGCTGGCGCATCCAGATACAACTCCACCTGGCCTTGCTCGGGATGGATCGCCGTCAGCGGTTGATGCGCGAAGCGAATCACCAAGACCTGCCCGCCCGCGAAACCGGCCATCCATCCTGCAGACGGCTGCAACAAGAGCTTGCCGCGCTGGATCAACCCGTCTGGGCGCGCATCGGCACGCAGCGCAAGCAGGCCGCGCTCTTGCTGATAATGCGGGGCAATCGTGCCGGGCTCGCGCGGCGGCTGCAGCCGAATGTCCGCAGCAGTGGCAACCGGCACAAACACCCGCGTGGTGGCCGCAACCCGCGTATTGAACCAAAGATCCCAGGCGATTGGCTGCGCGCGGATATTGCGTGCGCTGGCCTGGATGTCCACAGTGTCCGCACGCGTTGCAGAACGTTTGATCTGTTTGCGCAATTGCACCCCGATCAGCGGACTGGGCACGCCTTCAAATTCCACCACGTCATGCCGCCGCACGCTGACACGCGTCTGCGCCAGCGACAGATACGGATCCGGCGGCCATACCGCGGCCGCCGCCTGACGCTCGGCATTGAGGTGTTGGTGCAGCCACCACTGACTCTGCGGCCCGACCCACACATCATGGCCGAAATAGGGAATATCCCCCGCGGTAGCCGACACCTCGGGCGCAGGCTGTTGCTCCACCGCCGCACCAACCTTCAACACGTTGGGTTGGCCGCGCAGATTGAACGAAAGCACGCGCCCGCCAAATGCCGGCGTGACGCTGAGCTCTATCGCGTTGGTCTTCAACGGGAGGCGCTCTACGGCAGCTGCATCGCTCGAAGGGGGCGTCACCGCGCCAGTCGACGGCATCGATAGCAACGCGCATGCACCGATAAGCACCAGAGGAATGACAAGCTGTCGCGAGCTGGACATACAGCGCTTCCACATAAGGACCTTGCGATTGTGGCCCGCCGCCTGCGTCGACACCAGAACACCGCTGCTCGCGTCTGCTTGCTGTAACTTCGCTGCACGCTAGGTCCGATTTCGCGCCATGTCAGCCAGAAGACCTGGCCACGCAGAGTGTTGAGCACTCTCGACGGACTTGAGCAGCAAGGGGCTTCGTTAGGGCAACGCTGATCAAGCCCCGTTCCCGCGTTTCGCGGGAGGTTGGATGCACATAGACGATGGGGCGCGTAGATCGCTTTGCCCATTCAGGGCAATCCCGGTGATCGAGGCCTCTGTTGGGAGGCCTCTGTGCTTCATGTGGGCAAC
>NZ_JFAQ01000110.1 GCF_001304695.1 Xanthomonas axonopodis
TCAGCCGCCGAACCTCCGCGCTCTGGTCCACCTCGGCGCGCTGCACGACGCCGGGCTTGCCGAACTTGCGCAGCCAGGCGTACAGGCTGTGCGTGGTAACACCCAGGCGCTCGGCGACTTCTGCCACTTTAAACCCGCGATCGGTCACTTGGCGGACCGCCTCGACCTTGAACTCATGTGTATACCGCTTACTGCTCATGGACACCTCCGAATTAGCCATTTTCCATGGCCTTGAGATGTCTAGGAAAGCCTGGGCGTATCAGAGCATGTTTCTTCAAGGCGAAAAACTAAATCCTCAAATCCGCCAAGTGAATAAATGGTGGCCGCTCTGGATCCAATCCCAAATGTGAAATCAACTCCATGATCTCGTCATACTCCTTTGAATCAAGGACGACGTCATGCTCCAAAAGATGGTCACATAGAATCTCGAAAGCCAATGCACTTTCGCCATAATCAATATAATTCAGGGCGCCATCGATAACCGAATTTTCCAACCTGCCGGAGAATTTGCGCCCAAAATCATATATTCTTTGATTAATCATAAAAATTCATTCAATCGTTTTTAACGAGGGCATAGGTGTGTCGTCAGGAAAGGCCGTAATGACCTTCCCAATCGCCGGCTGATAAACAACGCGAATACGAACACCCCCACGCACTTCAAATGCGACCCACTTTGCTGGATCACCCCGGCGCGTATAGATTTCACCAATGCCAGTCTGCGCATACCACGTCGTTTTAGGGCATGTGGCGATGTCGCCAATTTCATGGATGATCTTATCTGCCCCCCACGATTGCGGGAATACGCTCTTTTCGTGCTGCCCTGGCCACATATGCCCACCACTTCCAGATCCGTCCCCATATAGTATGTGCTGTCTGATCTCGGGTGGAATGATGTCCACATAGTTGTTCGGCTCTGCCATTGGGCTGACGTGGTCGATGCCAAGCGCATCCATCTGCCCGGGGTTTACGTCCTGCGGCCCCGAGGCGCTGGCCCTGAGCGAATGTGGCCCCGTTCGTGTCCGTCGGACGGGCGCAGGAGTGAGGAAGGCAAGTGGGGTGTGGCGTGCTTGGGCGTCGTGGGAGGCAACAGACACAGACGTGGCCGACTGGATGTAGTCTCCCCGCTGCAGCAGGCTTGTCAAGGATCTGAAGACTGTAATCATCCGATAGCTCCGGATCGAGCAGGTTGGGATCTTAGGGCCTTTCTCTCCTGATGATGCTTGGCACGAACAAAGCCAATGTCAAAAGCCGTAAGCGGCCCGAAGGTTGGCTGACTTGAGGCGCGAGGTGGCTCATGCGATACCGTCGCCGTCGGCAGGACCGATAGTGCGTATCGCGGTCTGCAATACTGCTTGCGGCAGTCTTCATTTCCGGGCTTTCTCAATCACGTTGCCGAGGAAGGAGGAATTGCGTTGCAACACCTGGTTCACCAGCGCGGCATCCGGCATCCAGCCCGCGTCAGACATGCCTTTCAATTGATCGCCCAACGAGCGCAAGGACGCCGTGGCGGAGTCGACATCGAGCGCGGCGTACCACTGCTTGACCATTTCCACTTCAGGCGTGGCTTGCCCGTCAAGCGCCTCGCGTATGGCCTCGATGACCATGGCATGTACGCCCTCCAGGCCTCTGGCATAACGACTGCTCATCACGCTTGCATGAAGCAGCGCTTCCAGCGCCCGTGCCGGGGTCTGAATGACGTCTCCCCAACCATACCGAAAAGGCTCCCGTGAAGTTGCCGGAGCATCCTTCTCCCGGTCGTAGCGAAAGCCGGTCACATCAATGCTGATGACCTTGTGGCGTGCATCTTCTCCGGGAATGACCAGCATATTGTCAGGGCCCAGATCAGACGCTTCGCCCAGGGTCAGCCTGACCAGCAACGAGGCGAACAGCCCGTCCAGACCGTTGTGGCGCAGTGTGTCGACCAATGCCTGTTTGCCCGTACGGAGATTGACCGGATCGTTGATCCGCGCAAGCAGCGCGTGGTCTTCGGCCAGTTCGTCCGCCCGCACACCACTGCCGGCTGCGGCGCTTTCGACACGGGCAGCGGATTGCTTGGCCTGTGCAAGCGAAATGTCAGGCGGCAGAAACGCCTTGGTCAGGAATGTATCCAGTGGCTCTGCATCATGAATGAGTCGCGAGGCGATCAAGGCGTTGTTGGGCAGTGTCAGCAGCGATGAGTCCGGAATGTGTTGCCGCGACAGATGGCGTTCTTGCAGCGCATTGACCAGATCCTGTGCGGCAGCGACGTTGATGACGTCAAATAAGACGGGGATGCCAAGGGGATTGCGCAATCGAGGATCAGCGGCAACCAGGCTGTCGTGAATCCCGCAGACATCGTCGATGTCTAAGGCAACGCTGATCAA
>NZ_JFAQ01000111.1 GCF_001304695.1 Xanthomonas axonopodis
TATGTCGCGCTCCTCGGTCACTCGGCGCAACTCGGCCTTCAGCCGCCGAACCTCCGCGCTCTGGTCCACCTCGGCGCGCTGCACGACGCCGGGCTTGCCGAACTTGCGCAGCCAGGCGTACAGGCTGTGCGTGGTAACACCCAGGCGCTCGGCGACTTCTGCCACTTTGAACCCGCGATCGGTCACTTGGCGGACCGCCTCGACCTTGAACTCATCTGTATACCGCTTACTGCTCATGGACACCTCCGAATTAGCCATTTTCCATGGCCTTGAGATGTCTAGGAAAGCCTGGGCGTATCAACCTTCGCTAAACCATCTGGGGGCCAATGGCCTGATTATGGGCTTCCACAGAAGGCTGCGCAGCAGCTTGCTGGGCCAGGGCTGTACTAGAATGTTCAATCGTGGGAGGTTGCTCGCCTGCAAGTACCGATGCGCGGAATCCAGGGGTCGTGCCAACAACGAACACGTCGCCTTCGCGCTCAATGACTTGGCTCACCTTCGACATGTCGTTGATTCCAGCCTCGTGTGCACGCTGCGCGGCAAAAGCAACCCGCTCATTGGAGATGTGCTGAGGCAATCCTTCCCGTAGCCCAGCGAAAAGGCGGTTGCCAGCGTGCTCTGGATCAGTCATTGCCTTGGTGAAAGGATTGCTATGCTCTCCTGACGACTCAACATTCCCGAGCGAGTTGCTTGATCGTCCTTCGCGTGCAGGTTCATTCACCTCAGGCGTGGACGGGGACGTCGGATGTCGAGACTCCAGCTCGCGAATGGTGTCGATCAACGCGTTGGGCGTTTCTACAGTGGGTAACCACGTTCCCGCGTCAATATGCTTTCCGGTGACACGAGATACCGTTTCGCTAGCCCATGAGGAACAGTTGTTATTCAGTTCCCACGTGACGTTCTCGCGAAGCGCTTGGTCGAGGACTTTGGTTTGGGCCGGTGACAGGTCGTAGTAGCGGTCTGCGTCAGAACGCTGTCCTTTTTCCATTCCGGAACGGATATCGGTGCCGTCCCCGTTATCCTTCACCATCGGATGGTTGTCGGGCCACAATCCATAATACTCCGTGGGTGAATTGCCCCGCTTGACCGTAATCCAGGCATGGCCGTCGGTCAGACCGCCTTGTCCACCATTGCTATGTATTCCAAGTACAACGCGCTCATTAGCCGGTTCGGTGCCCATTGCATCGCTCCTTGAATGAAATTATGGAGTCAACGTTTCTTCAGTGTCTGCGTAGACCAATAAGACCTTTTCGCCTGCATACGGTACGGTGACCTTGGGTGTCCACTGCTCAGCTGGTGGCACGGCAGCTTTCGCCATGGCATCACATTTATCATTGATGCCGCATCTACGGATTGCGATACGCAATACGCCGCCTTCATTCGCGAAATCAACGCCCGGAGAATAAAAGAGGCTTTCTGCCGGCATGTGGTAGGTGATCTGTAGTGAGTCTCCCGCCTTTTCGATCTTGACCGGCTGAACATCATTTTTCTTGTAATCAGAGCGCATGTTTCCTCCTGCACAAGCAGTCAAGGTTGATAGTGCGAGTAATCCCGTAGCAAACATCAGTCTACTTTTCATATCCATGTTCATGCCCAGCATGAGATCTGAAGAGGTACGTTAGCACTCGCTACCTCGGCAAGCTAGAAGTCAGGCTATCGAAACTCGCTCGCAGCAACGCTTGGGTGTTAAGGAAGGTCTGATCAACTCACCACAGACACGCGACACTACCGCCTCATGTAGAGGATTCATCCATGCAACTGACGTTCGGTGACGCCGAGGGCCTGGGCAAGCGTAAGCAAACCCGTCGCGAGATCTTCCTGGCCGAGATGGAGCAGGTCGTTCCGTGGCAGCAATTGCTTGCCCTGATCGCGCCGCACTATCCGGTATCGGGGCGGCCCGGTCGGCAGCCGTACGCACTGGCGACGATGTTGCGG
>NZ_JFAQ01000112.1 GCF_001304695.1 Xanthomonas axonopodis
CCCAACCCCGTGCCGCCGCCGACCGCGACCACTGCCAGCCTGCAGGGCGATGCGGCGCGGCCGGCGGCGGCACGGGGTTGGGTGCGCAGCGAGTTGTATTTCGGCGTGGGCGAAGAGTCCGGCCCGGCCGATCGCCCGCAGACGCGCACCATCGACGAAACCCAATGGCGCGCGTTTCTGGACAAGGAAGTGACCCCGCGCTTTCCGGATGGTCTGACCGTGTTCGACGCCTACGGGCAATGGTTGTTCCGCGGCGCCAAGGAGCCGAACCGTCTGGGGACCAAGGTGCTGGTGATCCTGCACGAAGACACCCCCCAACGGCGCAACGACATCGAAGCGATCCGGCTGGCCTGGAAGCAGGCCACCGGTCACCAGTCGGTGCTGTGGTCGCGGCAGCCGGTGGAGGTGTCGTTCTGAGCAATCTTTAGGCGAGCCTCGCACTACAGGCATTTTTTTGCTGTGGTGGTGCCAGCAGCACTGTGGGGGTCATGCTGCTGCCGTTGATGCTGTGTGCGTACGCGCACAGCGCGACACGGTTCTTGACCTGCATTTGTTGCCGATGGCTTGAATCGTGGATCGCTTGGCGGCAATGAAAAATACAGCCTCCCAGCTCTGTAGCTCGTCGCGTTTTCCGCACCTGTGTAGCCGCTGTCGCCAAACATGCTGTCTTCCTGTGCGTGCAGCAATGCGTGTATCAACGCGCCAACAGAGGTTTCCCTGACGCTTCTATGGCGTCCTCATGCTCAGCGCCCGCTTCTGCTAGCGTGTTCAATCATGGAGATAGTCCGTAGCGACGAGCCGAGTGATGAATTCGACCGAATAGTCGTCATTGATGACTGCACCAAGTGGCGTCTCCTCCGCCCGTTTATCACATGTCTCATCAAACTCTACGGGCACCTGCTTGCTGTCGAACAGCGCCCGCAATTCGTTGGCTGTCGCCAGTGACGACTCGCTGCTGCTCAATCCGCCGTGCATTGCAACACGCAGCGTCAACCCCTCTTGTCGAATTTTTTTGATATAGCGCTGAATGGCGTTTATCACTTCGCCAGGCGCAAGCTCCTGCCTGGCAAATGGATAGACATGAAATACACGCACCTTCGCCCCCGGCATCGGGCGCCTGTTTCCTGGATTGATGCGTTCAGCCGCAAATGCGATCGCGATACAAGCCCCCATGCCGTCCGTGATCACTGGCGTGTTGGGCAAACTGGTGCCTGATAAGCCCAAGCTTTCCTAGACATCTCAAGGCCATTTTCCATGGCCTTGAGATGTCTAGGAAAGCTTGGGCTTATCAAGATGCTGCTAGAGCGACTGGCGGAAAAGCGCCAAGCCCTGATCACTCGGGCCGTCACCAAAGGGCTAAATTCGGATGTGCCGATGAAGCCGTCAGGCGTCAATTGGCTAGGGGAAATTCCAGTGCATTGGCATCAGTGCAGGCTACGCTTCACAGTTGCCAGAATTGAACAGGGGTGGTCGCCTCAATGCGATAGCCGGCCTGCTGGAGTGGGGTGTATTGAAGGTCAGATGTGTGAATGGCGAGAAATATAACGAATCAGAAAACAAAGTATTGCCGTTCGACATCGATCCTCTGCCCCACTACGAGGCCAAGGTTGGCGACGTACTTGTAAGTCGTGCGAATACGCGAGAGCTACTTGGTAGTGCTGCGATCGTTGACGAGACACAAGGGAAAATCATGCTTTGCGATAAGCTCTACCGGGTTGAGGTTTCAGAGGCTCTTGATCGAAATTATCTCACAGCGTTCTTGAGGTTGCCCCTGGCCAGATTTCAATATGAGCGAGAAGCCACGGGCACGAGTGGTTCTATGCAGAATATTGGTCAAGACACACTCAAGAATCTTCGTCATCCAATGCCGCCTTTTTCAGAGCAGCAGGAGATTGCGGAATGGGCAGTGCAAGTCATGCAGGAATTTATGAAGGCCGAAGATATTGTTCTGTGTACCATCGCTGTATTGAATGAACAAAGGCGGGCAGCTATAACCGCCGCCGTCACCGGCCAGCTTCCCGAACTCAACGGATAAGGATTCCGCGCATGTCCGGCCATTCCGAACACGATTTTGAAACCGCCATCGAAGTCGGTCTGCTCGCATCGGGCGGCTATGAGAAGCGCCATCCCGCTGACTACGACCAAACCCTGGCGCTGTTTCCGGTGGATGTGATCGGTTTCATTAAGGGCAGCCAGCCCACGCGCTGGCAGCAGCTTGAAACGCTGCTGGGTGCGCGGAACCAGACCACCGTGCTGGAGGCGCTGACCAAGGAACTGGAAATCAAGGGCGCGTTGCACGTGCTGCGCCATGGCTTCAAGTGCTATGGCAAGACGCTGCGCCAGGCATACTTCCGTCCAAATTCCGGAATGAATCCCGAAGCAGCGCAAAGGTATGTGCACAACCGCCTGACCATCACTCGGCAGGTGTCGTTTACCTCGGTGCTGAAGCGGCCGGACGGTAAGCCAAAGCGTTGCATCATCGACGTCACCCTGGCGGTCAACGGACTGCCGGTGGTCACGGTGGAACTGAAGAACCCCTTGACCGGTCAGGCTGCAAGCGAGGCCATTCACCAGTACCAGCATGACCGCGATGAGCGTGACAGGCTGTTCGCCTTCAAGCAGCGTGCGCTGGTGCATTTTGCCGTGGACCCGGACGAGGCCTGGATGACCACCCGGCTGAAAGGCCGCGAGACCGTGTTTCTGCCGTTCAATCGTGGTCGTGTGCATGGTGCGGGCAACCCACCCGTGGCAGGCAACTGGAAGACCCATTACTTGTGGGATGAAGTGCTGAACGCAGATAGCCTACTGGACATCTTGCAGCGCTTCATGCGCCTGGAGATCAAGGAACGCAAGATCACCACCGACAAAGGCGTGCGCACGGTGCGCAAGGAGACGATGATCTTTCCGCGCTATCACCAGCTCGACGCGGTGCGGCGACTGGTGGGCCACGCGCGTGCGCATGGCTCAGGCCACAACTACCTGGTGCAGCACTCAGCCGGGTCGGGCAAGTCCAATTCCATTGCCTGGCTGGCGCACCGGCTGGCCAGCCTGCACGACGCCCAAGAGGAAAAGGTGTTCCATTCGGTCGTGGTGGTGACCGACCGCCGCGTGCTGGATCAGCAGCTGCAGAATACGATCTACCAATTCGAGCACAAGACCGGCGTGGTGGAGAAGATCGACGACGACACCCGGCAGCTGGCGCGGGCCTTGTCTGGCGGCACGCCGATCATCATCAGCACGATCCAGAAGTTCCCCTTCATCGCCCGTGCGCTGGCGCGGCTGGAAGCCGATGGCGAGGACGTCAAGCTGGATACTGCAGGCAAGCGCTTTGCGGTCATAGTCGACGAGGCGCATTCCTCGCAGAGCGGCGAAACGGCCATGACCCTGCGCGGCATGCTCAACCGCGACGGCATTGAAGCGGCGGTGGCCGCGCAGCTGTCCGACGAAGAAGATGACGAGCTTGACGAGGCGACCCGCGCGGCGATCCTGCGTGAGGCACAGAAGCGTGCCCGCCAGCCCAACCTCAGCTTCTTTGCATTCACTGCCACGCCCAAGTTCAAGACCAAGGTGTTGTTCGATACGCCAGGGCCGTCGGGCGTGTCGCCGTTCCACGAATACAGCATGCGCCAGGCCATCGAGGAAGGCTTCATCATGGACGTGCTGGCCAACTACACTACGTACAAGCGCTTCTTTGGCTTGATCAAGCAGGTGGAGAACGACCCGCAGGTATCGCGCAAGCAGGCAGCCAAGGCGCTGACCCGGTACATGGAGCTGCACCCGGTCAACATTGAGCAGGTGGTGTCGGTGATCGTGGAGCACTTCCGTCTGCACGTGATGCATGAACTGGGCGGCCGTGCCAAGGCGATGGTGGTCACGGGCTCCCGGCTGGCGGCAGTGAAGTACAAGCTGGCCTTCGACCGTTACATCAAGGACAACCGCTACGAGGGCATTCGCTCGCTGGTTGCTTTTTCCGGAACGGTGGAAGACCCGGAGGATCCGGGTGCGAGCTACACCGAAGTAGCCATGAATGACGGCCTGGCAGAAAGCGAGTT
This sequence comes from Xanthomonas axonopodis, assembly GCF_001304695.1. Lineage (GTDB taxonomy): Bacteria > Pseudomonadota > Gammaproteobacteria > Xanthomonadales > Xanthomonadaceae > Xanthomonas > Xanthomonas axonopodis. The sequence goes on from NZ_JFAQ01000112.1 coordinate 4,053, forward strand.
GCCGGAAGCCTTCGAGCGCGACGATTACCGCGTGCTGCTGGTGGCCGAAAAGTACCAAACCGGTTTCGACCAGCCGCTACTGCAGACCATGTACGTCGTCAAGAAGTTGGCTGGCGTGCAGGCGGTGCAAACGCTGTCGCGGCTCAACCGCATGGCGCCGGGCAAGAAGCGCACGCTGGTGCTGGATTTCGTGAACAAGGAAGAGGACATCCATAAGGCGTTCAAGCCGTACTATGAAAGCACGCCGATTGGCGAGAATGCGGGACCGGAAAAGCTGTCCGAACTCCAGCACAAGCTGCTGGCGCCGGCGATCTTTGCTCCGGCTGACGTGGATGCCTTCGCGCAAGCCTGGTACCGCCCGAAGCGCGAGCATTCCGGTAGCGACCACAAGCAGATGAATGCAGTGCTGGATGCTGTCGTGCAGCGCTTCAAGATGGAGGTAGAGGCGAAGCAGGACGAGTTTCGCGGGCTGCTGATGGCTTACCGCAATCTGTATGCCTTTCTGTCGCAGATCGTGCCTTATCAGGACAGTGATCTGGAAAAACTCTACACGTTCGTGCGCAACCTGATGACCAAGCTGCCGCCTGCCGACAATGGCAAGGCGTTCGTGCTGGATGATGAAGTGAGCTTGCGCTACTACCGGATGCAGCAACTCACCGATGGCTCCATCGATTTGGCGCAAGGCCAGCTGTATTCGCTGAAGGGTCCCACTGATGTTGGCACGTCACGTGTGGCAGATGAGCAACTACCGCTGTCGAGCCTTGTAGAGAAACTGAATACTCGATTCGGTACCGACTTCAACGAGGCAGATCAGCTGTTCTTTGATCAGATCAAAGTGTCCGCTGAAGCCAGCGAACAGATCAAGGAGGCTGCAAGGGCAAATAATCTGAGCGACTTCACTGCGTACCTGGGACGAGTGCTTGATGAGCTGTTCATTGAGCGAATGGAGGGCAACGAAGAGATTTTCGCAAGGATCATGACCGATCGTGAGTTCAGGTCTGCGACTAGCGAACATCTGGCTTTCGAAATTTTTGAGAAATCGCGTGGTTTCTTGGCTGGTGACAGCCCTACTTCATAGGCCCGTTGGGGGAAGTCGGCTCGTTCAAGCATCTTGACGTGCCACCCAACCAGTAGCACGATCACCCCACGGAGCCTCGAAACTCCGCACACAGCGGTACCCACCTCCGTCATGTCGGTGGTTTTTTTGTGCCTGCATGTTATGGGGTGCAACCGACGCGATGCTCTGCGTCGGGAGGGCGGCTAATACAACACCCGCAAGGGGAATACGCCCGCCGGCTGTGTGCGGTTTCGAGCCTCCCGACTTCCCTTCCGCCGCCTTGCGGCGGGCGGGCGGATTCCATGGAATGAGGAGCAGGCCATGTCGGACGTTGTACGCAATGCGCAGTCACACCCGGGCTACTACCTGCCAGAAGGCGCGCAATACCGTTTGCAGCAGCTGCGCGACCATATGCGATTTCTGGCGCGTCTGGCGCAGCCGCGCACGCAGGCAGAAGAGCAGGCGCGGCAGCCGGCCATCTGTATGGACGAGTTGGCGTTCTGTCTGGAGCTGCTGGCTGAGCAGGTGGGCCGGGTGCTGGACGATGTGGAGTGCGCTGTCATCGAAGGCACGCATCCACTGCCATGACGTGTTGTGCCGTCTGGATCACCGCCAAATGGACGCATTGATCGGCACGCGTAAGGCAGTACGCAGCGGTGCGGATTGAATGCCCGAGTCAGCGCTGAAGTTGCGGGTGTGCATGCGCCTTTGCCTCGCTCGTTCAACCCCGCAAGCACCTATCACCCAGCCACTACACGTGACGCGGTCGATCGGTTCACGCTCACCTGTAACCGAGGGTGCTGCTAAAAAGAAGGCAAGCGCTTCAGTTTTTCATAGGTGCGATGCATCCGGTCACGGGGCGGCAGCGGCGGTTCGGTAAAAATGGGTCGCGCAGCAGGATCTCGGCCTTGGTGCGCTCGCCGGTTCCATCGTCCAGCATCCTGTTGAAGAAGCGCACCACCGCGCGCTTGTGGTCGGCGGGCAGGGCCTGCAATGCATCCATGAAGGGGAAGGTGTCTGCGGTCTTGGCGCGATTGATCCCGATCATGCCCATGTTGTAGTCGGGGCGCTTGAGAACGTGCACCAGCAGTTGCGCCACGCTATAGACATCGCGCGCATGCCTGGCAGGGGTGCTCAAGTCGTAAAAGCCCGGTGTGCCGCCGCGGTTTGGGTCGCCTTCTTCTGAGCCGAGCCCCATGTCGATCAGCCGAAAGATCTTCATGGGTTGGTCGTACATGACGTTGTTGTGCGAAATGTCCTGATGCACGATGCCGGCGTCTTCGCAGCAGGCGATCCCCACCAGTACATCGGCCATCAGCTGCCGGGCCAGGCCGAGATACTCCATTGCGGTGATGGCGCCTTGCTGCAGCGCTCTGCGTGCGCGGCCAATCACGCTGCGCACGCTGATGCCGTCGATTTTCTCCAGCAGAATGCCGAATGTGTGTTCGATCTGCACCACGCCGTGGGCGCGCACGATATACGGCACCGCATCGACCGACCTGATCATTTGATACTCCTGGAAGATCATGGCTTTGCGCGCAGTGATCGGTTCCTGCAGCGCCTGTGCGTCTGCAACGGTGACAGGGTCGTACAGTGTCGGTGGGATCGGCTGTTGCGAGTCCATGTGCAAGAAGGCCTTGAAGATGAAGTCGCGTCCGCAATTTTGCCCGTCCTGCCAGAAATCTTCGGCCAGCCGAACCGCGTAGGTCGAGGCGGATGCGCCTCTGCCGACGGTTGGCATTGCGTGCAGCGTTGCTGCCGTGCCTGCGTGCCAGGTTTCCAGCGTCAACTTGAGAAAACCACTGTCTACATCCACGGCGCCGGGCTTCAACGCCGAGAGCTTCTGGATCAAGTCCGGGCGTTCGGATCGGCTGGTCAGCGATTTCACCAGGCGCGGGCTCAGCACGACGTGCTGCCGGGCATGACGCATCTCGCTGACTAGCCGCCGTGCGTTGCGCAAATTCTGGAATGCATCGCTGCTGTCGGCGCCCGCAAGCGCCGATGTGCGCGGCGGCGTCTCCAGTAGGCAGGCCCAGGTCGGTGAACCGGGCTGCGGGCCGAGACGGGGGCTGCGGCCGGTGACAGGCGTCGTTGGCGAATCGCTGCTGGATGAGGACCAGGTTTGCGGTGCCAACGATGCCTGCAGACGGGGCACCATGACGTGCAGGCGCGTACTTTGATCGGCGAGCACGCCGGTGGTGCTTCTTCTTTTTTCCAACAGATTGAGCGGATGGTCTGCGACGGGAGGGGGCAGTGTGTGCTGCTCGGGCACCGCGCTCTGCGTCTGCGCGTATCGCTGTGGAAGGGAGAGGGAGGTTGCCGGAGATCTGTTTCATGGTCGAGGACAGGGTGGTCAACGATCAGGGGGGGGCGGATCTGGCGGTTCGCGTGCAACACGCGGCATGCAGCGGCTGGAGTGATCCCGCTGGCACCAGGAGCCACTCAGCAGCGAAGCCGGCTGCGTCACTCTCGGCATCATTGAGGCAGTGGTGCATGCATAGGGCGCAATGCACGAAGCAGTGCAGGCGTGGGCGAAGTTGCGGCGGGGCTGCACGTCCTGGCATCTGGCATGGCGAGTCCGGCGCCGGATGTGGCGGCGAACGCGCACTTTCAACACGATCGCCAGCCGCCCTGGCCGTTTGCCTGCAGCGATGCGCTGGTGCGGGCTTGGAACGCTTGCGCACTTTGGCATGCGCGGCGCCGCTTGTTTCGTGTCCGGCCATGGTTTTTCGGCCGGATGCCGCATGCCCGATCACGCTGGGGAACAATGGCGCGCATCCCTAGCGGAGAGGTGAGCATGCAACCTGTAGCGTTGACGTCCGCCACGCGCCGAGGCGCCAGGCGCGAGCAAGCAAGAGGGCATGACCGTGGCAGATGCCGGCCCGTCTGCACCGGCCAGCGACCCGCATGCCAATACGCAACTGGCCCAGAGCCTGCCACGGCGGCCCGTCCGCGAGGCGCCGCTCAGGGAGCCTCGCACGCCCCTTGGCGTCCACGTCGCCAATGCAGGGCGCGCGATCGCGCATGTGGGCGCCGCTGGGGCCACAGTTTGGGGAGCGTTTGCCGCGCTCCAGGCACCTGCCGCGGTGGCATACGCGGCTACTTCAACGATGACCTGTATTACAAGAATCTTGCTGTGGTGAGTGGCTGCCAGGTAGTGGGAGCGCTGGTCGCATTCTTGGGGATGAGGGGGCCGATGTGATGGCGGCGCGTTATGTGCAGGCCCAGGCCGGGCGGCACGAAGTGCCGACCAAGGCGCAGCGGGCAAGCGAGTTGGGAACAACCGAGGCCTGCCTGGATGAGACGGTGGACATGGTGACCAGATTGGACGCCGACCATCCCGGTCCTGCCATGAACGAAGGCGAGCGGCTGGCATTGGCCAGGGATCTGCTGAACCTCATCACGGTAGAACGTGCCCGTCTGCCGCCAGCCCTATGGCGGGCAGTGAGCGGTGCTGGCAATGATGCGCATGCTCTGGTCACCCGGCTCCTGCAGGCAGCCCGAGCGCGGGCTGCGGAAGAGGCGTCCACCTCGTCGGCACAGTGAGCGCGCCTGCGTGCAAGATGCCGGGGGCGCGCCCGGCAGTGGCCGGGCAAGTGCTGCTTCAGGACTACACCGGCGCCGACGTGCACATGGTGCGCGATTGCACCGGGTTCGACGCGCGGTACTAGATCGTCAGCACATGACCAGCAGTTGGTCGTCCAGCAGGGCGCTTGGGCTGGATTGGCCATGCCTGCCATCCAATGTCAGCAACGCGGTGCGCGTTTCGCCCTCGGTCACGCTTCTTCGGCCAATGCCGCGCGTTGTTGATTGCGCAACAGAACAATGCGGTTCCATCCATCGATGCGAGGTGATGTATGCGTCCTGTGGCAATGACGACGGCGGTGCGCAGGGGTGCGAGACAGGGTCAGGAAGAGAGGGGTGCCGAGTCCGATGCCGGCCCCTCTGCACGTGTTCACGACCCGCATGCCAATACGCAGCTGGCCCAGGCTCTGCCACGGCGGCCTGTACGTGAGGCGCCTCTCAGGCCGGCCTGGGAGGCTGTCGACCAGGTTGCGCAGCCGCAGGAACCAGCCGCTGGGCTGCGCGTGGCCCACTTTGTACACGACGCAGCGGAGACTGCTGCGCTGGGCGCTGGGCGCTGGGCTCGTGTTCGCTATTGGCTTGACCCAGTTTTACGTCTCCGGGGGGAAAAGCGGCTTCGCGGTCGACCCCAGCTATAACGAGAGGGTCGCTTCAGAAGGTGCAAAGACGATGCTTGGCGCGGCGGCGGCATACGGTGGCTCCAAGGCCATCAAGTCTCTCGCTTCCTGGTACATACGCACCCAAACACCAGGGCAAAAAACCCTGCGGGCGCGGGAATTGGGGGCCACCGAAGCGTGTCTGGATGCGGCGGTCGAGATGGTGACCACGCCGGATGACGACAATGCCGGCCCTGCCATGAACGAAGGCGAGCGGCTGGCATTGGCCAGGGATCTGCTGAACCTCATGACGGTGAAGCGTTCTCGCTTGCCGCCGGAACTGTGGAACGCGGCCAGCGGTGTTGGCAGCGATGCGCACAAGTTGGTCACCCAGCTTTTGCAGGCAGCCAGGGCCCGTGCAGCAGAGGAAGCATCGACGTCGTCGGCAGATTGAACGCGCGCTGGCAGCTGGCCGGAGCGCGGCCGACAATCGCCGGGCCGTGCTGCTTCAGGACTCCACCGGCGCCGACTTGAGGATGCCCGACAAACTCTCGCGCAGGATCAGCTGCAGATGCATGCGGTTGAGTTCCATGCCGCTGGTCATCACGCTGTGCAGGCCGCCGCACATGGCGGCGACGGCGAACACGCGGGCCTGGAATTCCTGTTCGCTGCTGGCGGTGTCGGTGTGGCCGCGAAGCAGGCGCTTGAGCAGTGCGCTGAGGTGTTCGATCAGCGATGCGCTCTGCCGGCGCATGAAGGCGGCCAGCACCGGGTCGCGTAGCGTGGCCAGGTGCAGCTCCAGGTCGATGCGGGTGCGCTTGATGTTGATTTCCTGCAGCAGCCAGTCTTCGAGCAGGCCGGCGATGAAGTCCACCACGTGCACGTTGGCCGGGCGTTCCACCAGCCACATCTGACGAATGGCGCGCATGTAGTTGCGCTCGAGCAATGCGCGCACCAGCGCGTCCTTCGTCTTCGAAGCGCTGCAGCAGGCTGCCGCATGACAGACGGGTGCGTTCGGCGATGAGTTCGAAGCTGGTGGCCGAAAGGCCGATCTCGTCGATGCAGTGTTCGGCTGCGTCCAATACGTCGTCTAGCAGGAGCTCTTCGCGCTGTTTTGCGGTGCGCAGCTGAAGGACGTTGGACATGGGCGAGCGAGGTGTCGGGGGCCTGCAGTATACCGAGACAGGGCTACGCCTCCGTTGGAGCCACGCTGGTCTGTGCGCTGGCGCATGTTCCTTGCAGCGTGCGCCCTGTGCGGGCTCATGCATGACACCGGTGGCGCGGCGGCGCATGGCCGCAGGCATGGTCGACCACCTGTTTACGGCGGCTGTGCGACACGTGGTGGCGACGTGATGCAGGAGATGGGTGTGAGTGAGAACAGTGCGGTTGCGGGGGTGTCGGCGCAGTGGCCAGCGCGCCTGTGGGTGGTGCGGCATGGGCAAAGTGCGGGCAACGTGGCGCGCGATGTGGCCGAGTCCAATGGCGCGACGTTGATCGACCTGGAGCATCGCGATGCAGATGTGCCGCTGTCGGAGCTGGGCGAGCGCCAGGCCGAGGCATTGGGCGCGTGGATGGCTGGGCTTCCCGAACACGAGCGGCCGACCTTGATCCTGAGTTCCACCTACGTGCGCGCGCGGCAAACCGCCGCTGCGGTGGCGCGTGCGCTCGGCCAGCCGGCCGATGCGGTCAGCGTGGACGAGCGGCTGCGCGAGAAGGAATTCGGCGTGCTCGACCGGTACACCACGGTCGGCATCCTGGCGACGTTTCCGGAGCTGGCCGAGCAGCGCAAGCTGGTGGGCAAGTTCTATTTTCGCCCGCCTGGTGGCGAGAGCTGGTGCGATGTGATCTTTCGGTTGCGCAGCATCGTGGGCGACCTGCAGCGCAATCATGTGGGTGCGCGCGTGCTGATCGTGGGGCACCAGGTGATCGTCAATTGCTTGCGTTACCTGATCGAGCGGATGGACGAGGCCACCATCCTGGCCATCGACCGCGAAGGCGATGTGCCGAACTGTGGCGTCACCGAATATGCGGCCGCGGCCGATGGGCAATCGCTGCAACTGGTGCGCACCAAGTTCGTGCCCCCAGAGCTGGCCGATGAGCCGGTGATCACCGAATCCGACCGCCCGGCCGGAGCGCGCTGATGGCTGCCACACGCCTTCGCACGCTGACCGCTGCCGCGCTGCGTGCGATGCCGTTGCCATCGCCGGGCGGCGACAAGGAGCAGCGGGGGCGCGTGTTGGTGGTCGGTGGGTCGATGCGCGTGCCCGGTGCGGCATTGCTGGCCGGAGAAGCCGCGTTGCGCGCGGGCGCCGGCAAATTGCAGATCGCCACCGCTGCCAGCGTGGCGCCGGCCATGGCCCTGGCGGTGCCAGAGGCGCTGGTGCTGGGGCTGGGGCAGAACGGGCAGGGCGAGATTACGCGCGGGCATCGTGCGTTGGACGCGGCGCTGGCGGCCTGCGACGCGGCCGTGATCGGCCCGGGCATGGCGTCGACCACGACGACAACGGCGCTGGTCAAGCTGGCCGCTGCCAAGGCGGTCTGTACCTTGTGCTGGACGCCGGTGCGTTAGTGCGCAGCTTGCGCGCGCCGGCCGGGCGCCCCTTCGTGCTGACGCCGCATGCCGGCGAAATGGCAACGCTCGCCGGCGATGACAAGGCTGCAGTGGAAGCGGCGCCCGGCGGGTACGCATTGGCCTTCGCACGGAAGATGCGCAGCGTGGTGATCGTCAAGGGCGCGGACAGTTTCATCGCCGGGCCCGACGGTGCGTTGTGGGTGCATCGTGGTGGTGTGCCCGGGCTGGGCACGTCGGGCTCTGGCGACACCTTGGCTGGCCTGATTGCAGGTTTCGCTGCACGGGGCAGCGATGCATTGACCGCAGCGCTATGGGGCGTGTTCGTGCATGCGGCTGCGGGCAGGCAGCTCGCAAAGCGCATCGGCACGGTGGGCTTTTTGGCGCGCGAGATTCCGCCGGAAGTGCCAGGCATCCTGGATCGTTTGGCGCGTAGGTGATTTAGCCCCTCTCCAAGACGGCAGAGGAGCATGTTGGCGCTGCAGCTGAGCCCTTCGCGCGCTGGGAGAGGGGTGAGGGTACGGGTGCTGGGATTGGTGCAGATTGAGGTCTTTTATTTCTCGCTGTTTGTGATGCATCACGCGCCGCCGGCACCGCCACGTGCGCACGTACCCTCATCCGGCGCTGTGCGCCACCTTCTCCCGAGGGGAGAAGGGAAGGTCGATTCGCGCTTGCGCTCGTTTGTCGTGCGATGTTGCGGCGCGCTGGTCGGTTAGGCTTGCGCGATCTACCTGGGAGGGTGCGCGGTGAAGCGAGCGATGACGTGGTCGGTGGTGGGAATGCTGGGGATGGGGCTTGGCACGGTGAGCAGCGCGAGCGTGGCAACGGCGGCCGTGGCACCCGCGGCGACACCAGCAGCGTCGGATGCGAGCTCGCCAGCGCGCAGCGATGGCGCATTGCGTATCTACACCAGCTCTCAAGGCGCCACGCAGCAAATGCGCGCCAGCACGGCGGCCGCTCCTGTCGCCGGGCATGCATTGACCGAAAAAGAAAATTCCATCTTCGTCAATCCGCAGCGGCAGTTTCAGCACGTGCTGGGCATCGGCGGTGCGATCACCGATTCCAGCGCAGAGACCTTTGCCACGCTGCCCAAGCGTACGCAACGTGCGTTGCTCACGGCCTACTACGATCCGCAGCAGGGCATCGGCTACACGCTGGCGCGCACCACCATCCATAGCTCGGATTTCAGTAGCGGCAGCTACACCTACATCAAGGAGGGCGACGCGGCGCTGGAGAGTTTTTCGGTCAAGCACGACGCCAAGTACCGCATCCCGATGTTGCGCCAGGCGATTGCGGCGGCCGGTGGTAAGCTGACCACCTTTGCCAGCCCGTGGAGTGCGCCGGCCTTCATGAAAGACAGCAAGACCATGCTCAAGGGCGGCAAGCTATTGCCGGAGTACGCACAGGCCTGGGCAAGCTACTACACGCGGTTTATCGCGGCATACGAAAAAGCGGGCATCCCGATCTGGGGCATCAGCCTGCAAAACGAGCCCATGGCGGTGCAGACCTGGGAGTCGATGCTGTTTTCGGCCGAGGAAGAGCGCGACTTCTTGAAGAATCACCTCGGGCCCACCATGGCAAGCGCCGGCTACGGCGATCGCAAGATCATCGTGTGGGACCACAACCGCGACATGATGGTGCACCGCGCGCATGTGATCTTCGACGATCCGGAGGCGGCAAGATATGCGTGGGGCATGGGCTTTCATTGGTACGAAACCTGGGCCGGATTCGAGCCGATGGTGGAAAACGTGGCGGCAGTGGCGCAGGCCTATCCGGACAAGCACCTGCTGTTGACCGAAGCGGCGGTGGAAAAGTTCGACCCGGCCAAGTTGCAGTATTGGCCCAATGGCGAACGCTACGGCACGGCCATCATCAACGACTTCAATCATGGCGCAGTGGGCTGGACGGACTGGAACATTCTGCTCGACCAACATGGTGGGCCGAACCATGTGGGCAATTACTGCTTTGCGCCGGTGCATGCCGATACGCGCACCGGCGAGGTGACCTATACGCCGAGCTATTGGTATATCGGGCACTTTTCCAAATTCATCCGGCCGGGCGCACGGCGGGTCAGCGCCGCCAGCAGCCGTAGCAATCTGGCGACCACCGCGTTTCTCAACACCGATGGCAGCCTGGCCATGGTGGTCATGAATGCCAGCGACGTGGCGATTGCTTACAACCTGTATGTGGGAGAGGCATCCAGCACGTTGGAAATTCCCGCGCATGCGATCCAGACAGTGGTATTAGCGCAGTAAGCGAATCGACGCACTTGGTCGAGCTGCGCTCTGGCGCAGCCGCATCCGCTAGGCGGTCTCCTCCTGCCGATGGGGGAAGGAGCCTGCCGATAGCAAGCTGGTGCAGGGGCAATAGGTGCTGCGTTGCGATTATTCGCCATCCACGGCAAGCGCCGCGTGGATCAGCGCCAGGTGGCTCAGGCCCTGCGGTACGTTGCCCAAGGCGGCGCCAGTGGCGGTGTCCAGCATCTCGGGCATCAAGGCGACATCGTTGCCCAGCTGTTCCAGCAACTGTTCGATCAAGCGCTTGGCTTCGGCGCGCTCGCCGAGCAGGCCATAGGCTTCCACCAGCCAGAACGAGCAGGCGATAAATGCCCCTTCGCGTTGCTGCATGCCACTGTAGCGGTGCAGCAATGCGTCGCTGCCGAGTTCCGAGGCAATGGCATCGCGGGTGGCGATCATGCGCTCGCGGCGCGGCCCGCCCAGCCCAAAGCGCGAGGCCAACAGCAGGCTCGCGTCGAGGTCGTCGGTGCCCGCGTAGAAGGCGTACGCCTGCTTGGCGTCTGACCAGCAGTGCATGTCGATCCAGTCGAGATCCGTGCCTGTTCGTGCTCCCACCGCGGCAGCATCGCGGTGGACAGATGGCCGGCCTTGGCCAGCTCGCTGGCGCGGCGCAGCGCCAG